>NZ_JBICXE010000025.1:0-147441 GCF_043200155.1 Streptomyces sp. NPDC048473
ACCGCAGCCAACTCCTCACCCAGCACACCCGATCAACGACACGACCGATCAAGAAGACACGCCATCTCGGACCGCACATGACCAAGCCCTACTAGGGATAGAAGTGCGTCAGCGACTCCGCCACGCATGCCGGCTTCGCGGACCCTTCGAGTTCGAAGGTGAATGCCCGGGCCATCTCCACGCCGCCCCGCGCGACCTCCTTCACCCCAGCGACCGAGGCATGCAGCCGGACCCTGCTGCCGACCGACACGGGAGCCGGGTAACGGACGCGGTTGACCCCGTAGTTGAGTGCTCGGCCCACGCCCTGCACCCGGAGCAGTTCACCGAACATCGGGATGCCCCAGCTGAGCACCATGTACCCGTGGGCGATGGTCCGTCCGTACGGGCCGGATGCGGCGCGCTCGACGTCGGTGTGGATCCACTGATGATCCCCGGAGACGTGTGCGTACGCGTCGATGAGTTCCTGGGTGATCTCCTTCCAGTCGGAGTACCCGAGGTCGCGCCCGCTCAGCGCGAGGATCTCCGGGATGCCGTTCACAGTCAGCGGCATGGCGGCCGGCCTTTCGTATCTCATCGGGCAGGGGTGGGGTCAGGCGGTGACTGCGGCGGTATGTGACATGGCAGCCGGCTCCGCGGCCTGCTCGTCGTAGTTGGGGCGCTTGAGCAGCAGGAGCATGCAGCCCAGGGTCAGCACCACCTGGAAGGTGGCGTATGCGATGACGGCGGTGATCGAACCGGTGCGGTTCAGCAGGAACTGGCCGATGATCGGGGTCGTACCGCCGAGCAGCGTGCCGCACAGCTGGTAGCAGAGGGAGATGCCGGTGTAGCGGAGGTGCGCCGGAAAGCGGCTGGCCAGCATGCCCGCCAGGGCCGCGTAGTAGAGGCAGTGCGGAATGGTGGCAACGGCGACACCGAGCATCGCGAGACCGTAGTTCTCGGTGCGGATCAGCAGGAACATCACCGGCAACAGGATCAGTTCGGGCAACAGCATCACGGTCACCGCGCGGGACCAGCTCTTCATACGGGTGGCGATGAGCGCACCGAAGGGCTGGACGATGATCTGGGTGATGTTGGCGACGAGGATGATCGTCAGGAACGAGCTGCGGTCGAAGCTGAGCGACGAGGTGGCCCAGGACAGGGCGAACGTCGACTTGAAGTAGGTCGCCGACAGACCGATCGTGCAGGCGCCGATGCCGAGGACGATCAGCATGGGCTGGGTGCGCAGGACCTCGGTCAGCGGAAGCTTGACGACCTTTTTCTTCTCGATGAGCTTCGCCATCGCCGGGGACTCGGCGACCTTCAGCCGGACGAGGAGTCCGACGATGACGAGGGCGGCCGAGAAGAGGAACGGCACCCGCCAGCCCCAGGAGACGAACGCGGAGTCCGGCAGCTGGCTGATCGCGAGAAAGCTCAGGGTGGAGAGCGTGTTGCCGACGGGCGAGCCCTGCTGGGCGAACGCCCCGTACAGCACCGACTTGCCCTTCGGGGCGTGCTCGGAGGCAATCAGTACGGAGCCGCCCCACTCGCCGCCGAGGCCGATGCCCTGCACCATGCGGATGCAGACCAGCAGGATCGGGGCGGCGATGCCGATGGAGGCGTAGCTCGGCAGCAGACCGATCGCGGTGGTCGAGACGCCCATCATCAGCAGCGTGATGACCAGGGTCTTCTTGCGGCCGAGGCGGTCGCCGTAGTGCCCGAATATGACACCGCCGATGGGGCGGGCGAGGAAGCCGACCCAGAAGGTCGCGAAGGCGACCAAGGTGCCTACGGGGCCGTCCAGTTCGGGGAAGAACACCTTGTCGAAGACGAGCGCTGCCGCGGTCCCGTAGATGTAGAAGTCGAACCATTCGATGGTCGAACCGATGAAGGCACCGAATCCCGCACGGTTGGCGGCTCTGGTGCGCTCTCGTGCGCTGGCGGTGGACGCACTCATGGTGGCTCCCGTGAACGTCATTGATCGAACGGATGGCAGGGGGAAGAGAAAAGCGTCGCCCGAGACGCCAGTTGCCGCATGGGGAAGCGTGGAGGGAGGGGAAGCGTGGGGGAAGGGGACGGCGGCGGGGTGATGGCGGTTACGGTGCCAGCCGGGACCTATATCGGTCCAATACTGAATTACTGGTGCAGTGAGAGGCTGTGCGTCTCACTGCACCACGGTGTGACTCAGGCCGCGATGCGCTCGAAGATCGCGGCGAGGCCCTGTCCGCCGCCGATGCACATGGTCTCCAGGCCGTACCGGGCCTCGCGGCGGTGCAGCTCGCGGGTCAGCGTGGCGAGGATACGGGCGCCCGTGGCGCCGACCGGGTGACCGAGGGAGACGCCGGAGCCGTTGACGTTGATGCGCTGCTCGTGGTCGGTGTCGCCCAGGCCCAACTCGCGTGTGCAGGCGAGTACTTGGGCGGCGAATGCTTCGTTGAGCTCGATCAGGTCGAGGTCGGCAAGGGTGAGTCCGGCGCGGTCGAGGGCGGCCCGGGTCGCCGGGACGGGGCCGATACCCATGGTCGCGGCGGGCACCCCGGCGCGGGCGAAGGAGACCAGCCGGACCAGCGGGGTGAGACCGAGCCGTTCGGCGGTGGCCGCGCTGGTCACCAGGCAGGCGGCGGCCGCGTCGTTCTGACCGCTGGCGTTGCCCGCGGTGACGGTCGCCTCGGGGTCGGACTTCGACATGATCGGGCGCAGCGCGGCGAGTTGTTCGGCGGTGGTGTCGGGGCGGGGGTGCTCGTCGGCGGTGACAAGCGTCTCGCCCTTGCGGGTCCGTACGGTGACGGGGACGGTCTCCGCCTCGTACCGTCCCTCCATCGCGGCCCGGCCGGCTCGCTGCTGCGAGCGCAGGGCGAGGGCGTCCTGGTCGGCGCGGCTGATGCCGTACGCGCGGCGCAGGTTCTCGGCGGTCTCGATCATGCCGCCCGGTACGGGGTGGTTGACGCCGCCCGCGGTGACCCTGCCGCGGGCCAGCGCGTCGTGGAGCTGGAGGCCGGGGCCCTTGATGCCCCAGCGGCCTTCGTGTGTGTAGTACGGGGCGGCGCTCATCACGTCGACGCCGCCCGCGATGACGACCTCGCTGAAGCCGGCCCGGATCTGCATCGCCGCGTCGAGGACGGCCTGGAGGCCGGAGCCGCAGCGGCGGTCGATCTGGGAACCGGTGACGGTCTCGGGCAGTCCGGCGTCGAGGGCGGCGACCCGGCCGATGGCGGGGGCCTCGGCGGACGGGTAGGCGTGCCCGAGGATCACCTCGTCGACCGCGGCGGGGTCGATTCCGGTACGGGCGACGACCTCGGCGATGACGCGCGCGGCGAGTGCGGCCGGCGTCTGCTGTGCGAACACTCCGCCGAAACGGCCGATGGGGGTGCGCAGCGGTTCACAGATGACGACATCGAGCTGCTGGTCGGGCACGGCGTGACCTTTCGGTGGCGAGGGGCGTATGTCGCCCTTTCGATGGCGAGTGGCGTGTGCCGCCGACCCTTGCACCCGGTGACTGAGTCGGTCCAATATCCAGTTCGCCCTGGTTCAAGACGTGGCGCGTCTCAATGGCGGCTTGCGGTGGTTCGGTCCCCGGCCGGACCCGCCGGGGTGGGCAGGGCTTCCTCCGCCACCGCGAGCACCGCCCGCAGAGCGGCGGAGGGGTTGTCGGCGCGCCAGGCCAGCGCCGCCTGGAGCCGGATGGGCGGTCCGGACAGGGGCCGGTAGACGAGGCCGTTCTGCTGGATGTGCTGTACGGAGGTGACGGTGAGCGTCACACCGACGCCCGCGGCGACCAGCGCCAGGATCGTGTACGAGTCGGGCGCCTCCTGCACCACACGCGGGTTGAACCCGGCGGCCTCGCAGGCCCCGACCAGCGCATCGCGCACCGTGGAGCCGGTGTTGGCGGGGAAGGAGACGAAGGGCTCCTCCGCCAGGACCCCGATAGGGACGCTCTCCAGCCGGGCGAGCCGGTGGTCGGAGGGCAGTGCGCACACCAGCTCCTCCTCGTCGATCACCCGGTACGCCACCCCCGGCTGGGTCACCGGCAGCCGGACGAACCCCAGGTCGAGCGAGCCGTCGGCAACCCGGTCGAGGGCGACATTGGCGTACGTCTGCCCCTTCATGGCCAGTTCGATGGCGGGGTGGGCGGCGCGCACGGCCCTGGTGAGGAGCGGCAGCGTCTCGTGGCTGGAGGCACCCGCGAAGCCGATGGTGACCCGACCGTACTCGCCGCGGCCGGCCGCCTTCGCGGCCCGCACCGCGGTGTCGAGGTCGTCGAGCACGGTCCGTACCGGCTGGAGGAAGGACTCCCCCGCGCTGGTCAGCCGTACCGACCGGGTGTTGCGTTCGAAGAGCTGGACGCCCAGCTCCTTCTCCAGCTGCCGGATCTGCTGGCTCAGCGGCGGCTGGGCCATCTGCAGCCGCTTCGCGGCCCGCCCGAAGTGCAGCTCCTCGGCCACGGCGACGAACGCGGACAGATGACGCAGCTCCATGCCCGCTCCTCCGGTCTCCAGCCGGTCTCCACCGACCGGATTCATCGATCCAATTCATTAATCAGACGTCTTGATGCGACCTTAATTTGGTATTGGACAGCAATCAATAGCCACTGACACGGTGGGACGACGCGCATACACAGGGCGCGCACGCAGAGCCGGAGGAGCACCGTGGCCACGACGGACCGGAAAGACAAGACGATGTCGATGAAGGCGGCGGTCGCCGCCTTCGTCCACGACGGTGGCACCGTCTGCCTCGAAGGCTTCACCCATCTCGTCCCGACCGCGGCGGGCCACGAGATCATCCGCCAGGGCCGCCGGGACCTCACCGTCGTCCGGATGACCGCGGACATCGTGGTGGACCAGATGATCGCCGCGGGCTGTGTCTCGCGGCTGGTCTCCTCCTTCGTGGGCAACTCCTCCGCCGGCTCGCTGGGCGAGCTGCGCCGCCGTATCGAGAGCGGCGACCCGGCGCCGCTCGTCTTCGAGGAGTACAGCCACTACGGGATGATCTGCCGCTACCTCGCCGGTTCCCAGCGGCTGCCGTTCTACCCGCTGCGCAGCTACGGCGGCAGCGATCTGCCGTCCGTCAACAGCGATCTGCGCAAGGTCACTTCGCCCTACCCGGGCCCGGACGGCGAGGCCGAGCTGATCTATGTCGTACCGCCCGTCAACCCGGATGTGACGATCATCCACGCCCAGCGCGCCGACCGCAGCGGCAACACCCAGATGTGGGGCCTGACCGGCATCCAGGCCGAGGCGGTGTACGCGGCGGACAAGGCGGTCGTCGTCGTGGAGGAGATCGTCGACGACGAGGTGATCCGCTCGGACCCGAACCGTACGCTCGTCCCCGCTCATGCGGTCGACGCGGTCGTCGTCTGTCCGCGCGGCGCCCACCCCTCCTTCGCGCAGGGGTACTACGACCGGGACAACGCCTTCTACCGGGCCTGGTCGCACATCAGCAAGGACCCGCGGCGGCTCCAGGAGTGGCTGGACGAATGGGTGCGCGGGACGGCCGACCACGCCGAGTACGTCGACAAGCTCGGCGAGGAGTTCTGGGCGGGCCTGGCGGTCGGCGAGGCGCTGAGCCTGCCGGTGAATTACGGACGGCGGCTGTGAGTACGGCAGCTGTGAGTACGGAAACGGGACACGAGAAGGAACGGGCCATGACCACGACCGCACCGGACACGATCACCTCGTCGGAGCTGCTCTCCGTCGTCGCCTCCCGCGAACTGGCCGCGCGCCGGACCGTGTTCGCCGGGATCGGCCTGCCGACGCTCGCCACCGAGCTGGCGCATCTGACGGTCGCGCCGGAGATCGAGGTCGTGTACGAGTCGGGGGTCTGCGGCGCCCACCCCTCGCACCTGCCGGAGACCATCGCCGACGCCGTCCTGATCACCGGTGCCGAGGCGGTGCTCTCGATGCCCGCGCTCTTCGGCTGCGTCCTCCAGGGCGGCCATATCGACGTGGGGTTCCTCGGCGCCGCTCAGATCGACCGGTGGGGCAACCTCAACACGTCCGTGATCGGCGACTGGGACAGCCCCTCGGTCCGGCTGCCCGGCTCGGGCGGCGGCATCGAGGTGATGGCCAACTCCCGCGAGGTCTTCGTCGTGATGCGCCGCCACAATCCGCGCTCCTTCACCGAGACCCTCGACTTCTGCACCACCCCCGGCCCCGACCGGGCGCTGGCCGAAGGCATCCGGCCGCTGGGCGCCGGTGTCACCCGGGTCATCACCGAACTGGGCATCCTGGCCCGTGCGGGCATCGGCGAGGAGCTGCGGCTGGTCGCCGTCCACCCGGGCGTCACCGTCGAACAGGTACGGGCGGCCACCGGCTGGGACCTGTCGGTCGCCGGCACGGTCGGGACCGTACCGCCGCCGACCGCGGCCGAACTGCGGCTGCTGCGCGAGGACGTGGACCCGGACCGCGTCTATCTTCGCTGAGACGAATCACATGTCACACCCCGAGAGGACGGCAATCGCCATGCGTATCAGGATCGTCGGCGCCGGGGCCATGGGCCGCGGCATCGCCCAGTGGGCGGCGACCGCCGGACACACCGTCGAGCTGTGCGACGTACGGACGGAGGCGGTGACGGCCGCCGTGGACTTCGTACGGTCCATGCTCGAACGGGCCGTGCAGAAGGGCCGGATGTCCGCCGAGGACTCCGCCGCCGCCCTGGAGCGGCTGATCCCGCTGGACGACCCCTGGGTTCAGGGCCCGGACGTCGAGCTGGTCATCGAGGCCGTGCGGGAGGACCTCGGCACCAAGACCGAGGTCTTCGGCCGGCTGGAGCAGGCGCTGCCCGCGACGGCCGTCTTCGCGACCAACACCTCGTCCCTGTCGGTCACCCGGATCGCCGCGGCGCTGAAGGACCCGACGCGCCTGGCCGGGCTGCACTTCTTCAACCCGGTCCCGCTGATGAGGATCGTCGAGATCGTGCCGGGCGCGGCCACCCGCCCGGAGATCGTGCCGGCCCTCACCGCGCTCGTCGAGAGCTGTGGGCACCGTGCCGTCACGGTCGCCGACACCCCGGGCTTCCTGGTCAATCACGCCGGCCGCGGCCTGGTGACCGAGGCCCTCGCGCTGCTGGAGGAGACGGTCGGCGACCCGGCGGACATCGACCGGATCGCCCGTGATGTGCTCGGCCTGCGGATGGGCCCGTTCGAGCTGATGGACCTCACCGGTCTGGATGTGACGGCCGCGGTGATCGACTCGATCTGGACGGGGTTCCGGTACGCGGACCGGCTCCGCCCCTCCTATCTCACCCCGAACCGGGTGGCCGCCGGGCTGCACGGCCGCAAGACCGGGCGCGGCTGGTTCGACTACGGCCCCGAGACGCCCGCCCCGGCCCAGGAACCGCCGGTCACGGGCGACGCGGACCGCCCGGTGTTCGTCCACGGCGCCGCACCGCAGGACCGGGACGCGGCCGCGCTGCGTGAGGCGCTGACCGCTGCGGGCGCCGTCGTCGAGACGGGCACGGAGCCGTCCGCCGACGCCCTCGTACTGGTTCCGGTCTGGGGCACCACGGTGGCCTCCGAGGTCGCCGCGCACCGGTTGCCCGCGGGGCGCACCTTCGGCGTGGACCCGCTGCCTCCGGCCGGCCGGCGCCGGGTACTGGCCGTGACCCCGGCGGCGGACCCGGCCGCCGCGCGCGCCGCCCGCGCGGTGCTGGCCCGGGCGGCGGACGGCGACGGGCCTTACGCGGTCTCGGTGGTACGTGACACTGCGGGCTCGGTCGCGCAGCGGCTGCTCGCCTCGATCGTCTCGGTCGCGGCATCGATCGCGGAGCGCTCCATCGCCACCCCCGCCGATATCGACCTGGCCGTCACGGCCGGACTCGGCTACCCCGTCGGCCCGCTGGCCTGGGGCGACCGGGTCGGCGCCGAACGGATGCTGGAGCTGCACCGGGCACTGCACCGCACGACGGGCGACCCGCGCCACCGCCCGAGCCGCTGGGTCACCGAGCGCGCCCAGCTCGGTCTCGCCCTGACGGACCCGGGGACGTCACCCGCCGACTGCACGGCCGGCACCGCGCCGTCGTGACGGCGGGCGGGACCTGTCGGCGGCTGCGGTCCCGGCAGGTCCCGCCGTACGCGGTCCGCGCCCCGGGAGATGTTCGAAGATCACGGCCCATGTCCGTTTCGTACAAGACCCGTGGCGGTGCCCGTCCTACGGTCGGAGCATGACTCCACGCATGGACGCGATCGGCATCATCACCTCGGATCTGGCCGCATCGCTCGCCTTCTACCGCCGGCTCGGTCTCGATATCCCCGCCGATGCGGAATCCGCACCTCATGTCGAAGTGACGCTCCCCGGCGGGCAGCGCCTGCTGTGGGACACCGAGGACGTCATCCGCTCGTTCGACCCCGAATGGACCGCGCCGCGCGGCGGGGAACGCCTCGGACTCGCCTTCCTCTGCGGCAGCCCGGCGGAGGTGGACGCGGTGTACGACGACCTGACCGGCGCCGGATACCGGGGACATCTGAAGCCGTGGGACGCGGTGTGGGGGCAGCGTTACGCGACGGTCCTCGACCCGGACGGCTGCGCGGTGTCGTTGTTCGCCGCCAACGGCTGAGACCGGGGACGGCCCTTCACCGCGGCGCCAGGTATGCGGTCAGGGTGGTGCCGGCCAGGTCGCGCATCTCCCGTGCGAGATGGGCCTGGTCGGTGCAGCCCGCCTCGACCGCCGCCTCGGCGTACGGTGTTCCGGACCGGGCGAGAGTGAGTGCGCGCTGCAGCCGCAGGACCCGGGCGAGCGTCTTGGGCCCGTAGCCGAAGGCCGCGAGTGAAAGCCGGTGCAGCTGTCGGGCACCCAGACCGACCGTCTGCGCGGTGTCCGCGACGGATCGCCCGTCGCGGAGCTGTGCGGCGACGGACCGCATCAACGGGTCCGGCGGCGCGGTGCCTGCCGCCCGCCGCAGGGCGATGGTCTCCAGCGCGGCGGCGGGGTCGGGTGCTTCGGCGAGGCGCTCGTTGAGTACACGGACCAGCGCGCCCGGCCACAGGTCCGCGAGGTCGACGCGGCGGTCGCGCAGTTCGTGCGCCGGTACGCCGAGCAGCGCGGGGGCCGTGCCGGGCGCGAAGCGGATGCCGGTGTACTGCCCGCCGGTCTCGACGGCCGGCGTCTCGGCATGGGTGTCGGGGCCGGCGACGAGCAGCCGTCCGCCGATCCAGAGCAGGTCCATGCAGCCGTCGGGCAACACCGGATGGACCGACCCTTCCGGCACACTCAGTGTCCACACGGTCGCACCGTCGAACCGCGACTCCCACTCTTCGTACCTGTCGCCCATACCGCCCACTCCAATCCCGTCGGGCAGCGGGCGTCCTCAGTGGTCGGACGGGTTGTTCGACTTGTCCGACTCCCTGTCGCGGCTCGGCTGCAGCCTGGACTTCACGTCGTCCGGCGGCAGGAACCTCGACCAGCGCTCCGGGAACTCGGACGGCATATAGGGACTGTCACCGTCGTCGTCATCGTCCCAGTCCCCGTCCTGGTTCTCCGCCTTCGTCCGCGCGACGAACTCGGCGGCCTGAGCCGCCCGTACCCGGTCATTGGCCGCGCGCGCCGCGGCCGTCGCCAGCGAGGGCCACACCCGGTCGATGGCAGCGTTCACCGCCGCTCCGACCAGCACTGCGAACGCGGAGATACCGATCCACAGCAGGACGGCGATCGGGGCCGCCAACGAGCCGTAGATCGTGGGCCCCTCGACCGTACTGGTGAGGTAGATCCGCAGCAGGAAGCTGCCGAGCACCCACATCGCGAGCGCCACCAGCGCACCCGGCACGTCCTCGATCCACGGCGAACGGACCGGTACGGACACGTGGTAGAGCGTCGTCAGGAACGCGATCGACAGCAGGATCACCAGCGGCCAGTACAGAACGCTTATGACCTCGGTGCCCCAGGGGATGAACTCCACGACCCGGTCGGGGCCGACCACGAGCAGCGGCAGCACGACGGCGCCGAGCAGCAGCGCGACGACGTACAGCAGGAAGGAGAGCAGCCGCGTCTTGACGATGCCGCGCTGGCCGTCGAGGCCGTACATCACCGTGATCGTGTCGATGAAGACATTGACCGCGCGGGAGCCGGACCAGAGCGCGATCGCGAAGCCGATCGAGATGACATCGGGCCGGGCGCCGGTGGTGACGTCCGCCAGGAGCGGTTTGGCGAAGTCGTTCACACCCCGCTGGCTGAGCACCGTCTGCGCGGCGTTGAGGATGTTGCGCTCGATGGAGGCGACCGTGGTGGTGTTGGTCCACTCGTCGACGTATCCGAGCAGCCCGATCAGGCCGAGGAGCAGCGGCGGCAGGGACAGCAGGGTGAAGAACGCCGCCTCGGCTGCGAGTCCCAGGATGCGGTACTCCATGCACGAGTTGACGGTGTCCTTGAGCAACTGCCAGACCATCTTCCGCTTGGATACGTTGCGGTAGAGGACTCGGGCCCGGTGGAGCCGACCCGGTGGCCGCTCGGGTGTTTCATTTGCTGCCTGCACGTCCTTACCGTATCGGCATGGCAGCCACCACCCACACAGTGTCCAACCAGGTTCCGCCGCTGACCGGCTACGACGTCTTCGCCGCCGACCTCGCGCTCACCGAGGCAGTGCAACGTCACATGCCGCCCGAGCTCCTCGCCGAGGCCCGGGGCGAGCTCGGCGAGCTGGGCAGGTCCGCGGGCTCCGCGCAGGCGCAGAAGTGGGGGGCGCAGGCGAACGAGAATCCGCCGGTGCTGCGTTCCCACGACCGGTACGGGAATCGCATCGACGAGGTGGAGTTCCATCCGGCCTGGCACCGGCTGCTGGGTCATGCGGTCGCCGCGGGCCTGACCGACGCCTGGGGCAGGCCCGGCGGTCATGTGCGGCGGGCGGCCGGTTTCCTGGTGTGGACGCAGGCCGAGGCGGGGCACGGCTGCCCGCTGTCGATGACGCACGCGGCGGTGCCCGCGCTGCGGACCGATCCGGTACTGGCCGCCGAGTGGGAGCCGCTGCTGACCTCGAAGGTGTACGAGCAGGGGCTGCGGCCCGCGGCGCAGAAATCCGGTGTGCTCTTCGGGATGGGCATGACGGAGAAGCAGGGCGGCACGGACGTACGGTCCAATACGACGCGGGCCGAGCCGCTGGCGGCACAGGGCGAGTATCTGCTCACCGGCCACAAGTGGTTCTGTTCGGCGCCGATGTCCGACGGCTTCCTGGTGCTGGCGCAGGCGCCCGGCGGCCTGACGTGTTTTCTGCTGCCCCGGGTGCTGCCCGACGGCACGCGCAACACCTTTGCGATCCAGCGGCTTAAGGACAAACTGGGCAACCGGTCCAATGCGTCGAGCGAGGTCGAGTTCGACGGGACGTGGGCGCGCCGGGTCGGCGACGGGGGGCACGGGGTGCGCACCATCATCGAGATGGTGGCGGCCACCCGGCTGGACTGTGTGGTCGGTTCGGCGGCGCTGATGCGGCAGGCGGTGGCGCAGGCGATCCACCACTGCACGTACCGCAGCGTGTTCGGCGGGGTGCTGATCGAGAAGCCGCTGATGCGCAATGTGCTGGCCGATCTGGCGCTGGAGTCGGAGGCCGCGACGGTACTGGCACTGCGGCTGGCGGCGGCGTACGACGCCGATACGGAGAGCGAGCGGGCCTTCCTGCGGATCGCGGTGCCCACGGCGAAGTACTGGGTGACGAAGCGGTGCACGCCGATGGTGGGTGAGGCGCTGGAGTGTCTCGGCGGCAACGGTTACGTCGAGGAGTCCGGGATGCCGCGGCTGCTGCGCGAGGCGCCGCTCAACTCGATCTGGGAGGGCTCGGGGAACGTACAGGCGCTGGATGTGCTGCGGGCGCTGCAGCGCGAGCCGCTGGCGCTGAACGCGTTCCTCCAGGAGGTCGGCAGGGCGCGCGGCGCCGATCACCGGCTGGACGGGGCGATCAAGGGCATGCTTACGGAGCTCGCCGATCTGAACGGGATCGAGGCACGGGCCCGCCGGCTGGTCGAGCGGATGGCTCTGGTGCTGCAGGGTTCGCTGCTGGTGCGCTGGGCGCCGCCGGAGGTCGCCGACGCGTTCTGTGCGTCACGGCTGGGCGGGGACTGGGGCACGGCGTTCGGGACGCTGCCGCACAGTCTCGATCTGGCATCGGTCGTGGAACGGGCGCGGCCCGTCGAGCGTTAGCCGCGGACGTACAGCAACGGAGGGTGGTGCTGCGCCGACACGGCACCACCCTCCATGCTCTGCAGACCGAACGGCGGGGCACAGGCGCCGCCGTACGGTGTTCCGTCACTCTCGTACGGATGCGCACTCTCTCGCCAGAGTTGCAAAGGGTTGCAACCATTGTGTCGAGTGCGCAATGCCGGGCCCCTCGCAGCGGGCAGGATGGGCCCGGGGGCCGTGAGCCGGCCCTGGCATCTGGGGGGAATGAGAGTGGAGACAAGCGCTGCCGAGGTGACGCGATCGGCTGTGCCGCGGTCCGTCCAGGCCGTACGCATGATCCACCGGGCCAGGGAGGCCAAGCTCGTGGGCGAGCGTGCACCGGTTGCCCCGCGGCCGGAGATCGGCGCCTCGTGGGACCGGGTGCTGCGCAGCGGTATCGATCCGGATCAGTCCACCGAGAGTGTGCTGCTGGAGATGGACGAGATCGAGCACCGGCGCCGGAGTTCGACGCTGGGCGAGGTGATGCCGCTGCTGAGCGAGGGCCTGGTCTCCCTGGCGGATGCCGCCCAGCAGATCGTGGTGGTCACCGATGTGGAGGGCCGGGTGCTGTGGCGCCAGGGCAATACGGGAGTGCTGCGCCGGGCCGACGGCATCTGTCTGGCGGAGGGCGCGGCCTGGGCGGAGGCGAGCACGGGGACGAACGCGATCGGTACGGCGCTCGTCTCGCGTACACCGGTCCAGGTCCATTCGTCGGAGCACTTCGTGCGCAGTCTGCACAACTGGACCTGCGCGGCGGCCCCGGTCCGTGATCCGCGGGACAGCCGGCTGATCGGCATCGTCGACATCAGCGGTCCGGCGTCCACGTTTCATCCGACCTCGCTCGCTCTGGTCGGTTCGGTCGCCAGGCTGGCCGAGAGCGAGATCAGGAACCGGCATCTGCAGGCGATCGACCGGCTGCGTTCGGTGGCGGCGCCGCTGCTGTGCCGGCTGGGCGGCCGGGCCCTGGCGGTGGACACCCACGGCTGGCTCGCCGCGGTCACCGGGATGCCGCCGGTCGACCGGCTGCCGCTGCCCAAGTCCTTGCAGCCGGGCCGGGTGTGGCTGCCGTCGCTCGGCATGTGCCAGGTCGAGCCGCTGCCCGGCGGGTGGCTGGTGCAGGTCACGGACGGGCCTTCGGACGGGCCGCCACGACGGGTGGTGCTGGATCTGAGCCGGCCGCGCGGACTGACGGTCAACGTGGTGGGCGCAGTGGGCGCCTGGACGCAGCGGCTCTCGCCGCGCCACGCGGAGCTGCTGTACGCCCTGGCGTTGCACCGCGAGGGGCGTACGGCGTCAGAGCTGGCGGAGGACATCTTCGGCGACGCGACCCGGACGGTGACGGTGCGGGCGGAGATCTCGCGGATACGCCGCCATCTCGCGGAGGTGCTTGCGCACCGCCCGTACCGCTTCGGCGAGGGGGTCGAGGTGGAGGTGATCCACCCGGACCATCCGGCCGATCTGCTGCCGCGCTCGACGGCTCCGGTGGTGGTCAGGGCGCGTAAGGGCTCCTAGGGCAGCCCTCTCGCCGCCGGCCGGCCCTCCCGCTGTCCGAGCCGCGGGACCGGCTTGGGCTCCGGCCGCGCGGCATGGTTCCCTGGCAGCCATGAGCAACCCCGAGCGCACCGCTGCCACCACCGCCGAGGTGACCATCTGGTCCCTGGAACAGACCTCCCCCGACGATCTGCGCCCCGCCGCGGTCCCGGAGGGCGACGTGCGGATCGTGCGGTCCGAGGTCCCGCTGCCGGAGTTCAGCCGGTTCCTGTACACGGCGGTCGGCGGCGACATCCGGTGGACGGACCGGCTCACGATGACGTACGCGCAGTGGCAGGAGGCCCTGGACCGGCCCGGGGCGGAGACCTGGGTGGCGTACGAGAACGGCACCCCGGCGGGATACATCGAACTGGACCCGCAGGACGACGGCGTGGTCGAGATCATGTACTTCGGGCTGATACCGGCCTTCCGGGGGCGCCGGATCGGCGGGCATCTCCTCTCGCACGGCGTCGCCCGCGCCTGGGACCTTGCGGAACGCCGGCCGGAGCGGACGCCGACGAAGCGGGTGTGGCTGCACACCTGCTCCAAGGACGGCCCGCACGCCATGGACAACTATCTGCGGCGCGGCTTCAAGCTCTTCGACACGAAGGTGGAGCTGGAGCCCGAGGTGGCGACGCCGGGGCCGTGGCCGGGGGCGGCGCGGTAGCGCGCGGACGGCAACTTCCGGCGACAGGTGGGGTGATTGCGGCCATTACGGACGGACCGGCCCGGGCGGGCCGAGTGACGGGCACCACACCGTCTCGCATCTCGGGACACTCCCGTCCGCATCATGGATAGTGGTGGACTGGTCCGAGATTCGCGTGACACGCTTCCGTCATGTCTGGAACTGGAATTGCCTTGGTGAGTCGACGCCACGTCGACCTCGGCCGCGTGTCCAGCGCCATCTGTCCGGCGAGCTGAGAGTCCCAGCACCGCCGCGATCCCCTTTTCTCTGCAAACCCTGCGCACCGCCGCGCCTCAGCGCGAGTGTGCAGTTCAGAGCCGCCCTCCTGCAGTCCCGAAGGACGTACTGTCATGGCCGCTACCCCGGAACAGCCTGCGACCACCACGCCCCGCCGCAAGGCCGGACGCCACCGTGGCGAGGGCCAGTGGGCCGTGGGGCACCACACTCCGCTCAACGGCAATGAGCAGTTCAAGAAGGACGACGACGGTCTCAATGTGCGGACACGCATTGAGACGATCTATTCCAAGCGCGGTTTCGACTCGATCGACCCCAACGACCTCCGTGGACGCATGCGCTGGTGGGGCCTGTACACCCAGCGCAAGCCCGGGATCGACGGCGGCAAGACCGCGATCCTGGAGCCGGAGGAGCTGGACGACAAGTACTTCATGCTGCGGGTCCGGATCGACGGCGGCCGGCTGACCACCGGGCAGCTGCGGGTCATCGGCGAGATCTCGCAGGAGTACGCGCGCGGCACCGCGGACCTCACCGACCGGCAGAACGTCCAGTACCACTGGATCCGGATCGAGGACGTACCGGCGATCTGGGAGAAGCTGGAGGCCGTCGGCCTCTCCACCACCGAGGCCTGCGGTGACACGCCCCGCGTGATCCTCGGCTCCCCGGTGGCCGGCATCGCGGAGAACGAGATCATCGACGGCTCGTCCGCCATCGACGAGATCCAGCGGCGGTTCATCGGCAACCCCGACTTCTCCAACCTGCCCCGCAAGTTCAAGTCCGCCATCTCCGGCTCCCCGCAGCTCGATGTCGCGCACGAGATCAACGACATCGCGTTCGTCGGCGTCGACCACCCCGAGCACGGCCCCGGCTTCGACCTCTGGGTCGGTGGCGGACTCTCCACCAATCCCAAGCTGGGCGTGCGGCTCGGCGCCTGGGTGCCGCTCGATGAAGTGCCCGACGTCTACGGCGGCGTCATCGGCATCTTCCGCGACTACGGCTACCGCCGGCTGCGCACCCGCGCCCGGCTGAAGTTCCTGGTCGCCGACTGGGGCGCGGAGAAGTTCCGGCAGATCCTTGAGGACGAGTACCTCCAGCGGAAGCTGGTCGACGGTCCGGCGCCCGAGCAGCCGAAGGGGACCTGGCGCGACCACCTCGGCGTGCACAAGCAGAAGGACGGCCGCTTCTACGTCGGCTTCGCCCCGCGCGTGGGACGCGTGGACGGCGCAACTCTCACGAAGATCGCCGAGCTTGCCGACGCGCACGGCTCGGGCCGGCTCCGTACCACCGCCGAGCAGAAAATGATCGTGCTCGATGTCACGGAGGACCGGGTCGAGTCGCTCGTCGCAGGCCTGGAGGCACTCGATCTGCGGGTCACGCCGTCGCCGTTCCGGCGCGGAACGATGGCCTGCACCGGCATCGAGTTCTGCAAGCTCGCCATCGTCGAGACGAAGGCGCGCGGCGCCTCGCTGATCGACGAACTGGAGCGGCGCATCCCGGAGTTCGACGAGCCGATCACCATCAACATCAACGGCTGCCCCAATGCCTGCGCTCGAATCCAGGTCGCGGACATCGGTCTCAAGGGCCAGCTGATGCTGGACAAGGACGGCAATCAGGTCGAGGGCTTCCAGGTGCACCTGGGCGGCGCACTCGGCCTGGACGCCGGCTTCGGGCGCAAGGTCCGTGGCCTGAAGGTCACTTCGGCCGAACTGCCCGACTACGTCGAGCGGGTGCTGGGGCGCTTCCAGGCGGAGCGCGAGGACGGCGAGCGGTTCGCCACCTGGGCGTCCCGCGCCTCCGAGGAGGCCCTGTCGTGAGCGAGCGAGCCGCGCCGTTCCACTGCCCGTACTGCGGCGACGAGGACCTCCGGCCCAATGAGACCGGGCACGGGGCCTGGGAATGTGCCTCCTGCAACCGCGCGTTCCAGCTGAAGTTCCTGGGTCTGCTGGCCCGGGGGCTGCAGCGCAACGACGGTGATGGGGACGGGATATGACGGACACTCTGCAGACCGAAGAAGTCACCTCGCATGAGCTCAGGGAGCTGGCCGAGCGCGCGGGCCGGGAGCTGGAGAACGCCTCCGCACCGGAGATCCTCCAGTGGGCCGCCGACACCTTCGGCAAGCGGTTCTGCGTCACCTCCTCGATGGAGGACGCGGTCGTGGCGCACCTCGCCTCCCGCGCCTTCCCGGGTGTGGACGTGGTCTTCCTCGACACCGGCTACCACTTCCCCGAGACGATCGGCACCCGCGACGCGGTCGAGGCCGTGATGGACGTCAACGTCATCACGCTGACCCCGCGCCGGTCCGTGGCCGAGCAGGACGCCGAGTACGGACCGGAACTGCACGACCGCGACCCCGACCTGTGCTGCAAGCTGCGCAAGGTCAAGCCCCTTGAGGAGGGCCTGACTTCGTACGCGGCCTGGGCGACCGGGCTGCGCCGCGACGAGTCCCCCACCCGGGCGAACACCCCGGTCGTCGGCTGGGACGAGAAGCGGCAGAAGGTGAAGATCTCGCCGATCGCCCGCTGGACGCAGGACGACGTGGATGCGTACGTGGCGGAGCACGGCGTTCTCACCAACCCGCTACTGATGGACGGTTATGCCTCCGTGGGCTGCGCGCCCTGCACCCGCCGGGTGCTGGAGGGCGAGGACGCACGCGCCGGACGCTGGGCCGGCCGGGGCAAGACCGAGTGCGGGCTGCACGACTGATGACGACTGATCAGGAGACTTCGATGAGCGTGACGGAGACGGGAGCCACCATCTGGCTGACCGGTCTGCCGAGCGCGGGCAAGACCACCATCGCGTACGAACTCGCCGGGCGGCTGCGCGGCGAGGGCCACCGCGTGGAAGTGCTCGACGGCGACGAGATCCGGGAGTTCCTCTCCGCGGGTCTCGGCTTCTCCCGCGAGGACCGCCACACCAACGTCCAGCGGATCGGCTTCGTCGCCGAGCTGCTGGCGGCCAACGGCGTGAAGGTGCTGGTCCCGGTCATCGCCCCGTACGCGGACAGCCGGGACGCGGTACGCAAGCGGCACCAGGCCGAAGGCACCGCGTATCTGGAGGTGCATGTCGCGACTCCGGTCGAGGTGTGCTCCGTACGCGATGTGAAGGGTCTTTACGCCAAGCAGGCGGCCGGCGAGATCAGCGGGCTCACCGGGGTCGACGACCCTTACGAGGCGCCCGAGTCGCCGGATCTGCGGATCGAGTCGCACCAGCAGACCGTGCAGGAGTCCGCGGCGGAGCTGTATGCGCTGCTGAGCGAGAGGGGTGCAGCGTGACGACCGTCGCGACTGTGTCGGAAGGCACCGGCAATCCGTACGCACTCAGCCACCTGGACTCCCTCGAGTCCGAGGCCGTACACATCTTCCGCGAGGTGGCGGGCGAGTTCGAGCGGCCGGTGATCCTCTTCTCCGGCGGCAAGGACTCCATCGTGATGCTGCATCTGGCGCTCAAGGCGTTCGCGCCCGCGCCGGTGCCGTTCACGCTGCTGCACGTCGACACCGGGCACAACTTCCCCGAGGTCCTGGAGTACCGCGACCGCACCGTCGCCGAGCACGGGCTGCGGCTCCATGTCGCCTCCGTACAGGAGTACATCGACGCCGGGAAGCTCCGCGAGCGCCCGGACGGCACCCGAAACCCGCTGCAGACCGTACCGCTGACCGAGGCGATCCAGCAGCACCGCTTCGACGCCGTGTTCGGCGGCGGGCGCCGTGACGAGGAGAAGGCGCGCGCCAAGGAGCGGGTCTTCTCGCTGCGCGACGAGTTCTCCCAGTGGGACCCGCGCCGCCAGCGCCCCGAGCTGTGGCAGCTGTACAACGGCCGGCATGCCCCCGGTGAGCACGTCCGGGTCTTCCCGATCTCCAACTGGACCGAGCTGGACGTCTGGCAGTACATCGCGCGTGAGGGCATCGAGCTTCCGGAGATCTACTTCGCCCATGAGCGCGAGGTCTTCAACCGCTCCGGCATGTGGCTGACCGCGGGCGACTGGGGCGGCCCCAAGGAGGGCGAGCAGGTCGAGACCCGGCAGGTGCGCTACCGCACGGTCGGCGACATGTCGTGCACCGGCGCCGTCGACTCGGATGCGACGACGCTGGACGCCGTCATCACCGAGATCGCCGCCTCCCGGCTCACCGAGCGGGGCGCGACGCGTGCCGACGACAAGATGTCCGAGGCCGCGATGGAAGACCGTAAGCGCGAGGGGTACTTCTAAGATGACCACACTCACCCAGCACACAGAGCAGTTGTCGACCACCACCCTGCTGCGGTTCGCCACCGCGGGGTCCGTCGACGACGGCAAGTCCACCCTCGTGGGACGTCTTCTGCACGACTCCAAGTCGATCCTCACCGACCAGCTGGAGGCCGTCGAGCACGCCTCGCGCAGCCGGGGCCAGGAGGCGCCCGACCTGGCGCTGCTGACGGACGGGCTGCGGGCCGAGCGCGAGCAAGGCATCACCATCGATGTCGCCTACCGCTACTTCGCGACGCCGCGCCGCCGGTTCATCCTGGCCGACACCCCGGGGCATGTGCAGTACACCCGGAACATGGTGACGGGCGCCTCGACGGCCGAGCTGGCCGTCGTCCTGGTCGACGCCCGCAACGGTGTCGTCGAGCAGACCCGCCGGCACGCCGCCGTCGCCGCGCTGCTGCGGGTGCCGCACGTGGTCCTCGCCGTCAACAAGATGGACCTGGTCGACTACGCGGAGCCCGTGTTCGCCGCCATCGCCGAGGAGTTCACCGCGTACGCCGCGTCCCTCGGCGTCCCGGAGATCACCGCGATCCCGATCTCCGCGCTGGCCGGTGACAACGTCGTGGAGCCGTCCGCGCACATGGACTGGTACGGCGGCCCGACGGTCCTGGAGCACCTGGAGACGGTGCCGGTCAGCCATGACCTCACCGCCTGCCACGCCCGCTTCCCCGTCCAGTACGTGATCCGGCCGCAGACCGCCGAACACCCCGACTACCGGGGCTACGCGGGCCAGATCGCCGCCGGTGCCTTCCGCGTCGGCGAGACCGTCACCGTCCTTCCGTCCGGCCGTACGTCGACGATCGCCGCGATCGACGCGCTCGGGGAGAGCGTGGACATCGCCTGGGCACCCCAGTCGGTGACGATCCGGCTGGCCGACGACATCGACGTCTCGCGCGGTGACCTGATCGCACCGGCCGACGACGCACCGGCCGTCACTCAGGACGTCGAGGCGACCGTCTGCCACGTCGCGGATCAGCCGCTCGCCGTCGGCCAGCGGGTGCTGCTCAAGCACACCACCCGCACGGTCAAGGCGATCGTCAAGGACATCCCGTCCCGGCTGACGCTGGACGACCTCTCCCAGCACCCGGCACCCGGCCGGCTCGTCGCCAACGACATCGGCCGGGTCGTCGTCCGTACCGCCGAACCGCTGGCGCTCGACGCCTACGCGGACTCCCGGCGCACCGGCTCCTTCCTCCTGATCGACCCGGCGGACGGCACCACGCTGACGGCCGGCATGGCGGGTGCCTCGTTCGCCGCCGCGACCGAGCCCGAGGCCGCGGCCACCGACGACGCCGAATGGGACTTCTGATGAGTATCGACATCTACTCCACGTTCGCGAAGGAGGGCGGCCGCGTCGGCAGCGGCACCCTCGGCAGCGGCCAGGGCGGGGTTGCGCGATGTGCGCGATGACGTACGCGCACTGCCTGCGCGCCCGCTTGCACCAACCGCACCGCCTGCACAGCCAGTTCAGACGAAGACCTGCCGACTTCCCGGCCGCGTCCCCGTAGATCCGAGGGATGCGAGCACCGGGCCAACGAGAGGAAAGCCTCCCGTGCCTGCCCCCCGTACCACGCTCCGCCGCAGCATCGCCGCTGCCGCCGCCCTGCCGCTGCTCGCCGTCGCACTCACCGCCTGCGGCTACGGCTCCGAGTCGAAGGACGACGGCTCCAAGAAGTCGGACGTCGCCGCCGACGCGAAGAAGCTCTCCACGGACACCGTGCGGATCGGCTACTTCCCCAACCTCACGCACGCCACCGCGCTGGTCGGCGACCAGGAGGGGCTCTTCCAGAAGGAACTGGGCGGCACCCGGCTCAAGACCTCGCAGTTCAACGCGGGTCCTTCCGAGATCGAGGCGCTCAACGCCGACTCGATCGACATCGGCTTCATCGGCCCGTCGCCCTCCATCAACGGCTTCACCAAGTCCAAGGGCAAGAGCCTGCGGATCATCGGCGGTTCCGCCTCCGGTGGGGTGAAGCTGGTCGTCAACCCGAAGAAGATCAAGACCCTGGACGACCTCAAGGGCAAGAAGATCGCCACCCCGCAGCTCGGCAACACGCAGGACGTGGCCTTCCTCAACTGGATCTCCGAGAAGGGCTGGAAGGTCGACGCCCAGAGCGGCAAGGGCGACGTCTCCGTGGTCCGTACGGACAACAAGGTGACCCCGGACGCCTACAAGTCCGGTTCCATCGACGGCGCCTGGGTCCCCGAGCCCACCGCGTCGAAGCTGGTCGCCGAGGGCGCCAAGGAGCTGCTCAACGAGTCGAATCTGTGGCCGGACAAGAAGTTCGTGATCACGAACATCATCGTGTCGCAGAAGTTCCTCAGCGAGCACCCGGACGTCGTCGAGGCGGTGCTGCGCGGCTCGGTGAAGACCAACGCGTGGATCAACGCCAACCCGGACAAGGCGAAGGCCTCCGCCAACGCCGCGCTCGAGAAGCTGACCGGCAAGGCGCTGCCCGCCGAGATCCTCGACCCGGCGTGGAAGTCGATCCAGATCACCGATGACCCGCTGGCCGCCACGCTGGACGCGCAGGCCGAGCACGCGGTGAAGGCCGGTCTGCTGGAGAAGCCGGACCTGAACGGCATCTACGACCTGAAGCCGCTGAACAAGGTCCTGAAGGCCGCGGGCAAGCCCGAGGTCGCCGACGCCGGTCTCGGCGTCAAGTAAGCGACCGGCCCCGCACCCGAACCCAGGATTCCCAGGAGGTGACGACCATGGCGACCACCCTCACCAAGGCCGAGGACCGTACAGCGGTCGGGCACGCCGCCCGTATCGCACATGTCTCCAAGTCCTTCGGCGGACCGCAGGGGCAGCAGCTCGTCCTGGACGACATCACGCTCGATGTCGCACCGGGCGAGTTCGTCACCCTCCTGGGAGCCTCCGGGTGCGGAAAGTCGACGCTGCTCAACCTGGTGGCCGGACTCGACCGCCCGACCGCGGGGTCCATCGAGACCCCCGGCGGGCGGCCGGCCCTGATGTTCCAGGAGCATGCCCTGTTCCCGTGGCTGACCGCGGGCAAGAACATCGAACTCGCGCTGCGGCTGCGCGGCGTACCCAAGTCGGAGCGCCGCACGGAAGCGGAACGGCTGCTCGAACTCGTACGTCTGGGCGGGGCGTACCAGAAGCGTGTGCATGAACTCTCGGGCGGTATGCGACAGCGGGTGGCAATGGCCCGGGCCCTCGCCCAGGACAGTCAACTGCTGCTGATGGACGAGCCGTTCGCCGCTCTCGACGCCATTACCCGGGATGTGCTGCACGACGAGCTGACCCGGATCTGGCGCGAGACGAACGTCTCGGTCCTCTTCGTCACACACAATGTGCGCGAAGCGGTGCGGCTCGCCGAGCGGGTCGTCCTGCTGTCGTCCCGCCCCGGCCGGATCGCCCGCGAGTGGACGGTCGAGATCGAGCAGCCGCGCCGTATCGAGGACACCGCGGTCGCGGAGCTGTCCGTCGAGATCACCGAACAACTGCGTGGGGAGATCCGCCGTCATGGCCAGCACTGACACGAAGCCCGACGATCTGGCCGGTCTGGAGGCCGGGCTCGACGCGCTGGACGCCGTGCAGGTGCGCCGCACCCCGGTGCGCGAGGTGCTGCTGAGCAAGGTGCTGCCGCCGGTACTCGCGGTGGCGCTGGTGATCATCGTCTGGCAGCTGCTCGTCGAGGCCCAGGTCACCGACGACTACAAGCTGCCCTCACCGGCCGCGGTGTGGCACAGCGCGTCCGACATGTGGCTGCAGGGGACGCTCCTGGAGGTCGTCTGGACCAGCATCTCGCGCGGTCTGCTCGGCTTTCTGCTGGCCGTGGCCATCGGTACGCCGCTGGGTCTGCTGGTCGCCCGGGTGAAGTTCGTACGGGCCGCGATAGGCCCGATCCTGTCCGGGCTGCAGTCCCTGCCGTCGGTCGCCTGGGTGGCACCGGCCGTGATCTGGCTCGGGCTGAACGACAAGATGATGTACGCCGTGATCCTGCTGGGCGCCGTCCCCTCGGTCGCCAACGGGCTGGTCTCCGGCGTCGACCAGGTGCCGCCGCTGTTCCTCAGGGCGGGTCGTACGCTCGGCGCGACCGGGCTGCGCGGGACCTGGCACATCGTGCTCCCGGCCGCATTGCCCGGCTATCTGGCCGGCCTCAAGCAGGGCTGGGCGTTCTCCTGGCGCTCGCTGATGGCCGCCGAGATCATCGCGTCCTCCCCCGATCTCGGGCTGGGGCTCGGCCAGTTGCTGGAGAACGGCCGCAACAACGCGGACATGCCCGGCATCTTCCTCGCCATCATCCTGATCCTGTTCGTCGGCATCGCGATCGACCTGCTGATCTTCAGTCCGCTGGAGCGGTGGGTGCTGCGCAGCCGCGGTCTCCTCGTCAAGAACTGAGCCACGCCATGTCCGCCCCGGTCCTCCTCGTCATCGCCCACGGCAGCCGCGACCCGCGGCACGCGGCGACCGTGCACGCGCTGACCGCGCGGGTACGGTCGCTGCGGCCGGGGCTGCGCGTGGAGACCGGTTTCCTGGACTTCAACGCGCCCTCGGTACCGCGGGTGCTGGAACGGCTGGCGGCCCAGGGTGCGGGGGACGTCATCGCGCTCCCCCTGCTGCTCACCCGGGCCTTCCACGCCAAGTCCGACATCCCCTCGGTGCTGCACGAGGCCCGGACCGGACTGCCTCGGCTGCGCATCCGGCAGGCCGAGGTGCTCGGCCCGTCACCCCTGCTGAACTCGGCGCTGGAACGGCGGCTGTACGAAGCCGGAATCCGTCCCGGTGACCGCGGCTCGACCGGGCTCGTCCTGGCCTCGGCGGGCTCCACAGACCCGGAGGCGATCGCAGTGATCGCTGAAATCGCGCGGGAGCTGCGGCACACCGGTTGGTGCGCCGTGCGGCCTGCGTTCGCCTCCGCATCCCTCCCTCGCACCGAGGACGCGGTACGGGCCCTGCGGGCCGAGGGTGTCCGGCGGGTGGCGGTGGCCCCTTACGTCATCGCACCCGGCCGGCTCCCGGACCGTATCGCCGCGGGCGCGGCCGGGGCGGACGTGCTGGCCGATGTCCTGGGCGCGTCACCGGAGTTGGCGCGGCTGCTGCTGACCCGGTACGACGAGGCCCGCGTCCCGCTCGCACGGCCGGCGTCGCTCAGCGCGTAGAGCTCGACGTGTGGAGGCCTGCGTTCCTCAGCCCACATCCAGGCTGCCCGTGCGGGTCCGCTTGAGTTCGAAGAGGTCCGGAGTCCCGGCAAGTACCCGGAAGCTGTCGAAGATCCGCGCCGCGTCCTCGCCACGCGGTACGGCCCGCAGAACCGGCCCGAACCAGACCGAGCCGTCGACATGGATCGTGGGCGTCCCGACATAGGCGTCCGCCTCCGGATCCTTGCCGGCGTCGTGGCTGAGCCGCAGTGCCTCGTCGTACGTCTGCGAGTGCGCGGCGGCACCGAGCGCGGCGGGCAGCCCGAGCTGGGCGAGGGACTGGGCGATCACCTCGTCGAAGTCCTCGTTCTTCTGCCGGTGGATGCGGCTGCCCATCGCGGTGTAGAGATCGCGGAGCACGGCATCACCGTGGGCGGCGGCCGCCGCGACCGCGACCCGCACCGGGCCGATCGACTTGTCGACCAGTTCCCGGTACCAGTCGGGGAGTTCATTGCCGATGTTGTGCAGGTAGAGGCTCATGACGTGGAAGCGGAGCTCGATGTCGCGCTGCTGCTCCACCTCCAGCATCCAGCGGGAGGTGATCCAGGCGAACGGGCAGGCCGGGTCGAAGTAGAAGTCGACAGCGGTCCTGCCCGTGTCCGGGGTGCGGTGAGTGGTCATGCGTCGAGCCTAGCCAGGTATTGGCGTACCGACCCGGGCCATTCACCGTCCGATCAACTGGGCCACTTTCAGGCCGCGGTCCAGTGCGGGTCGCGTCCGCTGTGGGCCAGCACCCGTTCGAGCACCGAAGCCGATGCGGGCAACGTCACCTCGTCGGCAAAGCCGTCGTACTGCCGGTAGAGCGCGGCGGTTTTGTCGACGACATCGAGGACATAGGCGGCCGCCTCGTCGGAGAGCCGGAGCTCCTCTCCAACGGCGCGGGCCACGTCCCAGGTATGCAGGGCCGTCTCCTCGATGAGCATCTCGGCGATCTCGGAGGCCGGGGAGGTCGAACCCCCGAGGTCGATCTCGCCCTCCCAGACCGCCGGGTCCGACCAGGCGGCGACGGCACGGTCCAGCTGCGCCGCGTACTTCTGCGCCCAGTCGGCGTCGGCGGTGAAGTCGCGGGTGGTGAGCTCGTCGGGGAGGTCCTTGCGCAGGGCGCGGTGCTCCAGGCCGTAGGAGGTGTAGAGCACCCAGTGGTTGATGAGTCCGCGCAGGTCCCATTCGCCGCAAGGTGTGGTGGGCAGGTCGAGCTGTTCGGTGCTGATGGAGCGGGCGATACGGGCCGCCTCGGCAGCGCATTCGGTCATATGAGCGTGCTCGTTCTTCATGCGCCCCACGCTAGGACAGATCCCCGCCGCAGTATTGAAAAAAGGCGACGACGGACGGTCCGGCCGCTTCAGGCGGCGGCGTCGACGAGTGCGGCCAGTTCGGCCACGGACATCGAGCCGGGCTCCCGGCGCTGAAGCGCGAAGGTGTTCGCGGTGCGCCGCAGTACGTCGTTGACCGGTGTGGGTACGCCGTGCAGGCGGCCGAGGAGCACGATCTCGCCGTTGAGGTAGTCGGCCTCGATCGTGCCCGTACCCCGGCTGAGGCTCTGCCAGGACGAACCGGCGCCGCGCGGGGACCCGTCGAACGGCTCGAAGCGGATCCTGCCGGCCCGGGTCTCGGCCTGTTCCTCCTGGCCGACCGGATCGATCCCGGCGGCCGCGAGCACGGCCTGGCCCTCCGCGAGTGCCCGCTTGAACAGATCGAACGCGTCCTGTTCGGTGAGCGGGCCGGTGACGGCCTCGATCGCGTTGGCGAGGTTGGAGAGCAGCTTGCCGTACTTCCAGCGCATCACGTCCGGCACGACCGGGGCGAGCATCTTCGACTTCTCCAGGTCGGCGGCGATCAGCCGGACCGTCTCGTCGGTCCCGGTGGGGTAGCAGCCCAGATGCAGGATGCCGGTCAGCGGCGTTCCGGAGGCGGAGACCTCGCCGGGTTCGACGAAGGTGGCGGGCAGCCAGACGCACATGCCGTACACGTGCCGGAAGCGGCGCAGTGCGAGGCGTTCGCTCTCCACCCCGTTCTGCGCGCAGATCAGCGGCAGCCGCTCGCTCGCCGTGGAGCCGCCCGCGACGGGCCGGACGCTCCAGGCGTCGAGGGCGGCCGTGCTGTCCTGCGTCTTCACGGCGAGTACGAGTACGTCGTCCGCGGTCAGGTCGAGCGCCTCGGGCCGGTCGACGACGGGGAGCGGGTGGGTGCGGGGCCCGTCGGGTGTGACGAGCCGCAGCCCGCCGGTGCGCAGCGCCTCGTACTGCGCGCCTCGTGCGACGAGTACGACATCGTGGCCGGCCTCGGACAGCCGTCCCCCGATGGCGCCGCCGACGGCGCCCGCCCCGACGATGATGTAGCGCATCCCGGCTCCCGTTCCGCAGCCTCACAGGTGAGAACGCCGATTTCCCGAAGGGCCGGCAACTCCTCAGCATAGGGCGAGTAATCGTGGCGCCGATTGCCTCTACTGTTCCCGTTATGTCTTCCACGTCACACCCCCTCGATGATGTGTTCCTGCTCGGCGGCGAACTGCCCGTACGCCGTCTCGGTTACGGCACCGCCCAGCTCACCGGCCCCGGATACTGGGGGCCGCGCGGGGAGCGGCAGGATGCCGTGGCCGTGCTGCGGGCGGCCGTCGAACGGGGTGTCACGCTCATCGACACCGCCGACAACTACGGCCCCGGGCTGGCCGAGGAACTGGTGGCCGAGGCCCTCCACCCGTATCGCGAGGATCTGGTGATCGCGACCAAGGGCGGTGTGGTGCGCACCAGCGACAGCGCCTGGCACATCGCGGGCCGTCCCGAGCAGCTGCGGGCGATGTGCGAGGCCAGTCTGCGGCGGCTGCGGACGGACCGGATCGACCTCTACCAGCTGCACCGGCTGGACCCGGACGTACCCATGGCCGACCAGCTGGGCACTCTGGATGCGCTGAGGCAGGAGGGTAAGATCCGGTACATCGGTCTGGACACCCTCACCGCCGATCAGCTGGAGCAGGCTCTCTCCCTGACCGGGATCGCGTCGGTGCAGAACCGCTTCAATCTCCTCGACCGTTCGTCGGACGCGGTACTGACGGTGTGCGAGGCCCACGGCCTGGCATTTCTGCCCTGGTTCCCGCTGGCCAATGGCGCTCTGACCGGCGAGGCGGCCGCGGCGCTGACCGGTGTCGCCGATCGGCACGGTGCCACCCGCGGGCAGATCGCCCTCGCCTGGCTGCTGCACCGCTCCCCCGTGCTGTGCCCGACTCCGGGCACCGGTTCGCCCGTCCATCTGACGGAGAACCTGGGGGCTCGGGAGATCCGGCTGTCCGCCCAGGACGTGAGCCGCCTGGAAGCGCTCGCACCCGTATGAAGGAGTACCCGCACGTGAGCACACGTACCACCGCCACTGTTCCCGCGCCGGCCGGTACCTCCGGTTCCCCTGCCGCCGTCCCGGTGATCCGGGCCGACGGTGTCTCGCTCGTACGGGACGGCAATGTCCTGCTCGACTCGGTCTCCCTGACCGTGCGCAGCGGTGAGCACTGGGCCCTGCTCGGTGCGAACGGGGCCGGGAAGAGCACGCTGCTGGGGCTGCTCGGCGCGGTCAACCACCCCACCAGGGGCTCGGTCGAGGTGCTGGGGCGCACCCTCGGCCGGGTCGATCTGCGGGAGCTGCGGTCGCTGCTCGGGCATGTCAATCCGCGCCATCCGCTGCGTTCGCCGCTGTCGGTGCATGAGGTGGTGCTGACCGGTCTGACCAACTCGGTCGAGCCGGTGCCGCGCTGGCCCGCGAGCCAGGAGCAGCGAGCGCAGGCGGAACGGCTGCTGAAGATGCTCGGCATGGGCGGCAAGACCGAATCGCGCTGGCCCGCGCTCTCGCAGGGTGAGCGGGGCCGTACGCTCATCGCCCGCGCCCTGATGCCGCAACCGCGGCTGCTGCTGCTCGACGAGCCGGCCACGGGTCTTGATCTTGCCGCCCGTGAGCAGTTGCTCGACAGTCTGGACACGCTGCGCGAGGAGCATCCGGAGCTGGCGACGGTCCTGGTCACGCACCATCTGGAGGAGCTGCCCGCCTCCACCACGCATGCGATGCTGCTGCGGGGCGGACGGTGTGTGGCATCGGGTCCGGCCGACGAGGTGCTGACCACCGATCAGGTCAGCGACTGCTTCGGACATCCGGTGCGGATCTCCCGTACGGACGGCCGGTGGACGGCGCGGGCGCAGCGCGTCACCCGTCGCTGAACGGGCTCAGCCGTCGGCGTCGAGCCCGCCGTCCGCGGCGAAGGCGAACGGCGTGGCCTGGTGGAAGTAGAGCACCCAGCCCGCGTCGGTGAGCCGCCACAGCGAACTGCGGTGGGCGAGGTGCCCTTTCGTCTCGGTGTCGTAGGTGAGGTGGACGAATTCGTCGTCCAGCTGGACTCCGCGCATCCGGGACGCAGTGAGCGGGCCGGGGCGCGGGGCGTCCTCGGCGGTGAGCGAGGCGATGAGCGTGTCACGGTCCCAGACCCGGCCTGCGGAGTCGATCTCGCGGTACTCGGGGTGCAGCACCTGGGCGAGGAGTTCGGCGGAGGCGCGTACCACCGGGTCGAAGAGGCGGAGCTCGCCCTCCACCGCTGCGGCCACGCCGGGGGACGGTTCGCTCACGTGCGGGCTCCGTCGTGTGTGGTCTCCGTGGGCGCCGTCATCTCCATCAGCTTGACCACGGTGTTTTGATCCCGCACAACAGCGCCGCGTACATCGTCATGGGCACACCATAGGACGATCCGTCCACGCAGTGCGGCCGCCGCGCCCCGTGGGGGAGGGCGCGGCGGCCGCCGATTGCGTTGTGCCGGGCTTCTGCTGCCCGGTCACGGCTGCGGGGGTCGGTTACTCAACGACCTTCAGCAGCTTGTTCGGCGTGCCCTCGGTCGCGTTGGAGATCGCGTCGGGGGTGGCCCCGTCGGTCAGCGCCGTGGCGACCTCCGCCGGGGTGGCGTCCGGGTGTCCGGAGAGGTAGACGGCGGCGGCACCGACGACGTGCGGGGTCGCCATGGACGTACCGGAGATGGTGTTGGAGCCGTCGTCGCTGTCGTTCCAGGACGAGGTGATGTCCGATCCGGGAGCGTAGATGTCCACGATCGAGCCGTAGTTGGAGAACGACGACTGCTCGTCGTCCACCGTGGACGAGGCGACCGTGATGGCCTCCGGGACGCGGGCCGGGGAGCTCTCGCTCGCGTCGGCGGAGTCGTTTCCGGCGGCCACCGCGAAGGTGACTCCGGAGGCGATGGCCTTCTGGACCGCGGAGTCGAGCGCCTCGTCCACGCCGCCGCCGAGGCTCATGTTGGCGACCGAGGGGCCCTCGTGGTTGGCGGTCACCCAGTCGATGCCCGCGACGACCTGCTCGGTGGTGCCCGAGCCGGAGTCGTCGAGGACCCGGACGGCGACGATCTTCGCCTTCTTGGCGACCCCGTAGGTCTTACCGGCGATGGTGCCCGCCACGTGGGTGCCGTGACCGTTGCCGTCGTCGGCGCTGTCGTCGTTGTCGACGGCGTCGTAGCCCGAGCTGGCCCGGCCCTCGAACTCGCTGTGCGTGGTACGGACACCGGTGTCGATGACGTACGCGGTGACGCCCTCGCCCGCGCTGTCCGGGTAGGTGTACGCGTTGTCGCCGGCCGTCTCGGTCTGGTCGATCCGGTCCAGCCCCCAGGACGGCGGGTTGTCCTGGGTGGCGTCGATGTGGAACTTCTTGTTCTGGACGACCTTGGAGACGGCCGGGTCGGCCGCGAGGCGCTTGGCCTCAGTCAGCGAAAGGCCGCTGGCGGAGAAGCCGTTGATGGCGGAGTTGTAGTTCCGCTTGAGCTTGCCGCCGTACTCCTTGGCAAGCTTCGTCTTGTCGGCCTTCTGGTCCAGCATCACGATGTAGCTGCCCGAGACGGCGGTCGCCGCGTCGGCACCGTAGACGGTGCCCGTCGCGGGAGCGGGTGCGGCGCCGGCCAGGGAGGTGCCCAGCAGGGTGACTCCGGCCGCTGCGGCCACTGCGGTTATCGCCGCGGTCAGCTTGATCCGACGTGCGCGCTTGTGAATCGCCATGAAGAGGGGTCTCCTCGTCATTCTTTGTGGGGGGATTGACCCCCGGCCGGAAAATCTCCGGGGGTTGGCTCGAAACCCTCGCCCATTGACGCGCCCAGATCAAGACCTTCATACGGCTGTGACTTACTCAACAAGGTTTCGTAATAAGAAACCGGCCAGCTGTACCCAAGTCGGGCACCGTCGCCGCAACATCCGTCACACGTACGGGGCTTGCCGCTCCCGCAACGACGACCGGCGCACTTCGCGAAGGGGAAGGCGAACCCCGCCGGCGTGCCCGGGCGGACGAGGAGACGGCTTGATTCCGCCCCCGTTGGTTTCGCCCCCGCCCGTCAGGCGGGAAGCCCGGCCTCGATGAGGCCGGGCTTCCCGCCGAACCGGTCGACGGCCTGTGGCACGGCGACCATCGGGGTTCCGGCGGCGAGCCCCTCCTGACTGCCCCCTGGACGAGACGTCTCGTGCAGGTGGTTTCGGGGTGCCTCAGCGCTGATACCGGGCCAGCACCCGGTTCCCGTCGTCCACCAGACGTTTCCTCAGCTCCTTCTCGCCGATCGCCCCGCTGTAGTACTCCTGGAGGGCGGGGGTGGCAACCTTGTCCTTCCATTCCGGGTAGCCGCGGACCGACTGGGCGGGCGCCGGCCGGAGCTCCTTCGCGACCGCGACACCGGTCGACCAGCCGTCCTTGTCGGTGTGCAGGGCCGGGTCCGCGAGGGCCGCGGTGCCGGTCGGGAGCATCCAGTCGCCCTTGGCGAGACGCACCATGTTCTGCGGCCGGAGCAGGAAGTCGATGAACTGCGCGGCCTCCTTCTTGTGCGGGCTGGCCTCCGAGACGGACAGGGTCTGCGGACTCACCCCCTGGGCGAGGCCCCCGCTGCCGGCCGGGGCGGGCAGGACTGTCCACTCGAAGCCCTCGGGGGCCTGCTCGACGACCTGCTGACGGTACGAGAAGCCGAGCGGAACCATCGCGTACTTGCCGCCGAAGAACCCGGGGAGGGTGTCGGAGCCGCCCATGCCGAGCGCGGTGCGGGCGGCGCTGTGGTCGGTGTTGACCTGGTCGTGAATGGTGCCGGGGACGATCTGGTCGCCCTCGCCCGCCCGGATGGTCACCTTGCCGTCGGCGCCGGGGTGGAAGAGCCGGCCGCCGGCGGAGAGCCCGAGGTTGAGGGTGACGGAGACGGGTTCCTTCAGCGGCCAGGCGACGCCGTATCTCCCCTTGCCCGTCAGCTCCTTGGTGATCTGCCGGAACTCGGTCCAGCTCCAGGGGCTGTCGGGGGTCGGGATACGGACCCCCGATTCCTTGAGGATCCTGGTGTTGGCGATCAGGACGCGGGGCTCCTGGAGGAACGGCACTCCGTAGACGCCGTCGCCGAAGGTGGTCGTCTGCCAGCTCTGCTGCGGGATGTCGGCGGTCAGCCGGTCGGGGAGAAGCGTCCGCAGATCGGCGAGGTAGCCGCCGTACGCGAAGTCGGCGAGGTCGTCGGAGGCGTCATGGATGACGTCCGGAGCCTCGTCGCCCTCGAAGGAGGTGAGCAGCTGGTCGTGGACGGTGTCCCAGCTGCCCTGGACGTAGTTGACATGTATGCCGGGGTGGGTTTCGTTCCACTCCTTCACCAGCTGCTTGTTGGCGTCGACTGACTCCTTCTGCCAGGCCAGCGACTGGAAGCTGATCTCGGTCCGCCCGTTGTCGTCCCTGCCGTCGCCCGTCGCCGCGCAGCCGGTGAGCAGCATGGTCAGCGCGGTGGCCACGGCGGCGGCCGCCGTCCGTACGGATGCGCGCATCAGCTCTTCACCGCCCCGGCCAGCATGGAGCCCGCGATCCGCCGCTGGATGATCGCGAAGATGACCAGCGAGGGAAGGGTCGCGAGGAACGCGGCGGCGGCGAGCGGCCCGAGATCGGCCGCACCCTCCGCGCCGATGAAGTGGGTCAGTACGACCGGCAAGGTCTGCTTCTCCGGTGTCTTGAGCAGGACGAGCGCGAAGAAGAACTCGTTCCATGCGGTGATGAACGCGAAGAGTGCGGTCGCGACGATGCCGGGGGCCAGCAGCGGGGCGGTGACCGAGACGAGCGTCCGCAGCCGGCCCGCACCGTCGACCGAGGCGGCCTCTTCGAGCTCGGCGGGCACGGCCCGTACGTATCCCACCAGCATCCACAGCGCGAAGGGCAGCGCCCAGACGACATACACCATGATCAGCCCCCACAGGGTGTTGATCAGATGGAGGTTCTTCAGGACCAGGAAGAGCGGAATGATCAGCAGGACGAATGGGAACGCCTGGCTGACCACGACCCATCCGGTGGTGGCCGTCGAGAGCCTGGAGCGGTGGCGGGCCATGACATAGGCCATGGGCGTGGCGATGAGGACCGCGACGACGGCGGCACAGAGCGCGGCGATCAGCGAATTGGCGGCGGCCTGGAGCAGCGGCTGTTCGTCGAATGCCTTGCGGAAGTTGTCCAGCGTCGGATGCTCGGGGATCCAGGTCGGGTGCAGGGAACCCAGCTCGCGCGCCGGTTTGAAGGCGGTGGAGATCAGCCACAGGAACGGGAACGCCAGGAAGACGAGATAGCCGAGCAGTGCGACGTACTGTCCGGCGCGCGCGGATCTGCTGCTGCGCAGGCTCACCGGTCCTCGCCTCCCCTGAGCCGGCCGACGAGATACACCGCGAGGATCACGGAAATCACCGCGACCATCACACAGCCCATCGCCGCGGCGTAGCCGAACTGTCCGTAGCGGAAGGCCTCTTCGTACGCGAAGAGCATCGGCAGCCGGGTGCGGCCGCCGGGTCCGCCGTTGGTCAGTACGTAGACCAGGGCGAAGGAGTTGAAGTTCCAGATGAAGTTGAGCGCGGTGATGGAGAGCGCGATCGGTCTGAGCACCGGCCAGGTGACGGTACGGAAGCGGCGCCAGGCACCTGCTCCGTCCAGGGCGGCCGCCTCGTGGAGTTCGTGCGGGGTGTTCTGCAGTCCGGCCAGGAGGGCGACGGTTGTCTGGGGCATGCCGGCCCAGACGCCCACGACGATCACGGCGGGCAGGGCGGTGGCGAGTCCGGTGAGCCAGTCCCGGCCGTCGCCGAGGCCGAGATCGCGGATCGTCTCGTTGAGGACGCCCGCGTCCGGGTTGTAGACGAGCCGCCACATGATGCCGACGACCACCTCGGGCATCGCCCACGGAATGATCGCCAGCGCCCGCGCCAGCCAGCGCATCCGCAGATTCTGATTGAGCAGCAGGGCGAGGCCGAGCGCCAGTACGAACTGCGGGACGGTGACGCCGACCGCCCACAGCAGACCGATCCGGAACGAGTCCCAGAAGAGGGCATCGTGGAGCAGGTCCTGGAAATTCAGCCCGCCGACCCACTGGGTGGAGCGGGTGCGGCCGGACTGGGCATCGGTGAAGGCCAGCGCGATGCCGTAGAGGAGCGGGCCGACGCTGAGGATCAGGATCGGGATCAGCGCGGGCAGTACCAGGAACCACGTGCCAGCGTTCCGGTTGATCGGTCGGGTCTGCTTGTCGTGCGGACTGCCGGGCGGACCGTGCCTTCCGGATCGTACGGTTGCACTCGCCAATGTCATGAATTCGCCCCCTTGCGTCATTCCATCGGTTTCATACCGTTCTGGCCGCTCAGGTGGCCCTCGTCATCGTGCTGACGGGCCGTCGGTTCGTCAAGCCAACCTGCACAGATGCGAAAATCGGAGCCATGAACGAGATGCGTGCGCGCGAGGTGCTGACCGCTGCCGGACTGTCCGACGGCGCGGAGCTGCTCGCGCTGGGTGAGAACGCGGTGTTCGCCGTGGACGACCTGGTGGTCAAGGTCGGCCGGGACGCCGTGCAGAACCCGGAGCTGCGGGACCGGGCCGAGCGCGAGGTGGCCGTCGCTCAATGGCTGGCCGCCTCCGGTGTCCCCGCCGTACGGGCCGCCGAGCCCGGGGCGCGGCTGGTGGAGGGCCACCCGGTGACGCTCTGGCACCGGCTGCCCGACGCCGTGCGCCCTGCCGAACCGCAGGATCTGGCGCACCTGCTCACCCTGGTCCACGCACTGCCCGCCCCGGACGGATTCACCCTGCCGCGCCGTGAGCTGCTGGGTGGGGTCGAGCGCTGGCTGCGGCTCGCGGGCGATGCGATCGACCCGGCCGACGCCGGCTATCTGCGTGAGCGCCGCGACGGCTTCGCGGCGGCCGCGGCCGCGCTGGTCCCCCATCTGCCGCCCGGGCCGATCCATGGCGACGCCCTCCCCCGCAATGTCCATGTCGGTCCGGGCGGGCCGGTGCTGGTCGATCTGGAGACCTTTTCCGCGGATCTGCGCGAGCACGATCTGGTGGTACTCGCACTGTCCCGGGACCGGTACGGGCTGGCGGCCGAGGCATACGACGCCTTCACCGCCGCGTACGGCTGGGACGTCCGCGCATGGGACGGCTGCGCGGTGCTGCGCGGGGCACGGGAGACGGCCAGCTGTGCGTGGGTCTCCCAGCACGCGCCGACCAATCCGAAGGCGCTCGCGGAGTTCCGCCGCCGGGTGGCGTCGCTGCGCGACGGTGACGCGGCGGTGCGGTGGTATCCGTTCTAGGACGCGGATGACCGGGTCCGGGGCGCGGGTGACCGGGGTCGTCCGGTGACCGTTTCGTCCTCAAGCGCCGGACGGGCTCAAAGATGTCCTCGATCGCCGGACGGGCTTGATTTTCGCCCGACACCGTCGCAGATCCGTGCGGCGGACGGGCTTGAATTTTCAGCCGGTCACCCGGGCCGGCTCCCGCAGGGGCCAGTGGCCGTCGATCACCGCGTCAGCCGTGCCCTTGCGGCGCAGGAACTGCTGGAAGTCGGCCGCCCATTGCGCATACCACTCCACCTGGCGCTCATGCAGCTCGGCGGCGGTCAGCCCGGCCACCGAGCCGTGCCGCTCGGCTATCGCGTACGCCACCCGGACCGCGGCCAGCGCGTCCGCCCCCGCGTCATGGGCTCCGCCGTGCACCACGCCGTACTCGACGCAGACCGCTTCGAGGGTGCGCTTGCCCTTGCGGTAGCGGTCGACGGCCCTGTCGATGGTGTACGGGTCGATGACCGGCCCGATCCCGGCCCCGTCGAGCCGGTCGCTCAGCGACGGCAGCCCGTGCCGCCGCAGCTCGGCCGTCAGCAGCGTCAGGTCGAAGGCCGCGTTGTACGCGACGATCGGCACCCCCTGGCGCCAGTAGCCGGTGAGTGTCTCGGCGATCTCGTCGGCCACCTCGCGCACCGGCCGGCCCTCCGCCGCCGCCCGCTCGCTGCTGATGCCGTGGATCGCCGAGGCCTGTGCCGGAATCCGGATGCCCGGATCCGCCAGCCAGGTGCGCTGCCGCACCGGCTCCCCGTCCCTGCCGCCGACTCCGACGACCGCGGCTGTCACGATCCGGGCCTCCAGCGGTTCCGTGCCCGTCGTCTCCAGGTCGAAGCCGACCAGCGCCTCCCGGTGCCAGCTCATCCCGTACCTCCTTCGTGGTGCTCTCCCCCAGGTGATGACCACCCTCGCATGCACCACTGACAACGGACGGACAGCCCCTCAGGAACAGGCCCCCAGGAACAGCCCCTCAGGAGACGGGCCGGGAGTCCGTCCACACGGACTCGAATTCCTCTCGGTACGTCTCGAACAGCCCGTGCTCGCTGTCCTGCCCCGCCCGGACCACCGCGCGCCCACCGCCCCGCAGCACCAGCACGGGCGCCTCCATGCCGCGTGCGCGCCGCAGATACGGCTGGACGACCCCGACCGCGTCCGTCCCGTCGCCGTCCACCAGATAGGCCGTGAAGCGCGGCGTCTCGTCGAAGACATGGATCTCGAAGGCGCCCGGATCGCGGAGCTTGGAGCGGACCCGGCGCATATGGAGGATGTTCATCTCCACCGACCGGCTCAGCTCGCCCTTCTTGAGACCCAGCTCCCGCTCCCGGCGCTTGACCGCGCTGCTCGCCGGGTTGATGAAGAGCAGCCGGACCCGGCAGCCCGACTCGGCGAGCCGGATCAGCCTGCGGCCGGAGAAGTTCTGCACCAGCAGATTGAGTCCTATGCCGATCGCGTCGAGACGGCGCGAACCGCCGAAGAGATTCTCGGCGGGCAGCTGGCGCTGCAGCCGCACCCGGTCGGAGTGGACGGAGACCACATCCGCGTACCGGTCGCCGACCAGCTCCTCGACGGCGTCGACCGGGAGCCGGTCGGCCGACGGGACCGCGGCACCGCTGCCCAGGATCTCCAGGAGCCGGGCCGAGGCGCGCTCGGCCTGGGCGAGGACCGCCTCGTTCAGGGCGCGGTTGCGAGAGACCACATTGCGGGCGACCTCCAGCTCGTCGAGCGCCAGCTCGACCTCGCGCCGGTCGTCGAAGTACGGCTCGAAGCACGGCCAGTGCTGGACCATCAGCTCACGCAGCTGCGGCAGCGTGAGGAAGCTGAGAACGTTGTCGTCGGCCGGGTCCAGCAGATAGCCCTTGCGGCGGGAGACCTCGCGTACGGCGACGGCGCGCTGCACCCACTCCTGCCCGGCGGGTCCGGCGGCGGCCACCACCCAGTCCTCGCCGTGGACCGGCTCGTAGATGGGCCGGAGCACCGCGGCGACCACGGCGCGCAGCCGCTGCTCCACGAGATTCAGCCAGATATAGGCACGCCCGGCCCGCTGGGCGCGCGTGCGCACCTCGCTCCAGGCATCCGCTCCCCAGTCCAGTTCCGCGCCGATCTCCATGGGCTGCGCAAGTGAGACCGCCCCGGGCGGGGCATCGGTGGATTCCCCCTCGTGACCTGTGTCACCTGGGGGCAGCTCGAACCCTCCCGAGCTCACCCGCGCACCGCCTTCCACTCCCCCACCAACGATCAAGGAAGGGTACTCCGCGAGCGGGAGCCGGTGCAGCCGGATGCACAGGCTGCTTCCTCAACTCCCCTATGTCACAGGCACGTTCCCGATGGCAAGATTTGCCGTAGTGAGCGGATTCATAGTGATTAAGCACCCCGTCCGGGGCCTCGTGCCGGGGCTGCGACCGGCTCAGGTCCCCGGATTCCGGTTCCGGGCGACACGGAGAGGCCCGATGTTGACCGGACCGCGCGACGTCCTAGGTAGCCGCACCTCTTTCGGGGAAGATCTGGCTCAAGCAGCCCGCAAGCCCCAGGCACCCGGATCAGAAGTGGAAGAGTCAACCTATGCAGGTCTGGCCGGGACAGGCGTATCCCCTCGGTGCCACGTACGACGGCGCCGGGACCAACTTCGCGGTCTTCTCCGAGGCCGCCAACCGAATCGAGTTGTGCCTGCTGCACGACGACGGTTCCGAGACGGCGGTGGAGCTCAGGGAGACCGATGCCTTTGTCCGCCATGCCTATCTGCCCGGGGTGATGCCCGGTCAGCGGTACGGATTTAGGGTCCACGGGCCGTACGAACCGGAGCGCGGCGCCCGCTGCAATTCGGCCAAACTGCTGCTCGACCCGTACGCCAGGGCCGTCGCCGGGCAGATCCAGTGGGGCGAGGCGGTGTACGGCTATCCGTTCGGCCGGCCCGACGCGCGCAACGATCTCGACTCGGCGCCGCACACCATGACCTCGGTCGTGGTCAACCCGTACTTCGACTGGGGCGACGACCGGCGGCCCCGTACGGACTACCACCGCACGGTGATCTACGAGGCCCATGTGAAGGGTCTGACGATGCTCCATCCGGGGCTGCCGAAGGAGCTGCGCGGCACCTACGCGGGGCTGGCCCATCCGGAGGTGATCGCCCATCTGACGGAACTGGGCGTCACGGCGATCGAATTGATGCCGGTTCACCAGTTCGTCCAGGACCACCGGCTGGTGGACGCGGGGCTGGCCAATTACTGGGGTTACAACACCATCGGTTTCTTCGCCCCGCACAACGCGTACGCCTCCTGGGGGGACCGCGGAGAGCAGGTGCTGGAGTTCAAGCAGGCCGTACGGGCGCTGCATCAGGCCGGCATCGAGGTGATCCTCGACGTGGTCTACAACCACACCGCGGAGGGAAACCACCTGGGCCCGACGCTTTCCTTCCGGGGCCTGGACAATGCCTCGTACTACCGGCTCGCGGACGACCAGCGGTACTACATGGACACCACGGGGACCGGGAACTCCCTGCTGATGCGGTCGCCGCACGTACTGCAGCTGATCATGGACTCATTGCGGTACTGGGTCACGGACATGCATGTGGACGGCTTCCGCTTCGATCTGGCGGCCACCCTGGCCCGGCAGTTCCACGAGGTGGACCGGCTGTCGTCGTTCTTCGACCTGGTGCAGCAGGACCCGGTGGTCAGCCAGGTGAAGCTGATCGCCGAACCGTGGGACGTGGGTGAGGGCGGCTACCAGGTGGGGAACTTCCCGCCGCTGTGGACCGAGTGGAACGGCAAGTACCGGGACACCGTGCGGGACCTGTGGCGGGGCGAGCCGAGGACCCTCGCCGAGTTCGCCGGGCGGCTGACGGGGTCCTCGGACCTGTACCAGGACGACGGACGGCGGCCGCTCGCCTCGATCAACTTCACCACCTGCCACGACGGATTCACCCTGCACGACCTGGTCTCGTACAACGACAAGCACAACGAGGCGAACGGCGAGGGCAACCGGGACGGCGAGAGCCACAACCGGTCCTGGAACTGCGGCGCGGAGGGCGAGACGGACCAGCCGGAGATTCTGGAGCTGCGCGAACGGCAGATGCGGAATTTCATCGCCACGCTGATGCTGTCGCAGGGCGTGCCGATGCTGAGCCACGGCGACGAGTTCGCGCGCACGCAGTGGGGCAACAACAACGCCTACTGCCAGGACAGCGAGTTGTCGTGGGTGCACTGGCCCGACCCGGCCGAGGCCGCGACGGACGACGCGGACGAGGCGGATCCGGCGGACGGAGACGGTCTCGGGAGCAGTCTGCTGGAGTTCACCCGGGCGATGGTCTGGCTCCGCCGCGACCATCCGGTCTTCCGGCGCCGCCGGTTCTTCCACGGCCGTCCGGTCGAGGGGACGCACGACGAGCTCTCGGACATCGCGTGGTTCACGCCCGAGGGCGGTGAGATGAAGCAACGGGACTGGCAGGCCGCGCACGCCAAGGCACTGACGGTCTTCCTCAACGGCCATGCGATCTCGGAGCCGGGGCCGCGCGGCGAACGGATCTCCGACGACTCGTTCCTGCTGATGTTCAACGCGAGCGCCGAGACGCTGGAGTTTTCCGTTCCGGTGAATCACGGCCGGCAGTGGCTGGTGGTGGTCGACACGGCCCGTCCGGCCGGGGTTCTTCCCGGCTCGGGGCCGAAGGTGTCGGCGGGCGAACGGGTGACGCTGGTCGGGCGGAGCATGGCGGTGCTGCAGCGGCCCGCGTAGGTGCCGGCCGCCGGCCCGGCCGTTGAATCGACGACACCGCCGGTCGAGCCCTTTGCGGCGTTCCGTGACACAAGAGCCCGCAGGCTGGGTACGTAACGGCGCATGACGCCCACCGCCACCTACCGGCTCCAGCTCCAGCCGGACTTCCCGTTCTCGGCCGCCGGACACGCCGTGCCGTATCTCGCCACGCTCGGCGTCTCCCATCTGCATCTGTCCCCGGTCCTGGAAGCCGTGCCCGGCTCCAGACACGGCTACGACATCGTCGATCACGGCCGGGTACGCGCCGAGCTCGGCGGTGAGGAGGGGCTGCGGGAGCTGGCCCGCACGGCGCGTGAGCACGGGCTCGGGCTGGTCGTGGACATCGTGCCGAACCACATGGCCGCCGTCCCCCGCCACAACCACGCGCTGCGGGAGGTGCTGCGCGAGGGCTCCGGCTCCCCGTACGCCCGCTGGTTCGACATCGACTGGGCGGCGGGCGGCGGCAAGGTGCTGCTGCCGGTGCTGGCCGGACGGATCGGCGACGAGATCGGCAGGTTCCGGGTCGACGGAGAGGTGCTGCGCTACGGCGAGCAGGAGTTCCCGCTCCGGACCGGCACCGCCCGCCTGCCTCTGCCGGAACTGCTGGACGCCCAGCACTACCGGCTCGGCTGGTGGCGGCTGGCCCGTACCGAGCTGAACTACCGGCGGTTCTTCACCATCTCGGATCTCATCGGGGTGCGGGTGGAGGACCCCGAGGTCTTCGCCGCCACCCACAGCAAGATCCTCGAACTGGTCCGGGACGGTGTGATCGACGGGCTGCGCATCGACCACCCCGACGGGCTCGCCGACCCTGCGGCCTATCTGGAGCGGCTCTCGGCTGCGACCGACGGACGGTGGACGGTGGTGGAGAAGATCCTCGGCCGCACCGAGCCGCTGCCCGCGGGCTGGGCCGTCGCGGGGACGACCGGGTACGACGCGCTGCACCGGATCGACGGCCTCTTCGTCGATCCGATGGGCGCCGCGGAGCTGGTCGGCCGCTACCGGGAGTACGCGCAGCCCGCCGGGGACCGCGGCGGTGACTGGACGTCGACCGTCCGGCGGGCCGCGTACCGGGTGGTGACGCATGAGCTGGCCGCCGAGACCGGGCTGCTGACCCGGCTCGCCGTACGGATCTGCGCCGGGGACCCCGCGTTGCGCGACCACGCGCCGTGGACACTGCACACCGCCGTGCGTGAACTTCTCGTACGCGTACCCGTGTACCGGCCGTATGCGACGGCCGGCGGGCCCCGCACGGCGACGGCGGAGGCGACGCTCACGGATGCGGCCGTACGGGACGCGAAGGCGGTGTTCTCCGTTCCGGAAGAGGCGTCGGCCGTCGAGGTCGTGCGGGAGCTGGCGCTGGGGCGGCTGGGCGAGGGGCCCGACCAGGCGGCGTTCTGCGCCCGGTTCGCCCAGACCGCTTCGGCGTTGCGCGCCAAGTCGGTCGAGGACACGGCGTTCTACCGGTACGTACCGCTGATCTCGGCGAACGAGGTGGGCGGCGATCCCGGGCAGCCGGCGGTGACGCCGGAGGAGTTCCATGCGTTCTGTGCCCGGCTGGCGCGCGACTGGCCGGCCACGGGCACGGCGCTGACCACCCACGACACCAAGCGGAGCGCCGATGTACGGGCCCGGGTCGCGGTGCTGACCGAGTGTCCGGAGCAGTGGTCCCGGCTGCTGGCGGAGCTGGGGCAGGTGACTCCCGCGACCGCTCCCGATGCGCAGCTCGCCTGGCATGCCTGGCAGACGGCCTTCGGCTGCGCGAGGCTGCCGGTCCGGGAGATGGCGGGCCGGCTGGAGCCCGCGCTGCTGAAAGCGGTCCGCGAGTCGGGACTTTTCACCAGCTGGACCGAGCCCGATCCGGCGTACGAGCGGGCGGTGACGGACTTCGTCGCTGCGGGACCGGCCGCGGACAACGGTCCGGTGCGCGAGGCTCTGGAGCGGTTCGCGGGCACGCTCGCCCCTTACGTACGGGCCAATGTGCTGGGCGCGGCACTGGTGCAGCTGACGATGCCGGGTGTGCCGGATCTGTATCAGGGCACGGAACGGGAGTACGTGGCGCTGGTCGACCCGGACAACCGGCGGCCGTTCCGCCCCCCGTCCGAGGACGGGGCGTTGAGCGAGAAGGGGGAGCTCACCGCGGCGGCATTGCGGCTGCGGCGCGAACGGCCGGAGGTGTTCGGCGAGTCGGGTGCGTACGCCCCGCTGAGCGCCCATGGCCCGGCGGCCGCGCACTGTCTGGCCTTCTGCCGCTCGGGCGAGGTGGTCACCGCGGTGACCAGGCTGTCGTTGCGGCTGGCGGAGTCGGGCGGCTGGCGCGGGACGGAGCTGACGCTGCCGGACGACGGGCCGTGGACCGATGTGCTGGCGCCCGGCCGGAAGTTCACCGGGGCCACGGTCGCGCTCGCCGAGCTCTTCGCGAAACGGCCGGTGGCGCTGCTCAGCCGGGCCGGACGAGAAGGGCCCGCGGACCGCGCGTGAGCAGCCCGGTGCCGGCCGGGCGGAATCCGTCCGCCCAGCGGAGCCGGGGCATCGCGTCGAGCAGGGCGCCAAGGCCCTGCTGGGCCTCCAGTCGGCCGAGCACGACGGCCGGGCAGCCCGCCGGTCCGGTGAGGGACCGGCCCTGGTCGCAGCGGAAGGGGTCGAAGAGGTCGGGTGCGGAGAACCGTGCCGGATCGCGGCCCGCCGAGCCGATCAGGCAGGCGACGGGCGCTCCGGCGGGCAGCCTGCCGCCGCTGAGGGCGACCTCGGTGACGGTGCGGCGCAGCACGATCTGGACGGGCGGGTCGCGGCGCAGCGACTCCGTCCAGGCCCGGACGGCCAGGGCGGGTTCGATGCGCAGGGCGGCCAGGAGGCCGGGGGCGTCCAGCAGGTTGGCGAGGAAGGAGGCGAGCGCGGTCTCGCGGAGGCCGGTGTGCCGGGTGCAGGGTGTGGTGGCGGTGCCTTCTGGTCCGGTGCGGGGCGGTCGCGTCGCGTACGGGCGGGTGCCCGCTTCGGCTGCGGAACCGGCGGGCAGCCAGCGGCAGAACTCCTGGACGAGGTCGGCCTGTTGGCGGCCTGCGATACGGTGCGCCAGCACGTAGGCGGTCCGCTCGATCCGCTCGGCCATGTGACGTGGCACTGATCCGGTCGCGGCTCTGCGCTGTCTGCGGGGCGTGCATTGGGTGCTGCCGTGGCAGAGTCCGAGGGGTGCGGGGCCACCGCGGGGCGCCTCGTCGTGCGGGAACCCGGTGAACCGGGGGTCGCTGAGGGCCGTGGTCACATCCGCGTACCGGCTGACCAGCCAGGCGCCCAGGGGCGCGTCGTAGCTGAGCGGGTATTCCTCGCGCAGGATGCGGTAGAGCCGGTACGGGTCGTGTGCGGCGCCGGGTGCGAGCAGGCTGGGGCCGGTGCCGGGGCGGGATCCGCGCGCCCTCCGGCCGGCCCGGCGGCGGAGGTCCGGTGCGGGTATGCCCTCGGGCGCGTCGGCCTGCATCGGTACCCCCGGGGCGTCAGGGCGCCGGTGTGCGGCGCGGTTCCTCACCAGGGGATCACCGACGGGGGCGTCGCGCAGTCGGCGTACGACCGTCCGGGTGACGGCGGGCCGGGTGACGGTGGGCCGGGTGACGACGGGGGGCCCGGTCGGGCCGGGGCTCAGTCCGTGGGCGACCGGGGGTTGAACGGCCAGGAGACTCCGAGCAGATCGTCGCCGGGCCTTCGGCCGGCTAACGGGCAGGGGGGCCGAGGACCGGCGCGGAGAGCCGGAAGCTCATCCTCCCGAAGCTCACCTGGTCCCCGTCGCGGACCGGGACCGTACCGATGACCCGCTGTCCGTTGACACAGGTGCCGTTGGTCGAGCCGAGGTCGCGCAGCAGCCAGCGGCCGCCCTGCACGGTGAGTTCCGCGTGGAGCCGGGAGACGGTCTCGTGGTTGAGCCGCAGCCCGTTGCCCGGATCGCGGCCGATCAGCAGGGGGTACGGGCTGGGAGTGGGGAGCAGGAGCTTCGGGAGCCGTTCGGTCTGCCAGACCCGGCGCACCCGGCCGGGGAAGCCGGACACTCCGCTCACGACCCGGAGTATCCGCCGTGACCAGCGGCCTTCGCTCTCCAGGTCGGCGGTGAGCGCCTCCAGCTCCTCCGAGCGCCGGGCGGTGAGGGCCAGTTCCATGCGCCGCATGAAGGTGTCGTGGGACAGCCTGCCCTGTGCCGCGCCGTCTCTGAGTACGCCGAGAACACGGTCGCGCTGGGCATCGGACAGCCGCGCGGGATACGTGTGGAACTCGAAGGGGGACGTCACGGAACCAATTGTCGGGCCGACCGCCCCGGAGTGTCCAGAACAACCCCGCTTTCCGCCCTCCTGACCTGCGCGGAACACCTGCTCCGGAATGTCCGGGCAGCGCCAAAAAGACGTTGCTAGTCTCTCCCGCCGCAGGCCGCCCGTCGATCGCGGGAGGGCCCATTGCGCATGTCAAGGAGACTTTGTGACTTATGCACCACAGGAATTGACCATCCGTCCGCTCGCCGGTCCGCAGGAGCTCGGGCTCTTTTGCCGGCTGTCGTACGTACTCGATCACGAGCTCGCCGAGGACCTGGAGAGCGGGCGTCGCCGTCCCGAGTGGATGTGGGTGGCGCTGCGCGGCGAGCGCGTGGTGGCGCGGATCGCCTGGTGGAGCCGGGACGGTGGCGAACCCCTGCTCCTCGACTTCTTCGACCTCGACGACACGCTGCCCGAGCCCGAACGCGGCGAGGCGGGCCTGCGACTGCTGGAGGCGGCGACGGCAGCGGTCGTGCCCGCCGGTGCCCCACGGCCCGAGTACGGACGCTTTGTACCGGCCGACTGGCGCGAGGACCCTGCGGCCCGTGATGTCGTCGAGGCCCGGATACGGGTCATGGAACGCTCCGGTGCGCGGATGCTGGTCGAGCGGCTGCGCTTGGAGTGGCGCGCGGGTACGCCGGTCCCCGCCGACAGCGGCCGACTGCGGTTCCGCCCGGTCGACGGGCGGAAGGATCTCCTCGCGCTGATGACACCGGTGACGGAGGGCACCCTCGACGCGCACAGCCAGGAGGACCTGGCGTCCGGGCTCAGCGTCCGCGAGGCGGCCGAGAAGCACTACGACGAGGAGCTGGCGAAGTACACGACACCGCGGGAGTGGTGGCGCATCGCCGAACTCCCCGACGGTGAGCCGGTCGGGTTCGTGATCCCGGCGCGCAACAACTACAACCCGATCATTGCCTACATCGGCGTGCTCCCCGCCATGCGCGGCCACGGCTACATCGACGACATCCTCGCCGAGGGGACCAGGGTGCTGGCCGCGCAGGACGGCGTGGAACGGATCCGGGCCGCGACCGACCTCGGCAACGTCCCGATGGCCAAGTCCTTCGAGCGTCTCGGGTATGTGAACTTCGAGCGCTCCTTCGACATGGCCTGGGATTAGACCGACCGGCAAATGGGGGGGGTGGGAGAAGGAGCGGCGCTGGGTGCGTGCAGCTGCAAGGCGGAGGACTGAGGCAGATGGGGTCCCCCCTGCTTGAGCGCAGCCGAGAGCCTGGGGGAAGGAGCCATGGTGACTGACGACAACGCGGGAGGGTCCCCCCTGGCCCTTAATGCCTTGGCCCCGGCGGTCTTGAGCAGGCGGCGCAGGAGGAACTCGACTTCTTCCACTGGTGCCCCTCGCCACGCTCCTGGTGGCAGCCGGCGTACACCCCCGACGGCGAACTGGCCGGCATCCATGTACCCGCCCACAACCCGTCCGGCCCGTGCATCGGTTTCATCGGGGTCGTACCCGAGCAGCGCGGGCACGGATACGGGTACGACCTGCTCGCCGAATGCACGCATTTCCCGGCGGCCGAGGGCGCCGGGTTCATCGCGGGCGCCACCGACCGGGGCAATACACCGATGGCGGCCGCGTTCGCCCGGGCCGGCCATCGCATCAGCCAGGAACGCATCCATCTGGTGTGAGTTCAGCGGTGAGTTCCGTCAGCCAGTCCAGGCGGAGCTGCTGCTCGGCGGGGATCGTCGCATCCTCGCCGCGCGGCCCCACATTGAGCAGCAGATTGCCGCCCGCGGACGCCGTCTCCCGTACCAGCGAGTCCAGCACGTCCCGGCTGAGGAACGCCTCGGGCGGGGAGTTGCGGTTGTAGCCGAAACTGTGGTCGATGCCGCGGGTGATCTCGTACGGGTCGGGGCCGGTGTAGCGGGCGAATTCGGGCGTGCGGAAGTCGTAGTACGGGGGTCTGCGCGGGACGAAGCCCTCGCCCTGGACGATCGTGCGGCGCTCCCAGCGGTCGTACAGGGCCTTGGCGCCCGGGAGTTGCAGTGCGCGCCACATCGGTGCGTACGGGAACAGCCGGTCGTTGACGACGCCGTGCGGGACGGTGAAGCGGTAGTACTCGACGAGCCGCTGCACCTCGGTGCGGGAGCCGGGCCAGGCGATGTCGTTCCAGAGGATGTCGGGGCGGTAGCGGCGGATCAGTTCGCGCATCTGGGCGCCCGCGTACGCGGGGTAGCCGCCGCGCGGGACGGCCGAAACGGTGTCCGCGCCGGTGCCGATGGGGCGGTCGTCGAAGGTCCAGTCGAGACCGCCGGAGTAGTAGACGCCGAAGCAGAGCCCCTCGGCCCGTACGGCTTCGGCGAATTCACCGACAATGTCACGTGTGGTGTGCCAGCTGGTGCGGTGCGGGTTCTCGACCTCGGAGGGCCAGAGACAGAAGCCGTCGTGGTGTTTGGTGACGAGGACGGCGTAGCGGGCGCCCGCGGCGCGGAAGCTGCGGGCCCAGGCGGCGGGGTCCCAGGAGCCCAGGGCGTCGTTGAAGTCGCCCCCGAAGGCGGTGTACGGGCGGGTGCCGTAGGTCGCGCGGTGGTGGGCGGAGACGGGGCTGTCGGGAAAGCGGAGCGCGTTCTCGTACCACTCCGCGTACGACGTCCAGCCGAGCGGCGAGCGGCGGCCCGCCAGGGGCAGCTCGTCCGCGAGGACGTACGGCGGGGCCCAGCCCGGTACGGAGGCGGGCGTCCAGTGCACAAAGATCCCCAGTCGGGCCCGGGACCACCATGAAGCAACCATGGCGCGAAGTATTGATCACACAGGCGGCCGTTCGTAAGATCCGGGCACCTCCGGGGCACCGTGCCGGACCCTGACGAGCTGATGGCGAGCGGCCGATGATCCTGGACGATCCCCGTGCGGAACCGCAGCGCCGCGTCGGCGGTGGCTGGATCAGTGGTCTGGTACTGGCCAACCTGGGCCTGTACATGGCTTTTCTCACCCCGATCCAGGTGCTGCTCGCGGAGCAGATCGACGATCTGACCTCGTCCGGCAAGGAGGTCGCGCTCGGCTGGGCAACCGCGGCCGGGGCGCTGGTGGCGGTGGTCGCCAACCCGGTCGCGGGTGCGCTGTCGGACCGTACGGGCGGACGGTTCGGCCGCAGGCATCCGTGGATCCTGGGAGGTGCGCTGGTCGGCGCGGTGGGTCTGGTGGTGACGGCGGCGCAGACAACGGTGGTCGGGGTGGCGCTCGGCTGGTGTCTGGCGCAGCTGGGGCTGAACGCGATGCTGGCCGGCACCAACGCGGTGGTTCCCGACCAGGTGCCGGTGCGGCAGCGGGCGGCGGTGTCGGGGTTCATCGGCATACCGCAGACGCTGGGGCTGGTCTTCGGGGTGCTGCTGGTGTCGGTGGCGGTTACCGGGACAGGTTCGGGCTATCTGGTGCTTGCGGGACTCGTGGTGCTGTGTGCACTGCCGTTCGTCCTGATGACCCGCGACCCGGTCGTGCCCGGGGTGCGGGGGCCGGTGCTCCGGCTGAGGGACTTCTGGGTGAGTCCGCGGCTGCATCCCGATTTCGGATGGGCGTGGCTCACCCGTTTCCTGGTCCAGCTGGGGAATGCGATCGGCACGCTCTATCTGCTGTATTTCCTCAAGGACGCGGTGCATTACCCGGATCCGGACATGGGCGTGCTGTATCTGACGCTGCTCTACACCGGTGGTGTGGTCGTGACGGCGGTGGCGGGCGGGATCGTCTCGGACCGGCTGGGCAAGCGGAAGATGATGGTCAGCGTGTGTTCGCTGGTGATGGCGGCGGGTTCGCTGCTGCTGACGTTCTGGCACACCTGGCCGGCGGCGATGGCAGCCGCGGTGGTGCTCGGGCTCGGCTACGGCATCTATGTGGCGGTCGACCAGGCGCTGATCACCCAGGTCCTTCCGGCGGCCGTCGACCGGGCGAAGGACCTGGGGGTCATCAATATCGCCAACTCCGCACCCCAGGTCCTGGGCCCGGCACTGGCCGCGCCGATCGTTGCGTACGCGGGCGGCTATGCCGGGCTGTATCTGGCGTCGACCGTGGTGACGGTGGTGGGCGGGGTGCTGGTGTGGCGGATCAGGTCAGTGAGCTGAGCTGCCTGTGTTCTGTGTAGGAGACTTCTGTGCAGGGGCCTTCTGTGTAGGAGACTTCTATGTGCGGGACTTCTGTGTACGGATCAGATCCCTGTACCAGGCGTACGAGTCCTTGGGCGTCCGGCGCAGCGTCTCGTAGTCGATGTGGACCAGGCCGAACCGCTTGCTGGCGCCCTCGGTCCATTCGACGTTGTCGGTGAGCGACCAGGTGAAGTAGCCGCGGACGTCGACGCCCGCGTCGATGGCCGTCCGCAGGGCCCTCAGGTGTCCTTCGAGGTAGGCGATCCGGCGGGTGTCCCGGGCCGGTTCGTCGACGGCGCAGCCGTTCTCGGTGATGTAGAGCGGCGGGAGCCGGTCGCCGAAGCGGCTGTGGAGCTGGACGAGGGTTTCGCGCAGTCCGTCGGGGACGACGGGCCAGCCGAAGTCGGTCTTCTCGTAGCCCTCTATCTCGCGGATGCCGAAGGGGAGTTCGGCGGGCATCTCGAAGCCGGAGAAAGATTCCAGGGCTTGTGCGTCGGGGGCGCCGACAAGGGTGGGGCTGTAGTAGTTGACGCCGTACCAGTCGAGCGGGGCGGAGATGGTCGACAGGTCGTCCTCGACCGGGCCCGGCATCAGTGCGGCGAAGTTCTCGTCGGGGTAGCGGCCGGTGAGAATCGGGTCGGCGAACAGCCAGTTGGTGATCGTGTCGTACAGCTGCGCGCCCATGCGGTCCTCGTCACGGTCCCCGGCGGTCCAGACGGGGGTGTGGGAGACGGCGATGCCGATGTTGTCCGCTCCCGCGCCGCGCAGGGCGCGCACGGCCAGGCCGTGGGCGAGGAGCTGGTGGTGGGCGGCGGGCAGGGCATCGAAGAGGAGGGTGCGGCCCGGTGCGTGCTCGCCGAGGGCGTAGCCGAGCATCGTCACTTCGGCCGGTTCGTTGATGGTGATCCACATCGGTACGCGGTCGGCGAGGCGCTCGGCGACGATGCCCGCGTACTCGGCGAAGCGGTAGGCCGTGTCCCGGTTGAGCCAGCCGCCCTCCTCGTCCAGCGGCAGCGGGGTGTCCCAGTGGTAGAGGGTGGGGGCCGGGGTGATGCCGTGGGCGCAGAGTTCGTCGACGAGGCGGTCGTAGAAGTCGAGCCCCTGCGGGTTGACCGCTCCGCTGCCGCCGGGCACCACGCGCGGCCAGCTGACGGAGAACCGGAAGGCGTCGGCGCCGAGGCCGGCCAGGAGGGCGACGTCCTCGCGGTAGTGCTGGTGGAATCCGGTCCCGCGGGTGGTGTCGGTGCCGTCCTTGATCCGGCCGGGCTGTGCGGCGAAGGCGTCCCAGCCGGAGGGGCCCTTGCCGTCGGTATCGGACGCCCCTTCGGTCTGGAAAGCGGAGGCGGAGGCTCCCCAGAGGAAACCGGGCGGGAACGACGGCACATTCATCTCGGCCTCCACAGCCGTAAGAGGGAGTGCGTATTGAAGGGAGTGCGTATTGACGAGTGCGTATTGAGCAGACCCTGGCGGGGCAATGATCAGAACCAGACCTTAATCGCCAGTAACGGGCTCGATCCAGTGTCGCGAGTCAGTCGTCGCGGCTGATGCCGACCATGGGGCACGGGGGCGAGGAGACGAGGAGCGTTGCATGCTGTTCGAGGTATGGGCACCGGATGCGGACTCGGTCGAACTGCGGCTGGCGGGTGCGCTGCGGGCAATGGGGCGTGATCCCGTACGGGCCGGGTGGTGGACGGCCGAGGCGGAGGCCTCGGACGGGGACCGCTACGGCTTTGTGCTGAACGGAGGCGAGAGCGGCGGGAGCGGTGAGGCAGGCGGGGCCGACGGGCCCGTGCTGCCCGATCCGCGCGCGCGCCGCCAGCCGGACGGGCCGGACGGCGAGAGCGCCGTCGTCGACCACTCGGCGTACACCTGGCGCAACGAATGGGCGGGCCGGGGGCTCCCGGGCGCCGTCCTTTACGAGCTGCACATCGGTACGTACACCGACGAGGGCACCTTCGACGCCGCGGCGGCCCGGCTCGGCCATCTCGCCGAACTGGGCATCACCCATGTGTCGCTGATGCCGGTCTGCCCCTTTCCCGGCACCCACGGGTGGGGGTACGAGGGGGTGTCGCTCTGGGCCGTGCACGAGCCGTACGGCGGCCCGGAGGGGCTTAAGCGTTTTGTCGATACGGCGCACGGTCTCGGGCTCGCGGTCGTCCTGGACGTCGTCCACAACCACCTCGGCCCGTCCGGCAATCACCTCCCGGCCTTCGGCCCCTACTTCACGGAGACCCACCACACGCCGTGGGGCGCGGCGGTCAACCTCGACGCCCCCGGTTCGGACGAGGTGCGGGCGTATCTGCTGGGCAGCGCGCTCGCCTGGCTGCGCGACTACCGGCTCGACGGGCTGCGGCTGGACGCGGTCCATGCCCTGGCCGACACGCGGGCGCTGACCTTCCTGGAGGAGCTGTCCACGGCGACCGACGCACTCGCCGGCGAACTCGGCCGTCCGCTCTCGCTGATCGCCGAGTCCGACCTCTGCGACCCTCGGACGACGACACCGCGCGAATCGGGCGGCATCGGCCTGCACGCCCAGTGGAACGACGACTTCCACCACGCCCTGCACACCGCGCTCACCGGTGAGTCGCAGGGCTACTACGCGGACTTCGCCGCCGCCCCGCTGGCCGCCGTCGCCAAGACCGTGACGAGCACGTTCTTCCACAACGGTACGTACTCCAGCTTCCGCGGCCGTTCCCACGGCCGCCCCGTCGACATCGCCCGCACCCCGGCCCACCGCTTCGTCGGCTACGCCCAGACCCATGACCAGATCGGCAACCGTGCCCTGGGCGACCGGCTCTCCGCCACACTCTCCCCCGGCCTGCTGGCCTGCGCCGCGGCCCTCATGCTGACCGGTCCCTTCACCCCGATGCTGTTCATGGGCGAGGAGTGGGGCGCCCGCACCCCCTGGCAGTTCTTCACCGACCACACCGATCCGGCGCTCGCCGAGGCGGTCCGCAGCGGCAGACGGCGGGAGTTCGCGGCGCACGGCTGGGCGGCGGACGCCATTCCGGACCCGCAGGACCCGGCCACCCGGAACCGCTCCTGCCTGGACTGGAACGAACCGGCACAGGAGCCGCACGCCCGTCTGCACGCCTGGTACCGCGAGCTGATCACGCTGCGTCGCGCCCTGCCCGACCTGTCCGACCCGGATCTGGCGTCGGTGCGCACCGCCCACGACGAACAGGCGCGCTGGCTGGCGTACCGGAGGGGCGATCTGCGGATCGCGGTCAACCTCGACGAGAAGCCGGCCACGATCCCGCTGGGCAGCGGCCGGCGCCGGGGAGGCGGCGGCAGGGTGGTGGCCGCGTGGGAGCCGGTGGAGGCCCCGGGCAGCGACGGGCTGCTGCATCTGCCGCCGGAGTCGTGCGTGGTGCTGGCCGACGACTGATCTGCGGGGGCGCGCGGTGAATCCCTTGCCTTCGGGTGCGCTCCAACTCGTACGCGTCCGACTACTCGACGATCGCCAGTTCGCGCGCGGTGCTGTTGAGGCGTCGGCCGCCGTCCTGAGTCACGGTCACGATGTCCTCGATCCGGACACCGAACCGGCCCGGCAGATAGATGCCCGGCTCCACGGAGAAGCACATCCCGGGCACCAGTGACTGCTCCTCGCCCTCGATCATGTACGGCGGTTCGTGGGTGGTGACGCCGATGCCGTGACCGGTGCGGTGGATGAAGCGCTCGCCGTAGCCGAACTCGGTGATGACGGCGCGGGCCGCCCGGTCGATCTCCTGACAGGCGACGCCGGGCCGGACCGCGTTGCAGCCCGCCTCCTGGGCCTCCCGCACGATGTCGTGGACCCGCTGCTCCTCGGCGGTGGGTTCGCCGACATGGACCGTGCGGGAGGTGTCGGAGCCGTAGCCGTGCTTGAGGCCGCCGAAGTCGAGTACGACCATGTCGCCCTGCTCGATGGTGCGGTCGCCCGCCTCGTGGTGCGGGTTGGCGCCGTTCGGGCCGGAGCCGACGACGGTGAAGTCGACCTGCGAGTGCCCGAACTGCTTGAGCAGTGCGGCGAGATCGGCGGCGACGTCGGTCTCCCTGCGGCCGGAGAAGCGGACCTTCAGGATCTCCTCGTACGTGGCGTCTGCGGCGGCCCCGGCGGCCGCGATCCGCTCCAGCTCAGCGGCGTCCTTCACCGCACGCAGCATCGGAAGGGCTTCGGTGAGGGAGACGTACGAGGTGTCCGGGAGCGTCCGCTGCAGCCCGAGCAGATGCATCGCCCAGGCGTTGTCGCTGATCGCGAACCGGCCCCGGCCGTGGAGCAGCGGGGCGGTGACGGCGTACGGGTCCTTGCCGTCGGTCCAGTCCCGCAGGGTGATGGCCGGTGCACCGACGGCCTTCTCGGCGTCCGGGGCCTCCAGGGTCGGGACGACGAGGACCGGGTCCTGGCCGGCCGTGAGGACGAGGACGGTGAGACGTTCGGTGTTCACGGGCTGGTAGCCGGTGAGGTGGACGAGATCGGGTCCGGGGGCGACCAGCACTCCCGCGAGCCCGGCCTCGGCGGCGGCCTCGGCGGCACGCGCCATCCGGGCCCGGTAGTCGTCGGCGGTGAACGGTACGGGCTGGTTCGGGCTGGACATGCGGGACCTCCTGGCGACACGACACGGCATACAGCATCCTGCCCGTGCGCGCCGGTCCACGCGAGCGGGGGTCAGGTCTGCGGGTGCAGCCGTACGACGAGGCCGGCGCGGGGGCGGCCCCTCTCGACCAGGCGTGCGTTGGGTTCGTCGGACCCGGCCACCCATTGTTCCGCGTACGGCCGGGGCTTGCCGAACCGCATGTGCCGGTCGACGAGCCGGCGTACCCGCAGGGCCGGTTCGAGTTCCAGGAACCACGCCTCGTCCAGCAGCCCGCGTACAGGCGCCCAGGCCCCTTCGTCGTGCAGAAGGTAATTGCCCTCGGTGACGACCAGCGGGATGTCCGGGGGTACGGGGACGGCCCCGGCGATCGGCTCCTCCAGGGCGCGGTCGAAGGCGGGGGCGTACACGGTGGTTTCCGGTTCCGGGTGGCTCAGGCGTCGGAGCAGGGCCGCGTAACCCGCGGCGTCGAAGGTGTCGGGTGCGCCCTTGCGTCCGGCGCGGCCGAGCCGTTCCAACTCGGCCTGGGCGAGGTGGAAGCCGTCCATGGGTACGAGGACGGCGAGTCCGTCGAGAGCGTCGACGAGCTGTGCGGCCAGGGTGGACTTCCCGGCTCCGGGTGGTCCCGCGATGCCGAGGATGCGGCGGTGGCCGGGGACGGCGAGGCGCAGGGCGCGGGCCGTCAGCTCGGTGAAGTCGCTGATGGTCATGCGGGCCGTCGGCTCGGTGGGGTCGCTGAAGTCGCTGATGGTCATGCGGGCCGTCGGCTCGGTGGGGTCGCTGAGGTCGCTGATGTCCATGCGGGGCATTGTCCCGCCGCGTGCCTGACGGATGTCACGGTGGTGCGGTCCACGCGGTTCTCGCAGAGGCAGGTAGTGTTACGTATAACGAGCAACTGGCTCGTCACACCGTTGCCCGCCCCCGTCCGAGGAATCCCATGCCGCACATCGCCCTGGTCACCCTGGTCGTCCGCGACTATGCCGAAGCCGTCTCCTTCTACACCGACGCCCTCGGATTCGAGCTGGTGGAGGACACCGACCGGGGCGACGGCTCGCGCTGGGTGGTCGTGCGGCCGCGCGGCACGGAGGGGACCGGGCTGCTCCTGGCCCGCGCCAAGGACGAGGCGCAGCGGGCGAGCATCGGTGCACAGACGGGCGGCCGGGTCGGCTTCTTCCTGCACACCGAGGACTTCGCGGGCGACCACGCCCGGATGCTGGCCGCCGGGGTGCGGTTCCTGGAGGAACCGCGGCACGAGGAATACGGATCGGTGGCGGTCTTCGAGGACCTGTACGGCAATCGCTGGGATCTGCTCCAGCCCACGCGGCCCTGACCTGCGGCGCTTCCGTCCGCGGGAGTTGCAGCCGGTCGGTACACCTCGAAGACAGCCCAGCAGGGCGTCGGTCAGTGGCAGAGCCATGACCACCCGAACCCACGTACGAGTATCAATGTCAGTGGTCACCGTTACGTTGGGCACATGACCGATCGTGCCCTTCACCGGTTGCGTACCCGTCCGGACCTCGTCGAACTGGCGGCGTTCCCTTTCGGCTTCGGCCTGGACCGCGCCGAGCACGCCGAAGCGGCACGCCTGGCGTCGGGGCGCGGCTGACCGGGCGGCGTGGGCCACATCGTCGTGGAGGAACAGCTGCGCATCAGCATTGCGGCCGCCCGGGAGGGGCGGACCGATCTCGCCCACGAATCGCTGACCGCGGCGAAGGTCCTGATGAAGCGGGCCAAGTGGCAGGTGAAGGCAGGCCTCGGCGAACTGGTCCAGGAGGCGAAGTGGGCCGTGGCCCGTATGCACGACCGACACGGCTGAATGAACTGCCCCGCCGGTCGTGCACGCTGCACAACCGACACGGCTGGACGAACGGCCCGGGCAAGACCGTGCGCAACCGGCCCGGCCCGACAGTACCCCCGTCAACCAGGCACAGCGCGCGTCAGCGCGTGCCCTTGCCCTTGCCCTTGCCCTTGCCCTCCAGATACGCGAGCACCGCAAGCACCCGCCGGTGCACCGTGCCGTCGTCCGGTTCCAGGCCGAGCTTGGCGAAGATCGAGCCGATGTGCTTGCTCACGGCCCGTTCCGTCACCACCAGTTCGGAGGCGATGGTGCCGTTCGCCTTGCCCTGTGCCATCAGTTCCAGGACTTCGCGCTCGCGCGGAGTGAGGCTCTGCAGGGGTTCGGCCGACGACTTGCGGGTCAGCAGCTGGGTCACGACCTCGGGGTCGAGCGCCGTGCCGCCGCCCGCCACCCGGTCGAGCGCCTGGAGGAACTGGTCGACCCGGCCCACCCGGTCCTTCAGCAGGTAGCCGATGCCCTGGGCGCCCTGGGCGAGCAGCTCGGCGGCGTACGTCTCCTCGACGTACTGCGAGAGGACCAGGATCGGCAGTTCGGGCATCTCCGCGCGGGCGGCGAGTGCGGCGCGCAGTCCCTCGTCGCGGAAGGTGGGCGGGAGCCGCACGTCGAGCACGGCGGCGTCCGGGCGGTGTTCCAGCAGGGCGGGCAGGATCTCCGGCCCGGTCGCCGCGTCGGCCACCACCTCGTGGCCCGAGCTGGTGAGCAGCAGGATCAGCCCCTCCCTCAGCAACGCGTTGTCCTCGGCGATCACGATCCGCACAGCAGCTCCACTTCGATGTTCGTCGGCCCCCCGGTGGGGCTGTTGATGCGGGTGGTGCCGTCGAGGGCGGCGATCCGCCGCCTGATTCCGACCAGCCCGCTGCCGGCGCGTTCGTCCGCGCCGCCATGACCATCGTCGCCGATGACCACCCGCAGGGTTCCGGGGGTGCGGTCGATCCGTACCGTCGCGGCTGTCGCGCCGCTGTGTTTGCTGATGTTGGTGAGGGCCTCGGCGATGACGAAGTAGGCGGCGGCCTCGATCGCGGCCGGCAGCCGTCGCCCGTCCTCCACACCGTCGAGCTCCGCAGCGACGGGCACGCTGACATCGGCGGCCAACGCCCGTACGGCTCCTGCCAGTCCACGGTCAGTCAGCACGGGCGGATGGATGCCGCGCACCACGTGCCGCAGTTCCGCGAGGGCCTCCTCCGCGCCGTCCTGTGCCTCGTCGAGGCGGATGCGCGCGGCGGCCGGGTCACGGTCGAGGAGCTGTTTGGCGAGGCCGATGCGCATCGACAGGGCGACGATCCTGGCCTGGGCGCCGTCGTGCAGATCCCGTTCGATGCGGCGCAGTTCGGCGCCGTGCGCCTCGACCGCCCCGGCCCGGCTCTCGGTCAGCTGGGCGATCCGGTCGGCGAGTTCGGTGGACGGCGATCGGGTGAGCAGGGACCGGGTCCAGCTCGCCGACAGATCCGCGAGTACGGGATGCCAGCGCAGCACCCACCCCTGGCGCACGGGCAGCGGCGTCCCGTACTCGTCGACGGTCCGCCGGTCCAGCAGGTGTACGACGGAGAGCACGGCCCCGTCGACGAGGAGCCCGACCGGCCACAGCACCATCGTGAGGTAGCCGAGGGCGTTGCCCATGAGCGCCTGGACCGGCAGCCAGAGGGCGTCGCGCCAGATCGTCGGGTCGGTGAGGACGCGCCGGACCCGCTCGGAGAGTTCACCGCCGTCCAACGGGAGATACGGCGTCGGCGTGAACGGAACACCGAGCCGCGCGGCGGCCCTGCGGCGCTCGAACTCCGCGAACCGGCTCAGCACTTTGGCGGCCTCGGGCAGGGCGGGCAGCCCGATGATCGCGGCGGCGAACAACAGGACCGCCACCACCATGAACGCGCCCACATACGCGAGCAGCGCGATCGGAATGCCGATGAAGAGGTAGTGCGACGCATCCCACGAACGCCGGATGGCGACCGTCAGCGGGGCGGGAGTGGTGCTCATGACGCATCACGTTACGGGGGTTCACCCGCCACCGGAGTGGGGGCCTCACCCTGACCATGGTGGAGCTGGCTGCACCCCCTGTCCGGGAGCGCACACCCTCGCCCGAGCACCCCTTTCCTCATAGCGTTTATGCAGGTCAGAAAGCACGAAGCGGAGAAGGAACGGTGGAGTCGACGGTGGACACGATCACAGCGGTGCGGGCGAGCGCGCTGAGTCTGGAGTCGGTGAGCCGACGCTACGGACGGCGTGGCGGCGGCCGGGAGGCGATCACGCTCGACGCGGTGAGCTGCACGGTCCCGGCCGGGAGCTTCACCGCGGTGGTGGGCCCCTCGGGGTCGGGGAAGAGCACGTTCCTGCAGTGCGCGGCGGGCCTGGACCGTCCGACGGCGGGGACGGTACGGGTCGGGGGCACCGATCTCGGCTCGCTGTCCGAGGCCGCGCTGACCCGGTTGCGCCGGGACCGGATCGGTTTCGTCTTCCAGTCGCACGCCCTGAATCTGGTGCCCTCGTTGAACATCGAGGAGAACGTCGTGCTGCCGCTGGTGCTGGCGGGCGCCGATCCGGCGGACGAGCGGGTACTGACCCGCGGCCGGGAACTGCTGGCCCGGGTCGGCCTGGCGGGCCGCGGCGGGCATGGCCCCGCGACGCTCTCGGGCGGCCAGCAGCAGCGGGTCGCGGTGGCGCGGGCGCTGGTGACCGAACCCGATGTGATCTTCGCGGACGAGCCGACGGCGTCCCTGGACCCGGAGTCGGCGACGCTGGTGCTCGGTCTGTTGCGGGACGCGGTACGGATCGACGGCCGTACGGTCGTCATGGTCACCCATGATCCGGTGGCGGCGAGCTGGGCTGACACCGTGCTGACGATGGACGGCGGACGGCTGCAATGAGCACGAGTACGGACATGGGTACGAACACGGACACGCGGAGGCCTCACGCGGATGTGCGGTCCGGGATGCGGCGGGCGTCGGCGTTCCTCGCCCGGCGTTCGCTGAAGACTCATCGCCGGACCTGGGCCGCGGTGTTCGCGGCGACGACGGCCGCGGCCGCTCTGGTCGGCGCGTTCGCTTTCGTCCTCGGTTCGCTGCTGCTGGCGCAGCCGCCGGTGGAGCGTCATGCCGGGACGGACGCGGTGGTGGTGGCCGACCAGAAGGTGACGTACACGGCGAAGCCGTGGGGCAGCGAGCCGCAGACCGCGGAGACGTATCTGTCGGAACGGGTCCGCCTCGACCGCTCCGCGGTGGCGAAGGCAGCCGCCGCCGACGGGGTCGCGAAGGCCGTCGCGGACGATTCGGTCCCGGTGGCTGTGGGCGGCGGGAGCGGTGGTGCCGGAGCCGGGGGTACCGGGGCCGGCGGGCCTTCGGCTGTCGGCCGCTCCTGGGCGTCCGCCGCGCTCACTCCGTACCGGCTGACGGATGGACACGCGCCGAGGACGTCCACCGAGGTGGTCATCGACAGCGCGCTGGCGGCCGCAACCGGGAGCAAGTCCGGTGACCATGTGACATTGCAGGTCGACGGGCCGCACCGTCCCTACATCATCAGCGGTGTCGCCGACACCGGTCACCGGGGCGCCTCCCCCGCCGTCTTCTTCACCGAGCAGCGGCTGACCGCCCTGGCCGGACACCCCGCAACGGTCGACGCCATCGGCGTCATCGCCGAGAAGGGCGTCTCGGCCGACGAGCTGCGGGCGTCCCTGGACGCCGCACTGCCCGACCGCACACACGGCAACCGCGAGGTCCGGGTCCTCACCGGCTCGGAGCGCGGGCAGGCCGAGTACGTCGACGCGCTCGGCGCACGGGGCGATCTGCTCCCACTGCTCGCCTCCATCGCGGGAACGGTCCTCATGGTGGCGTTCCTGGTGATTGCCACCACCCTCTCCCAGGCGGTCCACCAGCGCTCCGGCGAACTGGCGCTGCTGCGCGCGGTCGGGGCGACGCCCCGGCAGCTCAGGTCGGCAGTCGGCCGCGAGGTGAGCCGGGTGGCCGGCGCCGCCGCGGTGCTGGGCGGGATCGGGGCCGTACCGCTGGGGCTGCTGATGCGGTCGCTGCTGACCACGGACCCGCTGCCGCTGCCCGTGCCGGTGTGGCTGCCGTTCGCCGCGGGCGCCACGGCCGCGGTGTTCGTCGCGTCGGCAGCCCGTCCGGTGTCGATGCTCGCGGCCAGGTCCATCACCCGGCTGCGACCCGCCGCGGCGCTGGTCGCCGCCCGTGCGCCCGAGCCGAGCGAGCCCGGCCGGCTGCGTACGGTCGCCGGAGTGGTGCTGGCCATCGCGGGTGTGAGTTCGGCGGGCGCGGCAACGGCGCAGGGCGGGCAGGCCGCCGCGGTGGCCGCCTCGGGTGCGGCGACCTCGCTGATCATCGCGGTGGCGCTGCTCGGTCCGTGGATCGCCCGGGTGGCGATGCGGGTGCTCGGTGCACCGGTACGGCGTGCGGGCGGGGTCTCCGGGTTCCTGGCCGCCAAGTCCGCCGCCGCGCACAATCGGCGCCTCGGTGCGGCGATCACCCCGATCGTGCTGGTCGTCGCGTTCGTCTGCGTACAGCTGGCGGCCGGCTCGACGCTGGAGCGGGCCGCCGACCGGCAGGCCGCCGCCGCGCTCCGGGCGGACCTTGTGGTCACGGGTCCGGCCGCCGGACTGCCGGCCGATGCGGCGCAGGCGGTGCGCAAGGCTCCTGGGGTGAAGGCGGCGACCGGTGTGCTGCGCTCCAGCGTCGTCCTCGCCCATCGCGACATCGGTGATCCGACGCTGGACCGGCTCCCCGTGCTGGGTGTGACGGCGGACCAGCTGCCTGGCACGCTCGATCCGCACGTCACGGCGGGTGATCTGGCGGACCTCACCGGCAAGGGCACGGTCGCGGTCGGCAAGGACCGCGCCGCCGACCTCGACGTCGGCACCGGCGACACGGTGAAGCTCCGCCTCGGTGACGGTACGAAGGTCAGGCTCCGAGTGGTGGCGCTCTACGAACGGGCCCTGGGGATCGGAGAGTTCATGCTGCCGCGCGAGGCTCTGGCCGGGCATGTCTCGGCACCGCGCGACCAGCAGATCCTGATCCGCTCGGCGGACGGCGGGTCGGCTTCGGCCTCAGCGGTACGGCGCGCCCTCTCCCCGTACACGGGTGCGCAGGTCCGTACCGCGACGGCGGACGACGTACGGATCGCCCCGCCGTCGTCGGACCAGGACAACGCCATGATCATCATCGGTGTCGGTGTGATCGGCGGCTTCGCCCTGCTCGCGGTGATCAGCACGCTGTCCCTGATCACGGTGGGCCGCCGCCCGGAATTCCGCCTGCTGCGGATGGTCGGCGCGGGCCGCCGCCAGGTGAGGCGGATGCTGGTCCTGGAGACGGGCCTGGTGACGGTGGCGGGCCTGGCGATCGGCACACTGGTCGCGGCAATCCCGCTGGTGGCGTTCGCGGTGTCGATTACCGGTTCGGTGCCGTATCTGCCGCCGGTGCAGTACGGGGTGCTGGCACTGGCCGTGACGGTGGCCGCGGCGGCGGGCACACTGCTGCCGGGGGCGCGGGGCGGCCGGTTCCAGAATGCGGTTGACCGTCAGTGAGCCTTTTCCGACCTGGCGGTGCTGACCACGTGGCCGCCCCGTACGCCTTGAATCAGTCTGTGAAATCATTCGCGGCACCTTCGACAGGGCGATTGCAAAGTTCCGGTGAGTGCGTGAACGTGCAGGTCACGGCGGTGTGACGATATCTGGTGGGCCCGGTCCGTGCGCAACGAAGCTCCGGTTGATGCGGGTGACCTGTCCAGTCGCCTGCACCGTCCGGAGCTTCGATGTGCCGTCAGTCTGCCACCGCCTGCCTGATCAAGTCGCCCACCCGTCAGCACCGGTTGATCGGACCACTGGCCCTGCGGCTGGAGACCTTGGCCGATCCCCGGCATCGGCGCGGGAAGCGTCACCCGTTCGTGAGCGTGCTGTTGGTGGCCTGCTCAGCCGCGATCGGCCAGTGGTCATCGAGGGCTCCGCAGGACACCCTCGCCCGGCTCGGCGCCCGCACCACGACTGTCTTCCAGGTGCGCATCGCGCCGAGTACGGCGACCATCCGCCGAGTCCTGAACGCCGCCTGCCCCGGCGGCCTGGCCGATCTGCTCGGGCATGACCCGGGCGGGGCCGGGACCCTGGCGGTGGACGGCAAGAGTGCCCGCGGTTCGCGCCACGGCGAGATCCCAGCCGCTCACCTGCTCGCCCCGATCACCGGTGCCGGCCTGACTGTCACCCAGCTCCGTGTTCCCAGCAAGACAAACGAAATCACGTGTTTCGACGCCCTGTTGGCGCCCTACGACCTGGCCGGCGTCACGGTCACCGCGGACGCCCTGCACTGCCAGCGTGATCACGCCCGATTCCTCGTCGAGGAGAAGAAGGCGCACTACGCCTTTACCGTGAAGCGCAACCAGAAGAACCTGCACCGCCAACTTGCAGCTCTGCCCTGGGGGAAGGCGAGCGCGAAGTTCTACGACCGCACCACCGCTCACGGGCGCCTGGAAACCCGCGTCGTGCAGGCCCTGACCATCACCGATCTTGACATCGACTTCCCCCACGCGGTCCAGGTCGCGAAGATCGTCCGGCACCGTACCCAGCGCAATACCGGCAAGCGCAGCCGCGAGACCGTCTACGTCATCACGGATCTGACCAGCCGCGAAGCTTCCCCGTAACGGCTCGCGAAGATCGTCCGTTCGCAGTGGGTCATCGAGAACCGGCTCCGTTTCGTCCGCGATACGACCTTCACCGAGGACGCCTCCAAGGTCCACACCGGGCACGGCCCGGACAACATGGCCACCTTCCGAAGCTTCGCCATCAACACGCTGCGAGCCTCCGGCCACACGAACATCGCCGCCGGCCTCCGCGAAATGTCCTACGACAGCTTCTGCCGACCGCTGGACCTCATCGGCCTCGCCTGACCTGCACTCATCCGAGATCAAAAGACTTTGCAACAGCCCTGGCACCTTCGACGACCCGGACCAGAGGCGTTTCGGATCAACAGCTCGCGCTGGGCCGGCTTGTGAAGCTCACGACTGGGCCATCCACCGTGTCAGTTGCCTGAACGTCAAATACGCTTTGCGGAAATGCTCGCTCGAGGGACAGACGCCAAGCGTCGGCGATCTCTTGAGCCAGGGCGAGGGCATTGGCTTGGGATTCAGCGTCATCGTCGATATCAACGTACAGCCATAGTCTGAATTGATTCAGGGTTGCCTCGATGGAAGCGACATCCCCATTCAATTCATTGTGCCACAGGCGAAAGTTGCCGGGGTCGTACGAGCGGTCCCAGAGGACACATCCCTCCACCTCGACGAACCGCGGAAGGAAGACACGCGACAGGGCGATCCATTCGGCCGGCCCAGCGGACTGGGAAAGGAAGTCCAGGTAATCGGCGTCGCCACCCGAGGCTTCCACCCACGCCTTGATCAGAGGATCTTTCATGGGGTCCATCCGGCATCCCTCATTGTGGCAGTTCGTCAGGCCTGGCAGGTCTCGGCATTTTATCCCAGGTAAGGAATACTTGCCCTGTCTTGGGGTTTTCGTTCTTGTGTGTTTCGAGTACATGAGGTGCCGGCACCCCGCCGTGCGGCTTGGAGTCAGGGTCCACATCGACGCGCTTCAGCGGGAGTCCATCCTCGTCGTACACAGCGTAGGCAGTCACGCTCCCGTCCTCCTTGCGGCGCACCAGGACTTCGCCCGGATCGGCGGACTTGGGGAAACGCCCGCTGAAGGGAGTCGCATGCGAAAGATCTATCCCACACTTGGGCGCCAGGCCGAGCGGGTCTATCCAACCCAGCGCGTTCAAGACATAGGCGTGGTGATTGACTGCCGGTTCCAGACCCAGCGGGTCCGGGCTGATGTACCGGGCTGTTTCGGGGTCGTAGTAGCGGAAGTAGTTGTAGTTCAGGCCGGTTTCAGAGTCGGCGTACTGGCCGGGAAAACGGAGTGGGCAGTCCGCGGACGTGATGTCCGTCGCAGTCGGATGGCTCGTGCCCCACAGGGTGGTGCGGCGTTGCCAGGCGAGTTCCCCGTCGGGCGAGACCAGTTCGGCCGGTGTGCCGAGAGTGTCCGTGATGACGGCGTAGAAACGGGTGCTGAAGTCGGTGGCTGTGTCCTGGGCCAGTTTGGCCAGCAGTGACGCGCCTTGTTCCCGGGGCAGCGGCCTGTGGTCGGTCTGGGTGAGCGGGCGGTGGGTACCGGGGGCGTAGTCCCAGGTGGTGACCTGGCCGTCGGACGTCGTCTGTTCGGCCAGACGTATGTCGTCCCAGGTGAATTCCGTGCGGTCGGCGGTCGAGCCGTCCTCTGTCAGCCGGTGCTTGGATATTCGGCGGCCCAGTGGGTCGTACGCGTACCGCCAGCGGTCGCCGTCCGGTGTCACCGCCTCGGTCAGGCGGTCTTCCGCGTTCCAGGCGTACGTCCAGAGGAGCCGCTGCCCGTTGAGGAGCTTGCGGGTCTTGCGGATCAGGCGGCCCTGGGCGTCGTGTTCGTACGCCGTGCGGCCGGCGCTGCGGATGAGGGTTCCGGTGAATTCGCGGTCGCCGGCGCTTTCGTGGGCGGGGGCCGTGGCCTGGGTGAGGTTGCCCGCCGTGTCGTAGGCGTACGTCTCGGTCCAGCCGTGGGCTCGGACGCCCGTGACACGGCCGGTGCTGTCGAGGTCGAACCGGCGGGTGCCCGAGGTGAGTTCGCGGATCTCGGTGAGGTAGCCGTCCTCGCGGTAGGCGTAGGTGCGGTGCTGGAGAAGACGGTCGGCCTCGTTCACGCGGCCCGAGAGGGTCTGTTCGGTGAGGCGGTGGGCGGCGTCCCAGTTCTGGGTGAGCATGACGCTGTCGCCGAGGCGGCGCTCGGTCTCGCGGCCCGCCGCGTCGTACGTGAAGGCCAGCGAGCCGGCGTCGGTGCTGAGCCGGGCGGGCCGGCCTGTCGGGTCGTAGGTCCAGTGCGAGTTCAGCCCGGACGGGGTGGTTCGCTGTATGACACGGCCGAGGACGTCGTACGCGTAGGCGGTCGTGCGGCCGTTGACGGTTTCCGTGAGCGTACGGCCCAGCGCGTCCCGCGCGATGGAGACGTCCACGTCCACGTTGGCCGTGTGGATCAGATCGCCCGACGCACCGTAGGTGTAGGTGGTGGCGTCGCCCGCGTCGGTGCGCTGCTCGACGACGCGACCGAGCAGGTCCCTGGCGAAGCGCAGCGTTTCGCCGGCGCCGTTCGTGCGGGATGTCAGGCGGCCCGCCGCGTCGTGTGTGTAGGTCAGTGCCCGGCCGTTGAAGTCGGTCTCCGTGACCAGCCGCCCTGCCTCGTCGTACGTGTACGACCAGGTCAGTCCCTGCGGGTTGGTAACCGCGGTCAGCCGGAGTTCGGTGTCGTAGGTGAAGGCGTACGCCGTGCCGTCCGGGCCCGTGCGGGTGGCGGGGACGTCGAAGTGTGCCGCGGTGCGATGGGTGGCGTTGCCCGCGGGATCGGTGTGGGTGAGCAGGTTGCCCTCACCGTCCCAGGTCCAGGATTCGCGCGTGCCGTCCGGGTACGCGCGCCACGTCGGCTTGCCTTCGGTGGTCCAGCCCGTGCGGGTGGTCCGGCCGAGCTGGTCGACGACTTCGACGACGCGGCCGAAGGGGTCGCGACGCGCGACCGTGGTGTGTCCGAGCTCGTCGGTGACCGCGACAGGCAGCCCGGCCGCGTTGGACGTGACCCTTCGGGTGTGGCCCAGGGCGTCGGTGACGGTGGACAGGTGACCCGACTCGTCGTAGGCGCAGCGCGTTTCGGTGCCGAGAGGGTCGGTCGTGGTGAGCAGGTTGCCCAGCTTGTCGTAGGTGTGCAGCCAGGTCGAACCGCCGGGTTCCACGACCGCGACCGGCCGGCCGAGCGCGTTGTATGTGGCTCGGGCGGCGGACTGGTCCGGCAGCGTCACCGCCGTGAGGTTGCCGGCCTCGTCGTACGTGTAACGCGTCGTACGGCCCAGCGGGTCGGTGACCGAGAGGGGCTTGTCGCCCCTTTCTGCCCACTGTGTGCGGGTGGTGTGGCCGAGTGGATCGGTCTCCTCGACAACCATGCCTGCGGAGTTGTACCGGTGCGTGGACCGCCGGCCGAGGGAGTCGGTGTACGTGGTGGTGCGCGCCTCGTCGTCGTAGGCGAGGGCCCCGGAGAGGAAGCCCTCGCTGCCCTCGGTCCGCTCGACGCGGCCGCCGGCGTCGTAGAAGTAGGTGAACGAGGTGCCGTTGCGGTCGGTCCAGGAGGTGACCCGTCCCTCGGCGTCGTACGTGAAACACAGCGGTTCACCGCTGGAGTTGACGACCTCGGTGAGGTTGCCCGCCGCGTCGTAGCCGTACCGCATCACGACCGTGCCGGCACCCGCGCCATCGGGCCGCACCGGCTCGTACCGCGAAGGTGCCTGGTCGAGCAGGCGCAGGGCGGTGATGCGCGGCCCTTCGGTGTCGACGGCGAGGTAGTAGCCGCCGGAGTGGCGAAGCGCGGTGGGGATGCCGTCGGCCGTGCGCTCGACGTCGATCTGCGCGCCGTTGCGGTCGTGCCAGCTTTCCAGGGGAAGGTGGAAGACACCGTGCGTGCCCGAGGGCAAGGGGGTGCTGAAGGTGCGGACGACTCCGGACGCCGGGTCGGTGATGGTCATGACGCCGTCGGGCTTGCCGTCCCATTCGAGCGGCCAGCGGGCGCCCTTGACGGGCAGTACGGGCCCGCCCGGCTGCGGAACGGGGTAGACCAGACGCATCCCGTCGGAGGCGGCGAACACCACCCCCTCCCCGTCGATCTGCAGGCACTCGTCCAGCGTGGAGACCCAGGTGGGGCCGAAGCAGACTCCGCCACGGTACGAAGACAGATGAGTGCGCTCGAAGACCAGCGGGAGTCCCGCCGGGAGCGTCAGGTCGGTCTGCGTCATCAGCATGGCACCGGTCGCCACGTCGATCGGCTCTCCCACGCACGGAGTGCTCTTGCACGGCCGGGCCGCCGGCCCGATTTCCACCAGGTCGGGGCGGAGCGCCGGGGGCCGCAGCATCAGCGGCACGCCGTCCGTCCTGAAGAACAGGCCTCCCTCCACACCGGCTTTCGCCGCACCGCCGGCGGCACCGAACACCCCGCCGTAGATCATGCCGTCCTTGGCCGCGGCGTTGATCTCATCCAGGCTGAAGCCCGTCTGCATGCCGGTGGCGATCTTCAGGGGTTGGGCGACCGCGAGGTCGATGGTCACCGACTCCATGCTGCCGAAGGCCGCCGCGACCAGTGCGCCGGCGGCGATCTCGGCGACGGTGGTGGAGACGGCGACACCCATGGTGACGCCGAATTCGATCAGCGCCTCGGTGGCCAGAGCGGCGGCACCCGCAGCAAGTCCGGCGGTGAAGAAGGCCAGCGCGATGCCGCCCACTATGACCGCGGCATCAATGCCTATCTGTGTCCATAGCTTGTTGATGGCGTCATCGATAGCGTCGGCGAACTTGTCCAGTGCCTTCGCCATTTCCCGCGACGACGTTGCGAGGTCGCTGAGCCAGCCCGCGTCGTTGTCCTTGGCGTAGCGTTCCCAGAACGTCGAAAACGCCTCGATCGCCTCACCTGTGTTGTTGCTGATCAGCGAGGAGGCCGCGTTGTTGACCGGCGTACGGACATCGTCCACCGAGTCCGCGAAGGTCCGCCACGCGTCGGCAACGCTGCGCAACGTGCCGGAGTTGGCATCCGGCCACCACAGGCCCACCTTGAGCAGAAGGTCTTTGGCCTCGTCCTCAATGCTCACTTGGCACCCTTGTCGTGGCCTTCGCCGTCCGCCGGCCGCGCCTTCTTGAACATTCCGGCGATCAGCTCGTCGTTGTCCACGTGCCCGTCCGACATATCGGCCATCGCCTCGTGAATGCTGACCAAACCGAGAACAAGGGTGCCGGCGGCCCTCTCGATGGCCTTCTGCTGGGGGCGGTAGGCGTCACCGAACTTCTTGCCCTGCTCGTCATCGCCCCATGGCGCGCCCAGCCCGTCCAGGGTGGTGACGAGCGTAGTGAGCGCCGTGCTCAGGTTCTTGCCCTGCGTGTGGAAGACCGGCGCCGTCGACTTGATATCCGCCGTCTTGATGTCCAGGACCTTGCCGCTGTCCTTGCCGTCACCCACGCGTGATGCCTCCCCCGATACCAACTGCGAGTCTCAACACTAGCGTTGATCATTCATGAGCACTTGTCGGTTCGCCGTCGGGGGGCTCCGGTCGTTGTCCCATGCACGGATTTCCCGGGGGCGGGGCAGGTCGATGGCCCGTCTGTCACGAGGCGTCACGATTGTGACCGGTCCGCTCGCAGGAGCCGGCCCTCACCGCCGGTGAACCCGATGCCCTGGAACGAGGCACCGGTCACCACGGGTTCGGACCCGGGCTCCTGGTGAAGGCCGAGCGAGGCGTGGTCCTGACGGAGATGAAGCACATGCTTCTCATGCCGTCCCCCTGTCCGTCAGACGTGACTTCGACCCGCCACACCGCCCGCCGCCCCCGCCAGCGCGTCCAGCACCGGCGCGATCAGCGGATGCCCCTCCGCGCCGTGCCGCACCGCGGCGAAGACCCGGCGGGTCGGCGCGCTGCCCTCCACCGGCCGGACCACCACCCCCGCGAGATCCATCCCCCGCAACGCCGACCTCGGCACCAGCGCCACCCCGGCACCCGCGCCGGCCAGCGCGACCACCGCGCGGAAGTCGTCCGAGGAGTGCTCCAGCCTCGGCTGGAACCCGGCGAATTCGCAGGCCAGGACCACCACGTCATGGCACGGGTTGCCGGGGTACGGACCGATCCACGGGTCCTTCTCCAGGTCGGCGATCGCCACCTGTTCCTGGCAGGCCAGCCGATGCCCGACCGGCAACACGGCGTCGAACGGCTCCGAGTACAGCGGCACCCGGGTCAGCCGCCGGTCGTCCTCACCCGGCGCGCCCCGGTACTCGACGGCGACCGCCACATCGACCTGCCGGTCCAGCACCATCGGCACACTCGCATCGCCCTCGGCGTCCTGGACGCGGACCCGGATGCCTGGCGCGGTGAGCGTCAGTTCGGCTATCGCGGGGGCGAGGACCAGGCCGATGCCGGTGGCGAACGCGGCGACCGTGACCGTACCGGCGTCCCCCGCGCTGTATGCGGCGAGCTCCGCCTCGGCCCGCTCCAGCTGGGCCAGCACCGCGTTGGTGTGGGTCAGCAGGATCTCCCCTGCGGCGGTGAGCCGGACGCCGCGCGCGCTGCGATCGACCAGCCGGTGCCCGGTCTCCTGCTCCAGCGCGGCGAGCTGCTGGGAGACCGCGGAGGGCGTGAGATACAGCGCGGCGGCTGCGGCAGTCACCGTGCGGTGGTCCGCCACCGCACGGAGAATGCGCAACCGCCGTGCATCAATCATGTGTCCCATTGTCCCAGGTCACGGGGGAAACCCTGCCGCCCGGGTGAGGCTGTCGGGCGGCGCTGACATGCGGGGCCGTACAGAGCCCCGGACGACGCCCCCGTCCCAGCCGCTACTCCCCCAGCGCCGCCCGCGCGTCGACGAACGCGTCCACGGCGCGGTTCACATCCGCCGTGGAGTGCGCGGCGGAGAGCTGGACGCGGATACGGGCCGCGCCCTGCGGGACGACCGGGTACGAGAACCCGATCACGTACACACCGCGCTCCAGGAGCAGCTCCGCCATCCGGCCTGCCTTCGCCGCGTCCCCGATCATGACGGGGGCGATGGCGTGGTCGCCGGGCAGGACGTCGAAGCCTTCCTCGGTCATCCGGGTACGGAAGAGCGCGGTGTTGGCATTGAGCTGCTCGCGCAGGTCGCCCGCGGCCTCCAGCAGGTCCAGGACCTTGAGCGAGGCCGCCGCGATGACCGGGGCGAGCGAGTTGGAGAAGAGGTACGGGCGGGAGCGCTGGCGCAGCAGCGCGACGATCTCGGCGCGGGCCGCGACATAGCCGCCGGACGCACCGCCGAGCGCCTTGCCGAGGGTGCCGGTGATGATGTCGACGCGGTCCATCACGTCGTGCAGCTCGGGCGTGCCGCGGCCGCCGGGGCCGACGAAGCCGACGGCGTGCGAGTCGTCGACCATGACCATGGCGTCGTAGCGCTCGGCCAGGTCGCAGATCTCGCGCAGCGGGGCGACGTACCCGTCCATGGAGAAGACACCGTCGGTGACGACGAGCCGGCGCCGGGCCCCGGACGCCTCCTTCAGCTGCGTCTCCAGGTCGGCCATGTCGCGGTTGGCGTAGCGGAAGCGCTTGGCCTTGGAGAGGCGGATGCCGTCGATGATGGAGGCGTGGTTGAGGGCGTCGGAGATGACCGCGTCCTCCGGACCGAGGACGGTCTCGAAGACACCGCCGTTGGCGTCGAAGCAGGAGGAGTAGAGGATCGTGTCCTCCTGGCCGAGGAACGTGGAGAGCCGCTGCTCCAGCTCCTTGTGGACCTCCTGGGTGCCGCAGATGAAACGGACCGAGGCCATGCCGTAGCCCCAGCGGTCCAGCGCCTCGTGGGCGGCGGCGATCACATCGGGGTGGTCGGCGAGACCCAGGTAGTTGTTGGCGCAGAAGTTGAGCACCTCACCGGGGCGGCCGCCCGCGGTGACGGCGACGGTCGCGGACTGCGGGGTGCCGATCACGCGCTCGGGCTTGTGCAGTCCGGCGGCCTGGATCTCGTCGAGGGTGGTGCGCATGTCGTCGCGTACGGAGTCGAACATGAGGGGTGTCTCCCAGCTGTCTACGAGGGCGTCGGGTCAGGAGGTCCAGTCGAGGATGACCTTGCCGCCGCGGCCGCTCGCCGCGTCGTCGAAGGCCGCTTCGAAGTCTCGGTAGCCGTACCGGCCGGTGATCACGGGGGCGAGGTCGAGGCCGCCCTCCAGCAGTACGGACATGGCGTACCAGGTCTCGTACATCTCGCGGCCGTAGATGCCCTTGATGGTGATCATCGAGGTGACGATGCGGGACCAGTCGACGGCGAACTCCTCGGACGGCAGTCCGAGCATGGCGATCCGGCCGCCGTGCGTCATGTTCGCGATCATGTCGCGCATCGCCTCGGGCCGGCCGGACATTTCCAGGCCGATGTCGAAGCCCTCGCGCAGGCCGAGCTTCTGCTGACCGTCGGCGATGGTCTGCTCGCCGACGTTGAGGGCGAGGCTGACGCCGACCTTCCTGGCCAGTTCGAGCCGGGCCTCGCTGACGTCGGTGATGACGACGTTGCGGGCGCCCGCATGCTTGGCGACGGCGGCGGCCATGATGCCGATCGGTCCGGCGCCGGTGATCAGTACGTCCTCGCCGACCAGCGGGAACGACAGCGCGGTGTGCACGGCGTTGCCGAACGGGTCGAAGATCGCGGCGACGTCGAGGTCGACGGGGACCCGGTGCACCCAGACGTTGGACGCGGGCAGGGCGACGTACTCGGCGAACGCCCCGTCCCGGCCGACGCCGAGCCCGAGAGTGGAGCGGCACAGGTGGCGGCGGCCCGCCAGGCAGTTGCGGCACTTCCCGCAGACCAGGTGGCCCTCGCCGCTGACCAGGTCGCCGATGTTGATGTCGACGACATCGGCGCCGGTCTCCGCGACCTCGCCGACGAACTCGTGGCCGAGGACGAGCGGGGTCTTCACGGCCTGCTGGGCCCAGCCGTCGTAGTTCCGGATGTGCAGATCGGTGCCGCAGATGCCGGTGCGGAGCACCTTGATCAGTACGTCCGAGGGGCCGATCTCCGGCTCGGGAACGTCCATCAGCCAGAGTCCCGGCTCGGCCTTCTGCTTCACGAGTGCCTTCACGGCTGCGGCTCCCTGCGCTGGTACGGCGTTGAGTACCCCGGGCCGGGGGCAGCCTTGAGGAAGCCTGCGGCCCGGGGAAGAAAAGAGGGACGGCATGGCAGCACGCGTCGATCGGCTGCCGCGCACCATCCTCTGCCGTCACGGAGAAATCTGCCGCACCCCGCGCCACAGGTCCATCGAGGTTTTCTTAAGCGCGCCCGCAGCTCCGCTTCATGCCTTCCCGCCGCTCCGCTTCATGCCTTCCCGCAGCTCCGCTTCATGCCTTCCCGCAGCTCCGCTGTCAGCCCCTTGCGCAGCTGCGCTTCAGACCTTTGCGTACGGCCCCAGGAAACGCGCCCGCCCGTCCTCGACCCGGTAGAGAAACATCCCCGTCTCGTACCGCACCTGATGGCTGGCGTAGAAGGACAGCGTCCGGGTGATGCCCGGGTGGCTGATCCGGTCGGCAAGGCGGCGTTCGATGCGCACGGCCTGTTCGTCAGCCAGGCGTACCGTTTCGCGGCCGACGTCGGTGATCCGGGTCTCCAGCATCTTCAGGTGCCATGGGTACGCCGGCTTCGAGGCGCTCGTCCGCGGTCGTTCCCATGGCGGCGAGCATGCAGCCACGAACAGTTGGCAAGCCTGGCCATGTTGTCAATGCTTTGATATAACTCAAGCAATGGATACAGAGACTCCTTCAGCGCGCAACAAGACGGTCCTGATCACCGGCTCCACCCAGGGGCTGGGCCGCCATGTCGCACTCGACCTCGCCGGCAAGGGCGCGACACTGCTGCTGCATGGCCGCGACCGTGGGCGGCTGGACCAGGTCGCCGCAGAAGTGCGCGCGACCGCGCCGGATGTGCCGGTGCGCACCTACCTCGCCGACCTGGCCGACCTCGACCAGGTCCTGGCCATGGCCGCCCGCATCCTCGATGCCGAGTCCCGGCTCGACGTCCTGGTCAACAATGTCGCCATAGGCTTCGGCACCGACCGCACCAGGCGCGAAGTGAGCCATCAGGGCCACGAACTGCGCTTCGCCGTGAACTACTTGGCGCCCTGCCTTCTGACCCGCGAACTGCTGCCGCTGCTGACCGCCTCCTCGCCCGCGCGAGTGGTCAACGTCGCCTCGATCGGGCAGGCACCCATCGATTTCGACGACGTCATGCTGGAGCGCGGCTACGGAGGTGTTGATGCCTACTGCCGGAGCAAACTGGCAATGATCATGTCGACGTTCGACCTCGCCGCCGAACTCGTGGACAGCAGGGTCACCGTCAACGCGCTGCACCCAGCACACCTGATGGACACCCCGGGAGTGCGCGAGTCCGGACTCACTCCCGACGTCGGCATCGACGAGGGGGTTCGGCCGACCGTCCGGCTGATCACCGACCCGGCCCTGGAGACCGTGACCGGCAAGTACTTCGAGCAGTTCACCGAGAGCCCGGCCCACGAGCAGGCCTATGACTCGACGGCACGAACACGGCTCGCAGCACTGACCCGTAACCTCCTCGCCTGATCACGACGGTCAGCCGCGAACGCGACGACCAGCCGCGAGGTGGGAAAACGGGCTCACTGCGCGGCCTCATGCGCTCGCCCACCACCGAAGGGCCGGCCGCGCCGAACAGGCGACCGGCCCCTGGAAATGCGCCGGCGATCAGTCGCCGAGCTCCTGCGGCGGGTTGTCGCGGCCCGGCACCTCATTGGGTGCCAGGACGCGGCTGTCGCCCGGGTACGGCTTGGTCCATCCGGTGGACGCGTACCAGGTGATCCGGTTCAGCTGGGCGGGTTCACCTGGTCCTCGACGGGGTGGGAGCCACCCGTGCTCTTCGCCTGGATCGCACTCCATGCCTCCCACTGCGCGGCGATCTCCCGCAGATGGGCGGGCACCTGCGGGCGCTGCGCGCCGCTGTCGGCCGCCTTCGCGGCAGCCGCCGAGGCGGGCTTCTTGAGGCCGTAGTCCGCTGCCCTGCCCCCACGTGGGGCACCGGGGAGATCGAGACCATGACGGACTCCACCGACAACGTACGGCTGGACAGCAAGGGTTCACTGGAGGTCGTCCCCGCCCTCAGGAACGGTACGTGGTACTCCGGCCGCGCCCGACCGCCGGCGGCGCCACCGTCGGCCCCGCCACCGAGCCCGGTCACCCGATGCGCGTCCAGCACGTCACCGTCTCGACCCGGGAGGCCGCCACCCGCTCCTGACCGGTCACGCTCCCGCCCGGCCTGCACTTCCCCGGCCGGGCGGGAGCGTGCGGGGAGGGCCGGGATCGGAGTGCTGCGTTTCAGGAGTTGTGCAAGAAGTCCCTGATATGCCGGGCGAGTTGTTGCGGCTGGTCCTCGGGAATGAGGGTGTAGCTGTCGGCGATCTCCACGAGTTCACCCTTGGGCAGCATCTCGGCGAGCCTGCGCCCGTGCTCCGGCGGCATGACCTTGTCCTCGGCCGCCCAGGCCACCAGCGCCGGACGGTCGAAGGTGCGCAACTTCTCGGCCCACCGCAGGAGTTCGCTCCTCGGCGGCACTCCGAGGACGTACTTCCGCAGATCCCGCCGGATCTCCTTGGACGTCCACAACGGCTGGAACCACGCGTCCATCACCTCGTGCGGCACCGGGCGCTTGCTCATCCACCCCCAGGTCATGGGCAGCCGTCGCATCGGCTTCGCCTTCAACAAGGAGAAGGCCAGCTTCAGCCCGCCGGGCAGTTTCGCGGAGGTGCGGAGATTGCTCCCGGGCAGCCCCGGCGGAAAGTTGTCGAACGCCTCGCAGGAGGTGATGACGAGCCTCCCGATCCTCTGCTCCCGCCCGTCCGCGACGAGGGCCTGCGCCCCGCCCCAGTCGCTCATGACGAGGGTGACATCGGCGAGTTCGAGCGCATCGAGAAACTCCGCGACCAGCCGGGCCACACCGAGGACCGACAGGTCGGCGTCCGGCTTCATGGGCCGGCGGTGGCCGCCGAGCGGCAAGGTCGGTACAACACATCGGTAGTCGGAGCGCAGATCGGCAACGACATGCCGCCAGAGTGATCCGTCCATGGCCACGCCGTGCAGCAGGACGACGACGGGGCCGTCGCCGCCGGTGTCCTGGTACTCCACGGGACCTGCGGACAGTTGGACCTCGGACGCTCGCGGTACGGGCGATGTGCGGGACTGTTCGGTCACGACGGTGCACTCTCCTGGGTTGCCGTCGGGCAGGGCGGCGTGCTGCCCCGAACCTACGCCAGTGGCGTAAGCAATCGGATCGGTCGGGCGGTGGGCTGGATTCGGGCGTACGCATGGCCCACCGACCCCTCCCTCTCCGCCCAGCTCGCCCTTGTCGCCTACCGCATGGGGCCGACCCAGGACGCGGCCTCGAGACTGGTGAGTACGGAGAACACGCCGCTGGCCACCAGACTGCCCGGCTCGGCCGGCTCCGTCTACACGGTGGCGTACAGCCCGGACGGGCACACCCTGGCCACCGGGACCGTCTATGAGAACACCGTCCGACTGTGGGACGTCACGGACCCGAGCGACCCGGTGTCGCTGGGTCGGCCCCTGCCCGTAGAGCGCTCCGTCGACTCGGTCCTGTCAGTGGCGTTCAGCCCGGACGGGCACACACTCGCCGTCGCCGGCCACAGCGGCGACCACAGCGGGGGCCCCGCCGGCAATGGCATCGTCGACCTGTGGGATGTGACCAGCCCGAGCCGCCCGGCCTCGCTGGGCAGGCCGGTGAGCATCGACATCAGCTCTGTCATATCCGTGGCGTTCAGCCCCGACGGACACACCCTGGCCGCCGGCAGCGCCGACAACACCGTCCGCCTGTTGAACGTGACCGACCCGACTCGAACCGCACCTCTGGGCCGGCCCCTGACCGGCCCCACCAGCAGCGTGTTTTCGGTGGCGTTCAGCCCCGACGGGCACACCCTGGCCGCGGGCAACGCCGACGGCGCCGTCGATCTATGGAGCCTGCCGCCGACTCTGGTGGCCGGAGCCGGCGGCAACGTCGCATCGGTGGCGTTCAGCCCTGACGGGCACACCCTGGCCGCCGGCAACCAGAACGGCACCGTCAGCCTGTGGAACACGGCCGACCCGGACCACCCCACTCCCCTGGGCCGTCCCCTGAACGGGCCTGCCCAGCCCGTCGACTCGGTAGCGTTCAGCCCTGACGGGCGGACTCTGGCCGCCGGCGACAGCGGCGGGACCGTCAGCCTGTGGAACACAACCGGCCCGGGCCACCCCACCCGCCTCGGGCAACCCCTGACCGGACCCGACGGCGCGGTCTTCTCAGTGGTGTTCAGCCCCGACGGACACACCCTCGCCGCTGCCGGCGACGGAGAATCCGGAAGGATCAGCCTGTGGAACGTGACCGACCCAAGCCATCCCACGTCCTCGGGCGGCATCGGCGCGAAAGCCGCGAAATTCGTTCAGACATTGGCGTTCAGCCCCGACGGGCGCACTCTCGCCGCCGGCGGCGACAGCAGCAACGGTGCCGTCGGCCTGTGGAGAGTGAGCGATTCCTACACGCTCGTCCGCGTCGGCCAGCCCTTGATGCCCCCCGGTACCTCCGCCTGGGTGGCGTTCAGCCCCGACGGACACACCCTCGCCGCCACGACCGACGACGGCGTCGCCGGCCTGTGGAATCTGAACGTCGACGCCGCGATCCGGCGAATCTGTGAGAGCAGCGCCGGTGCCCTGAGCCATCAGCAGTGGAAACGGCATATTCGGCAGCTTCCGTATAAGCCGCCGTGCCCGGGCGGCTGACGACTGAAGCGCCTCGGTGCTTCAGTAGCGCCGGTCCGGGGTGGTGCAGGCTGCACCGTCGATTCGGGAGACAGCTCCGCTGCGCACGGCCGGGGCTGCGAGGAGAGTTGATCACGTAAGCGAGGCCGCCCCGCACGAGGACGGCCGGTCACTTCCCCGCACAGGAGACGTCGCCCATGAAAGCCATGCTCTGGACTCTGTTCGTAGCCGCTCTCGCCGCAGCCGTCTGCTTCACCGACTTCAGTGACCTCACCGGCACCACGTCGATCCTGGCCCGGGTGGCCGGCGCGGTCGTCGCGGTCGGCTCCGGGATCGGCCTGTGGCTGACGCGGAGCGGCGAATCCGCCCAGGGCAGTGCCGAATAAGGCGTGTTGCAGAAGGTTGTGTTCCGAAAGGTCAGGGCCGGATTCGGTGGTTCTGGCCACGCGGTCGGGGCGAAGTTGTGCATGTGGGCGACAGCCTGAACCGCGTGATGGAGGCCGTCGCCCCGTTGTCGGCAGTCGCGGAGGATCTTGTAGTTCTTCATGCGGGCAAAGGCGTGCTCGACGCTGGCTCCGACCCGGCGCACGGTTGCCGGTGAGCACCCCGACAGTGGCGCAAATTGCCGCGCTGTGAGGTTCGTTGGCTCACCATCTGCACCTGTCCGAACCCTCCGGGCCCGCAGGTGCCGCTGCGACTTCTGCGGCGTCAGGCCAGGGACGCGGCGCGGGTGGGGTCGATGGCGTACTGAAGAGGCTGGTCCCCTATGAAGCGGCGGAGTTCGTCGAGCACAAGCTGTCCGAGACGGTGACGTTCGGCCCCGAGGGCACCGCCGAGGTGGGGTGTCAGGACAACGTTGGGAAGGGTGAAGAGTGGCGAGTCACGGGCCGGAGGCTCCGGGTGCGTGACATCGAGTACAGCGGTGAGGTCGGGTCTGGCACGCAGGACCTCCACTGCGGCTCGCTCGTCGATGAGCGCGCCACGCGCGGTGTTGATCAGCGTCGCGCCCGGCCCCAGGGAGTTCAACAGCCGTGCCCCGATCGTGCCGTGGGTCTCAGGCAGGAGTGGTGCGTGAAGACTGACGACGTGGCAGGTGGCAAAGAGCTCCTCAATGCCGACGAGCCGGACGCCCGTCCGCCGGGCGGTGTCTGCGGAGGCGATGGGGTCCGTGGCGAGGATCTCGATGTCGAAGCGGCTGAGGTGGGCCGCAACGAGACGACCGATGTGCCCGAGCCCCATCAAGCCCACGCGTGACCGGTAGGCACCCGGGACCTTGGGATTGTGAGGAAAGCGACGGCTGCTCGCCACCTCCCGGGTGATGCGGTGTACCTGCTTCAGTCCGAGGAGGACCTGGGCGAGAGTGAACTCCGCCACCGGAATGGCGTTGGCCGCGGCCGCGGAGACGATCGGAATACCGCGTGCCCAGAAAGCGGGCGTGGTCAGGTGCCGCACCGAGCCCGCCGCGACGAGGACGGCCTGCAGCTGAGGGGCATGCGACAAGAAGGCGGCATCGAGGACGGGTGCGCCCCAGCCCGTGAGCAGGACGTCGATCCGTCCCAGCACGTCGGGATCCTCGTCGAGCTGCTGTCGTGTGAGAGGCGGCCCCTGCCGGTGCACGAGCCGGTCGATTTCGGCCAGAACCTCGCGGGGATAGACGTCTGCCCTGCGTTCTTCCTCCATGACCAGCAGCGCTGTCGGTCTGGGTGCCGGCTCGTTCATATCGGTTGCACTCCTCAGCTCTTCCACTGACGGGCCGTCGGTGAATCGACTCGCGACCCCTGGTCGGGCGTGTGGGGAAATGTCTGGCCGGATGTCGAAGATTGGCGTGACTTGTTCAGCGCCCCGACAACGCACTGCAACACGATACATCGGATGACTGAAAAACCCTCAAGTGAAGCTTAACCGCCTGGCGTTCGCTGTCCCGGCGACTGTCACGATCGTGCACAATGTTGGGCGTTCGGCGCCTTGCGTGACTGAACTGCCGTTCTTTCAGGTAATACTGCGGGACACCGCACCCCTCGCGGGGGCGCCGAACTGCGGGGGCGGCGCACGGAGACGCATCTGCGCAGATCTCGCGAGCCATCGCAAGATTTTTGTATTCATCGGACTATTGACCGACGATTCGGTCCCCGTTAGCGTCCCCAGTAAGCGCTTTCCAGGCCAACTGTGATGCGGGAAACGGGAGTTGTCATGCAGAGATCGCGGTGGGTCGGTGCGGGTTTCCTCGCTTCGGCACTGGTCCTCACCAGCTGTACATCCGGGCCTGCGGGAGTGGACGCCAAGCAGAACTCCAAGGCACCGCTCGAACTGTGGACCAGGACGACACCGGGCGGACCGGGAGAGCAGGGCACGCTCAGAGTCGCTGCCGCCTTCGAGAAGGCCACGGGCTACAAAGTCAAGGTCACGGCCATCTTCGACGACTTCGAGACCAAGTTGCAGCAGCGGGCCGCGCAGAAGAACCTCCCCGACATCGTCATGAACGATGTGACGCAGCTCGGTGCCATGCACAGCCAAGGCCTGCTCCGGGAGATCGACCTGGACAAGGTCAAGAGCAGTAAGCAGGCCGTCGGCCAGGCGCTGGACTCCGGCAAGAGCGTGGACGGCAAGCAGTTCGGCCTGCCGTACTCGGCGCAGGCGTCCGCACTGCTCATCCGCAAGGACTGGCGGGAGAAACTGAAGCTCCAGGTCCCGCAGAACTGGGACGACTTTGCCGCGATGGCCGAAGCCTTCACCACCAGGGACCCCGACGGTGACGGCAAGAAGAACACCTTCGGCCTCGCCGCTCCCCTGTCCACCAAGCGCGGATACGCCTCCTGGTACTTCTCCAACTTCCTCTGGGCCGCGGGCGGAGACTTCATCACCGAGGCCGGAGACGGCACGTACAAGCCCGCGATGACCACGAAGCAATCGGTCGAGGCCGTGCAGTGGTTCCGCGGCCTCGGCTGCAAGGACAAGGTCATCCAGCCCGGTGCCGTCACCATGGAGACCCCGCCCACGAATGAGACGTTCGAGGCGGGCCGGACCGGCATGTTCGTCGTCGGCCCGTACCTCATGCCTCGCTTCGATGAGACCCTCGGCAAGGACAAGTACGAGGTCGTGCCGATGCCCAAGGGTCCGAAGGACGCCACCGTGCTTGCCGAGGGTGGCTCCATCTACCTGATGGCGGGCTCCGAGAACCGGGCGGGCCAGGACGCCTTCGCCGACTTCGCCATCTCCGCCGAGGGCCAGAAGACCGGGATGCAGGGCGACACCGGCTTCACCGTGCAACTGCCCGTCAACAAGACGGTGGACATCTCCAAGGTCCGCCCCGACCCCCGCTGGGCGACGTACGCCAAGGCGTACCAGACCTCCGGACGGTACGCGCCGTCCATCCCGAACTGGACCCCGGTGCGACAGACCACCGCGGATACCGTCAACGCGCTGATGGCCGACTGCGGCCTGAACGTCGAGACCAAGCTGGGCGAGCTCGACAAGCAGCTCGCCGACATCCTCAAGGAACAGGGAATCGCCGCGTCATGAGTCTCGACCAGGCGAAACCGGCCGCCCCCGCGGCGGCCGGCCCCGGCGCCCGGCCAACGGGCCGCCCGCCCGGCGGGGCCGCCGCCGACCGCCGCGGCCGCAACCGCCGGGCGGGCCGATGGTGGACGCCTTGGCTGTTTCTGGCCCCGGCACTGCTCCTCTTCCTGTACTTCAAGTTCATCCCCATGGCCAACGCGCTGACCATGTCCTTCCAGGACGTCCAGCCGTATCTCGGGAACAAGTGGGTCGGCACCGAGAACTACTCCACGGTTCTCCAATCCGACGGCTTCCGCGAGGCCGCGTGGCACACCGTCGTCCTCGCCGCCGGGCAGACAGCCGGCTCGATGGCTCTCGGCCTCGTACTCGCGCTGCTGATGGAAGGACAGGGCCGCCGACTGGGATTCGTGCGTTCCGCGGCGTTCCTGCCGGTCGTGGTGCCCATCGCGGTCGTCGCCGAACTCTGGCGGATCATGTACCACCCGACCGAGGACGGCATGCTCAACTCCATCCTCGGCCTGGTGGGGCTCGGCCCCTCGGGATTCATCAACGACCCCGACACGTCGATGGCCTCCATCATGCTCACCGGCATCTGGCGGGGCGCCCCGTACGACATGATGATCTTCCTCGCCGGGCTCACGAGTGTGGACCGCGGTCTGTACGAGGCCGCGAAGGTCGACGGTGCCTCCAGGCTGCAGCGGGTGTGGCATGTGACGGTGCCCGGACTGCGGTCGGTGTTCTCGATCCTGTTCATCCTCGCCGCGATCCGCGGACTGCGCGTGTTCACCGAGGTGTTCCTGCTCACCAACGGCGGGCCCGACGGCTCCACCGAGGTCGTGATGACCCTGATCTACAAGCTCGGGCTGGAGCAGAACCGACTCGGCGTCGGCGCGGCGGGAGCCGTCCTGCTGTTTGTCGCGACGCTGATCCTGACAGTCGTCGTCCACCTGTTGCGACGGAGGGAGAGCAAATGAATGCCCCGAACGAGACCGCGCTGGGCCTGACCGAGAGCAGGAGCCCGGGCGGGCGGATCCTGAAGGCCGTCACCTACCTGCTGGTCCTGATCGTCTTCGCCGGGCCCCTGCTGGCCCTGCTGGTCAGCGCCTTCGGCCATGTCAAGGACCCGACACAGCTGAGCATCATCCCCTCGGGCGCCACTCTGGACAACTTCAGGATCGCCTTCGACCAGGGCGTGCTCGCGTACCTGCTGAACTCGTTCTTCGTGGTCGGCTTCGGACTGCTCCTCCAGGTGGCCGTCTCCGTCCTGGCCGGATACGCGCTGGCCAGGAAGGTCTTCCCCGGGATGACGCTGGTGCTCGTCGCCATCCTGGCCACGCTGATGCTGCCCGAGGAGATCCTGGCCCTCCCGCTGTCCTTGATCCTCGCCGATCTGCCGGTCGTCCACTTCAACCTCATCGGCACCCTGGCCGGAATGATCGTCCCGTTGGGAGCCTGGGGATTCTCCATCCTGGTGATGACCGAGTTCATGAAGGACGTGCCCCGGGAACTCGAAGAGGCCGCCCGTATCGACGGTGCGGGCGACCTGCGCATCTTCGCCCAGATCATCCTGCCGATGTGCAAGCCCGCGCTCGGGGTCATCGGAGTCTTCGGTTTCACCATGATCTGGGACCAGTACCTGCTGCCCCTCCTCGTCTCCACCGACTCCTCCTCCTACACACTCCCCCTGGCGCTGCGAACCCTGCGGATCGACCCCGCCGTCACCCCCGGAGTGGTGATGGCCGCCTCTCTGCTGGCCCTGCTTCCCTCCGTGATCGTCTTCCTGTTCTTCCAGCGCTCCTTCGTCCACGGTCTGACCTCCGGCGCCCTGAAGGGCTGACACCGCGAGCCGTCCGCCCGTCAGGCGCGCCCCGCGACGCGCTCGCCCGCCCGCCCGAGCGGTGCCCGGCCTGCGGGCCTACGCGTGGCGACGAAACCGCCCACCTGGCACGTGTCGCCCCGCCGGCCGGCTGCGCGAGGACGTCCGTCAGCCGGTCTGAATCCCGCCCGCGCCCGCCCTATCTCGAACCACACCGCACAACCAGCCCTCCGGTCGCGCCAACCGGAGCGCCGAACACACCACCGGACGCCGACGACAAGGAGCGATGCCCCCATGACCCCGAGCACTGACACCCCATCGGCGTACCCGTCCGCGCCCGCCACGCCCCCGAATCCTGCAGTGACCCCGGAGACGACCTGGTTCACCAATGACCGGTTCGGCATGTTCGTCCACTGGGGCCTGTACTCCCTCGCCGCACGGCACGAGTGGGTCAAGAACCGGGAGAAGCTCACCGACGAGCAATACCGGGTCTACTTCGACCACTTCGATCCCGACCGCTACGACCCGGTCCAGTGGGCCAAGGAGGCCAGAGCGGCGGGCATGCGGTACGTCGTCCTGACCACCAAGCACCACGACGGCTTCTGTCTGTGGGACAGCGCCCTCACCGACTACAAGGTCACCAACACCCCGCACGGCCGCGACCTCGTCGGGCCGTTCGTCGAGGCGTGCCGCGCCGAAGGGCTCAAGGTCGGCCTCTACTACTCCCTGATCGACTGGCACCACCCGTCCTTTCCCGTGGACGGCACCCATCCGCAGCGTGACGACGAGGAGTTCAAGGCCGCGACCGCCGACCGCGACATCCGCGACTACCAGCGCTATCTGCACGGTCAGGTCCGTGAACTGCTCACGTCCTTCGGACGCGTCGACTACCTGTTCTTCGACTTCTCGTACGCGGGCCGCAGTTGGTGGGGCGGCAAGGGCCCGGACGACTGGGATTCCCCGAAGCTTCTGGAGACGATCCGCGAACTCCAGCCGCACGTCCTCGTCAATGACAGGACCGGCCTTCCCGGCGACTTCGTCACCCCCGAGCAGTACCAGCCCTCCGCCCCCATGACCAAGGACGGGCGGCCTGTGCTGTGGGAGGCGTGCCAGACACTGAACGGAAGCTGGGGCTACGACCGCGACAACCTCGACTACAAGAGCGCCGACCTGCTGATCCGCATGCTTGTCGACGGGGTGTCCAAGGGCGGCAACCTGCTGCTCAATGTCGGCCCCACCGGCCGCGGCGACCTCGACCCGCGCGCCGTCGCCGTCCTCGGGGAGATCGGCAGGTGGATGGAGCAGCACGAGCGGTCGGTCCACGGCTGCGGCCCGTCCCCGTACACCGCCCCCACCGAGTGCCGGTACACCCAGCGCGGCGACCGGCTCTACGTCCACCTGTTCGCCTGGCCGTTGCGCCATCTGCACCTGCCGGGACTCGCCGGCCGGGTGCGCTACGCCCAGTTGCTGAACGACGCGTCCGAGATCACCCAGGTCCATATCGACCCGGACCGGCCCGCGCTCAACACCGAGATGGGCGGGCAGCCCGCCGGAACGCTCACGCTCCAGGTCCCCGTCCAGCGCCCCGACACCCCCGTGCCCGTCATCGAGCTGTACCTGGTCACTCCGGCCGACCGGGCCGACGGCTGAGACAGGTCCCGGCCCCCCGATCCATCACCACACTCACGGAGGCATCATGCAACGCCGCACGTTTCTCATGGGTACCGCGGCAGGGGCGGCGCTGGTCGCCGTGCCCACCGGCGGTCTCCTGACCGCAAGCGCGTCGGCGGCCCCGGCCGCCGTCGGCTCGCTGGACGAGCTCCAGGCCGCGATCGACCATGCACGACCCGGTGACCGGATCGTCGTCGCCGACGGCAGATACACCGTCCCGTCGGACAGGCCCGTCACCATCCGGAACAAGCAGGGCACCGAGCGCGCGCCCGTGACCGTCGTCGCCCAGTCCCGCGGCGGCGTCGTCTTCGACGGCGCCCACAGCTTCGTCTTCGACCAGTCCAGCCACATCACCGTCAGCGGCTTCTCCTTCCGTCAGAGCAGCACCTTGGAGGTCCCCGAGACCTGCTCGCACATCCGGCTCACCCGCAACGATTTCCAGCTCGCTGACATCGAGGGCGTGCACTGGGTGATGGTGCGTGCGGACGACAGCTCGGTTGACCACAACCACTTCCACGGCAAGAGCACGCTCGGCATCTACCTCGGTGTCGAGGGCGCGGGCACGGAGGAGATGGCCCAGCGCGTCCACGTGTACCGGAACTACTTCTCCGACCACAGCTTCGCCGGGTCCAACGGCGGTGAGCCGATCCGGCTCGGCGTCAGCCCCCGGGCGCTGTCCAGCGCCCACGCCGTCGTGGAGTACAACCTGTTCGAGCGCGCCAACGGTGACCCGGAGGCGATTTCCGTCAAGAGCTCGGACAACGTCATCCGGTACAACACCATCCGCGACAGCCTCGGCGGGATCGTCCTGCGGCACGGCAACCGCAACCGGGTGGAGGGCAACCATCTCATCGCCGGCACGGAAGGTCTGCGGATCTACGGCAACGACCACCTGATCGTCAACAACTACCTCGCCGACCTGTCCGGGCGGGCCCTGGTGATCGGTAGCGGTTCGGCCCGCGACCACCTGCCCGGCGAAACGCCCGAGGAGCGCCGCGGCAACGACGCACCCGACCGGGTCGTCATCGCGTACAACACCCTTGTGAACAACCAGAACACGCTCTCCGGGGAGAGTCAGCGTCCGCACGAGCCGCGGGACGTGACCGTCGCCGACAATCTGCTCGTCGCGGACTCGGGCGAGCTGGTCGCGATGGCGAACACCGTTCGGTTCACCTGGTCGGGCAACATCCTGTGGGGCGCTGCCGCCGACGGCAACATCCCGGTCGGTGGCTACACCCGTATCGACCCGAAGCTGGTGACGGGCCCGGACGGCGTCGCCCGGCCGGCCCCGGACAGCCCGGCGATCGACGCGGGCACGCTCAGACGGCCGCCCGTCACCCACGACATCGACGGGCACCCGCGCGGCCGGGCCCGGGACGTGGGCGCGGACGAGTACTCGAGCAGGCCACCCAGGCGCCGGCCGCTGACCCCGGCCGATGTCGGCCCCCACTCCCGCTGAGCACGCGCCCGAGAGGGACAGCCGGTCCGGTTCGCCTCCGGCTGTCCCCACCGCCGGTCACCCGGCACGTCCAGCCGCGGGGGCTGTACGGATCGGCCCGGTACGTTCTTGTCGCTAACAGGAGGCATCATGCAACGACGCACGTTCCTCAGAAGCACCGCGGTGGCAGCACTCGCCGCCGTGCCCCTCACCACCTCGCTGTCGGGGAGCGCATCGGCGGCCGACATACCGGTCGGCTCCCTGGCCGAACTCCAGAGCGCGATCAACGGCGCCGCACCCGGCGACCGGATCGTCGTGGCCGACGGTACCTACACCGTGCCGTCGGGGGGCGCGATCAACGTCTCCGGCAAGAACGGCACCGGCGCCGCGCAGATCACCATCGTCTCGAAAACCCGCGGCGGTGCCGTGCTGCGCGGCGAACGCAGCTTCGTCTTCAGCAATTCGAGCAACATCACCATCAGCGGCTTCGCCTTCCGGCAGAGCGCCACGATGGAGATCCCGGAGAACTGCTCGGCGATCCGGCTGACCCGCAACGACTTCCAGCTCGCGGACATCGACGGCCTGTACTGGGTCGTCGTACGGGCGAACGACTCGAAGATCGACCGGAACCGTTTCCACGACAAGACCACCGCCGGCATCTTCATCGTCGTCGACGGCCCCGGCTCGACCGACATGGCCCAGAACCTCCACATCTCCAGGAACCACTTCTCCGACCACAGCTTCACCGGGTCCAACGGCGGTGAGCCGATCCGGCTCGGCGTCAGCGGCCGGGCACTGTCCAGCGCCCACGCGGTCGTGGAGTACAACCTGTTCGAGCGGTGCGACGGCGACCCCGAGGCCATCTCGGTGAAGTCCTCGGACAACACCGTCCGTTACAACACCATCCGCGACAGCCGTGGCGGAATCGTGCTGCGCCACGGCAACCGCTCCACGGTGGAGGGCAACTACGTGATCGGCGGCACCGACGGGGTGCGCCTGTACGGCAATGATCACCTGATCGTCAACAACTACCTCAGCGGACTGTCGTCCCGGGCCCTGGTGATCGGCAGTGGCACCACCCGTGACCACAATTCCGGCGAGACGGCGGATGAAAGGCGGGGGAACGACGCGTGCGACCGCGCGGTGATCGTGCACAACTCCCTGCTCAACAACGCCGGTACGCTCTCGGGCGAGACCCGCGAGTACGAGCCCCGGGACGTGGTCGTCGCCGACAACCTGCTGGTCGGCAACTCCGGCAGCCTGGTCGAGATGGGAGCCACCACCGGCTTCACCTGGCAGAGCAACATGGTGTGGGGTGCGGCCGCCAACGGCAATATCCCTTCCGGTGGTTACACCCGGGCCGACCCCCGGCTCAGTCAGGGACCGGACGGTGTCCTCCGGCTGTCGGCGGGAAGCCCGGCGATCGGCGCGGCCACGCTGGGCAGCCCGGCCGTGGACGATGACATCGACGGCGACTCGCGCGGCAGCACGCGGGACATCGGTGCCGACGAGTACTCGACTCTGCCCGCCCTCCGCCATCCCCTCACGACTGCGGACGTGGGTCCGGACGCATCGTGAGCGGCCGCTGGTGACGAGGCGCCGGTGAGATGGTCCGCCCGTCCGCCCCGGCCGGACCTCTTCGCCGTCATCCCGCGCGGAGCGGACCGGCCGGGTCTGCGGATCCGTGGCAGGCCCGAGTGCCGGCCGCAGGGAGTTTCCCTGGCCAGGCCCTGATTGTTGCCATGGGACCCGGGTCGGCGCCCAGCGCCTGATCGGACTCGGCCACCGCTCGGTGGCCGTGCCCACACAACCGCGCGGGCAGTTCGCCTCCCAGGACAGTCTCCGGGGCCTCCTTCCGGGCCTCGCCCGACCAGAAGGCCCGCCCCGGCCCGTCGACCGCCACCGTACGGCCCCGAGAAGGGCCACAGAAGACCTGCCGCAAGGCGACCACAGGAAGGGGATGTCGTGACCGCGAGGAGAAGAGGGGTGGTGCGGCGTACCGCGTTCCGAGCCGCCCGCCGACCGGGTCGGGTGGCACCGTGACCAGGCTGGGTCTGTGCTCGGTCACCTTCCGGCGGCTGGCTGCCGCCGAGGTCGCACGCTGCGCCGCGGACGCGGGCCTGGAGGTGGTCGAGTGGGGAGCGGACGTGCATGCGCCTCCGGAGGAGCCCGGCACTGTCCGCGCGGCCCGTGACGCTTCCGACAGGTACGGGCTCGCCTGCTGCTCGTACGGCTCGTACTTCCGCGCCACCCCGGGCGAACTGGCCGAATTTCCGGCGGTCGCCCGTGCCGCGGTGCTCCTCGGGGCGCCGCGGGTGCGGGTCTGGGCGGGCGGAGTCGGGTCGTGGGCCGCCACTCCGCAGGAGCGGCGCGGGATCGTGGCCTGCCTGCGGGAGGCGGCCAGGATCGCCGCGGACCACGGGTTGGAGCTCGCGCTGGAATTCCATTCGATGACCCTCAGCGACACCGTCGCCTCGACCCTTCGGCTGCTGGACGAGGTGGGCGCGGACAATCTCCGCACTTACTGGCAGCCGCCGCTCGACGCTCCCGACGAGGAGGCGGTGGCGGGGCTTGCCGAGCTCGGCGACCGGGTCAGCGCGGTGCATGTCTTCTCGTGGTGGCCGGGCAATCGCCGACTGCGGCTGGCAGACCGTGAGGACCTGTGGGCCGGGGTCTTCGACCTGCTGAAGGGGCGGCGCGAGGGGCTCGAAGCGCTCTTGGAGTTCGTGCCCGGCGACGATCCCGCCGTGCTGGCGCGCGAGGCCGCGACGCTGCGGCGCGCGGTGGCTCACCGACCCGGGCCTCCGGCGTAGTCGACCGCACGAAGGCGGTCTGACGGGAGCCTCGCGCGGCAGTCACCGACGTGGTGATCGCCAAGATCACCTCGCCCTGGCGCATCCCATGGTGATCTGCGCTGTCACCGGCATGGGATTGCGTGTACGCGACCTGCTGACGAGCGGCTCCCATCCCACCCCACTCCGACACCAGGACGGTAGACATGCACATCAAGGACAAGGACACACTCCTGTTCATCGGTGACTCCATCACCGACGCGGGCCGCGACCGTACACGTTCCGCATCGCTCGGCAGCGGATACGTTCACGAGATCGCGCAGACTCTGCGCGCGCGGGCGGGCGCCGGACGCGGCCCCGCTGTCATCAACAAGGGCCTCAACGGCAATCGTGTGTACGACCTCGAATCCCGCTGGACCACCGACGTCATCGACCACCGGCCCACCGTGGTCACGGTCAAGATCGGCATCAATGACACCTGGCGGCGCTATGACCGGGGACTCATCAGCCCGGTCGGCGAGTTCGAGGCATGCCTCGACCGCCTCCTCGCGGACACCGCGCGGAAACTGTCCGCACGACTGGTCGTCATCACCCCATTTCTGCTCCCGGTCACCTCCGACCAGGAAGCCTGGTACGAGGACTTGTCGCCCCGTACCGACGCCGTCCTTCGCGCCGCGCTGGCCAACGAAGCCCAGGTGGTTCGTGCGGACCTCGCCCTGCTCCGCGCCGCAGAGGAGCAAGGGGCAGCGGAGCTGGCCCCGGACGGGGTCCATCCGAGTCCCCTCGGCCACAGGCTGATCGCCGACGCCTGGCTTGCCGCGGTCGACCCTGTCCGCCTCGAATCTGCGACGGCAGTGCCGCGCGAGAGGCGGCCGGTCCGCCCGGAGGGCGACCCAGGGAGGCCCGGACGGGCCGGCGTACGCGGCTGAACAGCCGGGAGGAGCCCAGGGCGGGCGGTCCAGGCGTGCCCGCCCGTTGTGTCGAAGGGCTGCCGGCAGTGGTGCCCCGGGGCGCTTTTGGCATCAGGCGCGCGACAGCGCGGCTGCTCGCCCGCAGGGGCCCGGGGCGCCTCCTGGATTCGAAGGCCGAAGTGCTCGCACTCTCTGACGGCGTGCTGTCACGACGCGCGCCAGCCGCTCCAGCGCAGGACCGAGACCTCGACCACCGGCCCGCCGGGTGGCCGGCCGGCGTACTGCTGGTATTTCGCCGTGAGCAGGCTGATGCAGCGGGCCGCTTCGGGGGACCGGTCCGCCGGCGCGAGCACGCGGGCTTCGCCATCGGCCCGGGCCCACCACAGGCGGTCCCAGTCATCCTCGTAGTGGTCGGCGAGCAGACAGACCGACGGGTTGGCGGCGATGTTGGCCAGGCGTTTCAGCCGCGTCGTCCGCTTCGGTTTGTGGTCCACGGCCAGCATCACCGTGTCGCCGTCCAGAGCGAACACCACCGGAACCAGGTGCGGGCGGGCCGCCATGTCGGCCGTCGCGAGATGGGCGATGCGCGCCGCGGCGAACCGCTCCCGTGCCTCGGCTCTCGTCAGAGCGGGCATTGCACCCCTCCCCGGTGGTCACAGCGGTACGGAATCGCAAACCGGTCCCGCATTCCCGGCGCCTCAGCGGTACCGGGCGGCGACTTCGGCCAGTCGGTCCAGATGCTCCAGCGTCTCCCGTTCAGGCATCGTCGGTACGTAGAACAGCAGCCGCTCGATCCCCAGACCGATGTAGCCCTCGATCTGCTCGGGATCGTCGGGAGCCGCGTACACCGTCACCGGCACCTCGCGGTCGGCGAGGGCGCGCAGCCGCTCGATCTGCGGACCGAGCTCCTGCGGCGACATGCTGTTGGCCAGCCACGCGTCTCCGAGCTGCGCCACCCGCCGGAACGCGCCCTCGCCGCCGCCGACGTAGATCGGCGGATGGGGGCGCTGCACGGGCTTGGGCCACGCGAAGACCGGATCGAAGTCCACGAACTCGCCGTGGAACTCGGCCTTCTCCGCGGTCCACAACTCCCGCATGGCACGCAGCCGCTCATCGGTGAGCCGGCCGCGGGTGGAGGGGTCGGTGCCGTGGTTCCTCATCTCCTCACGGTTCCAGCCGATGCCGACACCGAGGATCACGCGGCCACCGGAGACCAGGTCGAGCGAGGCCACCTCCTTCGCCGTGATGATCGGGTCGCGCTGCGGGATCAGCGCGATGCCGGTGCCCAGCAGCAGCCGCTCGGTCACCACGCCGATCGCGGTCAGGGCCACGAAGGGGTCGAGGGTGCGGTAGTAGACCTCCGGCAGCTCACCACCGCCCGGGTAGGGCGTCTCGCGGCTCGCCGGGATATGGCTGTGCTCGGCGATGAACAATGAATCGAACGTACGTTCCTCAAGGGCGGTTCCGAGCGAGGTCGGGCGGATTCCCTGGTCGGTGATGAAGGTCGAGACCCCGAATTTCACGACGGCTCCTCAAAGGGGCGAGTACGGGAAAGGAACTGGTGGCACAGATCCCTGACTACCCGCCCCGGGTGATCCCGCCCCCATGACCACCCGGGAGAACCATCACGGAGCACGGCCTTGGGCCCGCGGTCGCAACCATGCGCCGGGGCACGGCGACCGCTTCGGCTCGCAGAACAACCGCTGCCAGAGCCCTTGGCTTGGACACAGGACCGCCGTTTGGCGGTTTAATTCGCCATTGGGCGTGGGTCTATTGGCTCGACCTGACCCTTCCGAATGATGATTGCGTCATCCGGGATGAACCCGGGCCGTCCGACCATCCCCATATACCACTATCGGGAGCAGTAACCATGGGCAAGCTGCAGGGAAAAGTGGCGATCATCACCGGCGGCACCACAGGGATCGGGCTGGCCACAGCAAAGCTCTTCGTCAGAGAGGGCGCCTATGTCTTCATCACGGGCCGCCGCCAGAAAGAACTCGATGAAGGCGTGCAGGCAATCGGCGGCAACGTATCCGGCGTTCAGGGGGACGTCGCCGAACTGGCCGACCTTGACCGCCTCTACGAGACCGTCAAGCTGAAGGGGCGGATCGATATCGTTTTCGCCAACGCCGGTCTAGGTGAGTTCGCTTCACTGGAAGACGTCACGGAGGACCATTTCGACAAAATTTTCGACATCAACGTGAAGGGGGTGTTCTTTACGGTACAAAAGGCCCTACCGCTATTGAATGACGGTGCCTCTATCATTCTCACGGGCTCCGTTGCGAGCGTCAAGGGAACCCCTGCGTTCTCGGTCTACGGCGCGAGCAAGGCTGCCATCAGAAATTTCGTTCGAGGATGGACTGTAGAGCTGAAGGATCGCCATATCCGGTCCAACGTCCTCAGCCCTGGTCCGATCGAAACGCCACTTGTGGCGATGCAGCCCCAAGACACCATCGCGAGGATTGCGTCCACGATTCCGATGGGCCGCATGGGGAAGCCCGACGAAGTTGCCAAGGCGGCGCTTTTCCTGGCCTCGGACGACTCCAGCTTCGTCACGGGAATCGAACTTTTTGTTGATGGTGGCAGAGCGCAAATCTGATACCGCAACGGCGCATCTGACAGTGTCGTCAGCCGGGCCCCGGCCACGCACGGGTTGCCGTGGACGCCATGGGCTTCGAGACCGTGGCCATCGCCCGCGGAGCCGGCAAGGAGGCATACCGAAAGATGCTCTCCGGCGCAGCGCGCTTCCGGATGGTGCTCAACACCCGCTGGCGCCGCACGTGTCGATTCATCACCCGCCCGGCTCAGAGCCACGAAGGCTTGAGCCCGGGAGATGGGAATTTCCTTCCTGACCAAGGAGCCTGACCGATGGACATCTCCTGTCAGTTCGCCACATCCCTGCACTCGCCCGAACACATCGCCGTCGCTGAGCAGTTGGGCTACCACCGCGCCTGGCTCCACGACACACCCGCTCAAAGCCCCGACGTGTGGGCGATACTGGCTCTGGCCGCCGAACGCACCCACCGCATCGGCCTCGCCCCCGGTGTCCTCGTCCCGACACTGCGCCATCCGATGGTCAACGCCTCCGGCGGCGCCACCCTCGCCGCCCTCGCACCCGGCCGAGTGACCCTCGCCTTCGGCACCGGCTTCAACGGCACGCGCGCCCTCGGTGCACCGCCGGCCACCTGGTCCTATCTCAGCACCTACGTCCGGACGGTACGCGGTCTGCTGCGCGGTGAGACCGTGGAATGGGACGGCGCCCCCATGCGCATGATGCATCCCGGCACGAACGCACCGCAGCGCCCCATCGACATTCCGGTGCTGGTCTCCGCGCTCGGCCCCAAAGGTCTCGCTGTCACCCGCGAGATCGCTGACGGCCTCTTCAGCGTCAACGGCGAAACCGCCCACGCCCGCGAATTCACCTGGGCCGCACTGGGTATCCACGGCACCGTCCTGGGCGAGGACGAACCACTCGACTCCCTGCGCGTCCGCGCCGCCGCCGGACCCGGCAACGCTCTGGCCTACCACGCCGCCTACGAATTCGGCGGCGACCCCACCACCCTGCCCGGCGGACAAGCCTGGCTCGACGCCATCACCGCCCATCCTCGCGCCCAACGCCACTTGGCCGTACACGACCAGCACCTCACCGACCTCAACGCGGCCGACGCCGCTGCCTGGAACGCAGGAAGCTGGCAGGCCATCACCTCCACCACCGTCACCGGAACCCCCGACCGCATCCGCGACAGGCTCAGCGCCTACGCCCGAGACGGCATCACCGAGATCGCCTACCAGCCCACCGGCCCCGACATCCCCGGCGAACTCGAACGATTCATCGCCATCGCCCGCGACGTATAGGGACCGACGCGTCGCACACCTCGTGCGCGGCGCGCACGGCGGCCGGTGTAGCACCCCGGGCCGAGCAGCAATTCGCGGATGACGGCGGATGACGGGTGTCGTCCGCCGCTCCCCGACCATGTCGAGGGCGTGAACAATCGCGCAATGCCGGGCGCAGCTGCGTCGGGACGGTTCTCGACTTCTCGCAAATCGGACTATTTACGCAACACGTGGCGCCCACGGTATTGCGTTCCGGGGCGATCCCGTTGAAGTCCTGGAGGAGCCAAGCTTCCCGGTCTGCTCCAGCCTCAGACTTGAGCCATGCCGCCGTCGACGCTCAGGTCCATGCCTGCACAGAAACTGCTCTCGTCGGATGCGAGGAAGAGTGCGGCCGCGGCGGCTTCCTCGGGGCGTCCCATGCGTCCGAGGGGGATGACCGATGCGAAGGCTGCCCTGATCGCGTCCGCGCCTTCCTTGGAGTCTGCTTGGCTGTCCATGATCGGGGTGTCGATCGGGCCTGGGCTGAGGACGTTGACCCGGATGCCGCGGTCCTTCAGCTCCTTGGTCCAGGTGCGGGCGTAGGAGCGCAGTGCGGCTTTGGTGGCGCTGTAGGTGGTGTACCCGGCGATGCCGGTGTAGGCGGCGATGGATCCGACGAGGATGATCGATCCGCCGTCGTTCATCAGGGGCAGTGCTTTCTGGGCGGTGAAGAGAGTGCCACGGGCGTTGAGGTTGAAGGTGCGGTCGAAGCTCTCTTCGGTGATCCGGCCGAACTCCTGCGGATCGACCAGGCCCGAGTTGGCGACGACGACGTCGATTTTCCCCTTCTCCTTCTCGATGGTCCGGAAGAGACGGTCGAGGTCGGCGGAGACGGTGACGTCGCCCTGGACGGTCATGACGTTTCTGCCGATCTCGTCTTTTGCCTTGTCCAGTTCGGGCCGGCGCCGCCCGGTGATGAACACGTAGGCACCTTCCTCCACGAACCTTTGCGCGGTCGCGAGTCCGATGCCGCTGCTGCCGCCGGTGACGAGCGCCACCTTGCCGTCCAGCCTGTTCATGGCTGTGACCTTTCATGTGTGAATCGTGGGGGTTCTGGCAGTCTGGGGTGTCTCGCACGCTTCAGGCACTGCCTTGCCGGCTCTGTTCTCATCCGGCGATGAGGTCGAACTCGTTGCCCTCGGGGTCGGCGAACGTCGGCCGGCGAGCGGATCCCTGAGCGACAACGCGGATCCGGGAGGCGCCGAGGGCGACCAGCCGCTGCGGGTCAGCCTCGAAGGTGGGGCCGATGAGGTCGAGGTGCAGCCGGTTCTTCACCGACTTCGGCTCGGGGACCTGGTGGAAGCTCAGCCAGGGGTGCCCCGAACGGGTCGAGTGTGGCGAATTCGGGGCTCGCACCTGAGGTGACGTCCCTCCCGAGTGCCTCGGTCCAGAAGTGGGCGAGTTTCTCGGCGTCGACAGCGCCGACGCTCAGGCCGTACACAGCGTTGCTCATGAGCGTTTTCCTCTCAGAGCAGGCAGGTTCAGATGGCGGTGCGGCCGCCGTCGACGGCGACGGTCGCTCCGGTGACGTAGCCGGCCTTCGGCGAGGCGAGGAATGCGACGACCTCGGCGATCTCGGCGGGCTGGGCCGCGCGCTTCATCGCGGTGGTCTCGGCGATTGCGTCGAACAGGTCGCGGGCCTCGGGCCGGGTGTAGACGGGGCCGGGGGCGACCGTGTTGAAGCGGACGCCGCGGCCGCTGTACTCGGCCGTCCAGCCTCGCGTCAGTGACGCCAGCGCGGCCTTGGTCGCACCGTACGCGGCGCCCGTGGCCATGCCGATACTGCCGGCCATGCTGCCGATGTTGATCACGCTGCCCGACCCCTTCGCCGCCATCGCCGGGGCGAAAGCCGCCACGAGGAAGAACGGTGCGCGGACGTTGCTGGCGAACATCGCGTCGTAGTCGGAGACCTTCATCTCCTCGGTCGGTGCCCAGATGGCTTGCCCGGCGTTGTTGATCAGGACGTCGATCTCGCCGACGTCGGAGGCGAGCCGGTCGATGCCGGCCGGGTCCTCAAGGTCCGCCTCGACAAACCGCGCGTGGCCGCCTGCCGTGGTGATCTCGTCGACGGTCTCGGCGCCACGCCGGGCGTTACGGCCGGCCACGACGACGGACATTCCGTCGGCGGCGAGCCGCTTGGCGACCGCCCGGCCGATGCCGGACGTGGCCCCGGTGACCAGGGCAGTAATGGGGTGCAGGTCGGGGTTCGCGTGCTCCACAGACATGGGATGCACCTTTCCGAATTGTTCTCCAGACCGGCGGGTCCGGCTAACACATCCAATCTAGACAGACCTGTCTGGATGTGCAAGGGCAGCGGGCAGCCAATTGAAGACAGACAGACCTGTCTGCTACCGTGTGAGTATGTCTACGAAGGTGCTCTCACCGCAGGCACGCAGCGCGGCAGCGCGGGCGCGGCTGCTGGCCGCGGCCAACGAGCTGTTCTACGCCGAGGGTGTGCAGTCGGTCGGGATCGACCGCGTCATCGCGCACGCCGGAGTCGCGAAGGCAACGCTGTACAGCGCGTTCGGCAGCAAGGACGGCCTGGTCCGGGCCTACCTCCAGGCACGGCACGCCGCGACCGCCGAGCGCATGAGACACGAGCTCGAAGCGCGTTACGACACCGCGAAGGAGCGCCTGGTCGGCGCGTTCGAGGTACAGGGGCTGTCGTTCACCGAGCCGGGGTTCCGCGGCTGCGCGTTCATCAGCGCGAGCGCCGACGCCCCGCCCGGCGGTGTCGTCGAACAGGCCGCGCGGGACTACCGCATCTGGCTGCACGAGCTCTTCTACGACCTCGCCCAGCAGGCAGGCGCCAAGGACGCGAAGTCACTCGCCCACCAACTGGTGATCCTCTACGACGGCGCCGGAATCAGCGCCTGGCTGGACCGCAACCCCAGCGCCGAATCAGCGGCCCGCACCGTAGCCGCCGCCCTGGTCGACGCCGCCGTCCCGGACTGAACCGGCCCACGTCGACCGCGATCGCCGAGCCCCGATCCAGGCGACGGGCGTCGCAAGTGAGCTTCGGCGGGCTTGTGCTGCGGGTTGGTGAACTGTCGGTCGTTGCGGGGCAGGGGTGATCGCCCGGTCGGTCAGTTGCAGCAGCCGCACCGGCTCTGCCAGACGCACCACCGGCGCCGACCCCGCATCCGCCATCAGTTTCGGCTCGTAGAACACGACGGAGGACCGCGGGAGCAGCATGGTCAGACCGCATCTCGCGGATGTTCCCTCGATCTGTGGGTGTGCAGCCGTAGGAAGTCTCATCGTCCCGGCCCAGAGGGCATCCGCGTCTTCATGTCCAGGCCCTGGACCGGCTATTGATCGGTGGATCGAGGCTTAGGATGCGACCGTGCAGAGCTGGCGTCCGACGCGTTCGACGAATGACCAACTGTCCGTCATCGACAGTCTCAGCGCTCTGCCGTTCCCCGACCAGGAAGAGCAGCAGGGGGAAGGGGAGCGGTGGAGCGGCCCCGGATATCACCTGGCCGTGCTCCGGGAGAGCCAGGACTTCTGGGAGGACCGCAGTGAGGAGATCGTCGAGGCGGCCGAGCAGGCGCTTGAGGGCGATCTTGCGACGCTGGCTGCGGTTCTGACCGACCGCTGGGGTACTCCGGAGACCGTCGACCTGTGGCCGCATCCCGGACTCGACAGTCCCGACCCCGGGCTCGTGGCACCCGAGCCGTTGGCCTTCCTGTGCGGCGTCGCAGGCAGCATGCAGGTCTGGCGGCCGGCCGCTCCCGACCGGTGGCTCGCGCTGACCATCGGCCAGGCCGATCCCGAGTTTCCGCTCCAATTGCTCGCGGCTTTCGGTGAGGCGTCCGCACTGCCCGAATGATCCGGCTGCGGCGGACGGTCCGCGCGCGCCGGTCAGTACAGCAGGTCCAGCTCGGCGCGGACCGTCTTGCCCAGCGGTAAGCGGTCCAGCACCGTCCACCGGTCGGCCAGCGCCTCGACCAGAATCAGCCCGTACCCGCTGCCGGAACCGGGCGGCGGCGGTACAAGTTCCCCCGGCCCCGGCGGGCGCCGCTCGCCCCGCGTATCGCTGACCTCGATGCGCAGGACGCCGAGTGTCTGCGTGTCACCCGGCGCATGCGTCAGCCGCAACTCGAAGTCGCGGCCCGGCACCCTGCCGTGCGTTGTCGCGTTCGCGGCCAGCTCGGCGACGATCAGCGCCGCCGTCTCCGAAGCGTCACTGCGGTACGGGATGCCCCAGTCGTGCAGCACGTGCAGTGCGAGATGCCGGGCGAGCCTTGCTCCGCGAGGCGTGGAACTGAAGCGCTGCGCGAACACACACACGGTGAACGATGGTTGGGGAGTGGAGAGTGCTTCCATGCGCCCACCCTGACGGCCGGAACCCCCATCGGACCAGCTCAGCAACTCGTACGCTGAGTCAGCGTACGGGTGCAGAGGGTAGACGGTACGCGTAACAGTCCGTGACCATGGGCGAGTTGCGGACCAGGACAGGCGCAGGGCACGGGAGGTGGCCGGACATGACGGACGGCGTCGGCGGAACGGGTGGGGCGACGGGCGCGAACGGGGAGCCGGAACCCTCGGACAGCCTGAAGGCGTTCGGGGAGGTCGTCAAGGTCTTCCGTAAACGAGCGCTGCTGACACAGGAGCAGTTCGCCCCGATGGTGCGGTACTCGGTGCCGACGGTCGCCTCGATCGAGCAGGGGCGACGGTTTCCGCCGCCGGCTTTCGTGGACCGGGCGGAGGACGTGCTGGATGCGTTCGGGGTCATCAAGGCCGCGGCCAAGCATTTATCGCGGCGGTCTGGGTTGGCAAGTTGGTTCCAGCAGTGGGCGCAGTTGGAGTTGTCCGCCCTCAGTCTGTACACGTACGAATGCCGGTTGATTCCCGGCCTGTTGCAGACGGAGGCATACGCGCAGGCCTTGTTCGTCAACCAGCTTCCCCCGCTCGGCGACGAACAGATCGAAGCACAGATGATTGCGCGGACCGAGCGACAACGTCTACTCACGGAGCGGCCGAACACCGCCTACAGCTTCATCCTCGAAGAACACCTGTTCCTGAGGCGCACCGGCGGGCGCGAGGTCACCCTGGGACTCATCGACCATGTGCTCGACCTGGCGAAGCTAAGGAACATCGAGATCCAGGTAATGCCAGTGGTGCGGCACAGCCACGCGGGATTGGACGGCCCCATGCAACTGCTCGAAACCCCGGAGCACAAGTGGTACGGCTATTCCGAGGGGCAGAAGAGCGGCCACTTCATGCCCGACCCAAAGCTCGTCAGCACGCTCCAGATGCGGTATGCCAGGATGCGTTCACAGGCTCACTCTCTCGAATACTCCGTGAGCCTGTTGCAGCGGATGCGAGGAGCGGCATGAGCACCACAGACCTGGCCTGGTTCAAGAGCAGCTACAGCAGCCCCTCAGGCGACTCCTGCGTAGAAGTCGCCCTCTCCTGGTACAAGTCCACCTACAGCGGCGGCGACGGCGACTCCTGCGTAGAGGTAGCCACCTGCCCCACCACCGTCCACGTCCGGGACTCCAAGGTCGAGCAGGGCCCCCAGCTCGCCCTCTCCCCCGCCGCCTGGACCGGCTTCGTCGCTTACGCCGTGAACGGCTGACCGGACGCTGACCGGCACGACACCGCGCAACGGATCAACTCCGTTGCGCGGCGCGGCGGGTATCAGGCGTCAGCGGTCAGGACAGCGCCAGCTCGATGACGTTGTTGGCCTCCAGGACCCACGTCGCGCTCAGGCCGCCTTCCTTGACCCGTGCGTCGCCGTCGCCCTTGAGGACGCCGATACGGTTGCCCGACAGAGCGATCTGAATGGCGTGGGTGTACTCGTGGACCCACGTGGCGCTGAGGCCGCCATCCTTCACGTACGCGTCGCCGGTGTCCTTCAGGACGCCGATGCGGTCGCCCGACAGTTCGAGCTGGATGACGTCGTGGGACTCCTTGACCCACGTGGCGTGGAGACCGCCCGCCTTCACCCAGGCGACGCCGTCACTCGTGAGCACACCGATGCGGTTGCCGGCAAGGTCGATACCGATGACGTTGTCGGACTCCTTGACCCACGTGGCGCTGAGACCGCCCTCCTTCACGTACGCGTCGCCGTTGCCCTTCACGACGCCGATGCGGTTGCCGGACAGTTCCAGTTCCTTGACCTTGTGGGACTCCAGGACCCACGTGGCGCTGAGGCCGCCATCCGTGACGTAGGCGTCGCCGTTGTCCTTCACGACGCCGATGCGGTCGCCGGACAGGGCGATCTGCTTGACGTCGTCGGCCTCCCGGACCCAGGTCGCGCTGAGGCCGCCCTCCTTCACCCAGGCGACGCCGTCACCCGTGAGAACACCGATGCGGTTGCCGGACAGGGCGATCTGCTTGATCTCCTCGGCTTCCTTGACCCAGGCCGCACTGAGGCCGCCCTCCTTCACGTGGGCATCGGCGTTGTCACGCAGGGTGCCGATGCGGTTGCCGCCGTCGCCGGAGACCGTGCCGGGCACCGCGTTGGCCGTGGACGCACCAGTGAGGCCGGCCAGGGCCAGAACGGCGGCGACCGCGGAGAGCGTCTTGGGATTCATCCGTGTAACTCCTGTACGCAGAGCAACCCTTGGGCCCAGAGAGCGGAGCCCATGGGGGATTGAACAATCCGAAGACGATCAACGACTGCAAGAGCCGACAGCGCATAGGCCATTGGAGTGATGGGGGCGCACTGAGCAGGTCCTTGCCGCGCGCCGGGCGCGGGCGGCAAGGACGTAGCCGCCGGCTCGGATCAGTACGCGAAGCTGGACTTGCCCAGCTCCGTCGTCGCGACGCGCAGGATTGCGCTGCCCGCCGGAAGGACGGTCACCGGCTTTCGGGTGGGATTGACGGTGCCGTCGCCGAGCTGCGCGTTGGCATTGGCGCCCCAGGCGATCACCGAACCGTCGTCGCGGGCGGCGACGGTGTAGTCCAGCCCGCTCGCGATGTCCGTGACGCCTTGCAGGACGTCGATCGGGACCGGAGTGGTGCGGTTGATGGTGGTGTCGTCGCCGAGCTGGCCGGAGACGTTGTAGCCCCAGGCGCTGACGCTGCCGTCGTCCAGGATGGCGAAGCTGTTGTAAGTGTTGGCGGAGAGCTTCGCGACGCCTTCGAGCTGCAGGACGTCGACCGGGACGTTGCTGTCGGTCAGGGAGTCGTTGCCGAGCTGACCGAAGCCGTTGTACCCCCAGGACTTGACGGCGCCGTCCGCCGTGAGGGCCAGGACGTGGTAGCAACCGACGGAGATGGAGACGACGTCGGTGAGGTCCTTGACCTTCTGCGGGGTGTTGCGGTTGTTGTTGTCGCCGGTGCCGAGGCGGCCGTTGGCGCCCGCGCCCCAGGTCCAGACGGTGCCGTCCTGGCGCAGGGCGGCGCTGAAGTCGCAGCCCGCTCCGACGTCCTTGACCTGCTTGAGGCTCTGCACCTCGACCGGGGTCTTCTGCACGCCGTTCGCGTCGGGGGTGGTCACACCGTTGCCGAGCTGGCCACTGGCGTTGCTGCCCCAGGCGAGAACGCGGCCGCCGCGTACGGCAAGGGCGTGGTTGAGGCCCGCGTCGACCTCGCTGATGCCCGAGAGTCCGGCGACGGTGGCGGGGAAGCTCTGGTTGGTTGTCGTGCCGTTGCCGAGCTGGCCGGTGAGGTTGGCACCCCAGGACTTCACCGTGCCGTCCTTGAGGAGGGCGACGGCGAACGCGTTCTTGTCCGCGTCTCCGCCACCGGAGAGCTCGCGTACGTCGTCGCGGGCGATGCCCTGGACGTCGGCAGGGGTCTGCTGGTTGACGGTGCTGCCGTTGCCGAGCTGGCCGAGGTTGTTGGTTCCCCAGCCGCGTACCCATGGATCGCTGGGCGCGGCGTACGCGGACAGGGCGGCCGTGGCGAGCGCGGCCAGGGTGAGGGTCGCGGTGGCGGTGGTGCGCACCGTGCGTCGCTTGGTCATGCGGGGCCTTTCCGGGGTGAGTTCGGGATGCGGGGAGGTACAGCGGGGCTCAGTACGCGTACGTCGTGTTGCCGCCCAGCGACGCGGCCACGCCCTTGATCGCGGAGCCCTCGTTGAGGATCTTCACGGAGTCGTAGCGCGAGACGGTGGTTCCGTTGCCGAGCTGGCCCTCGCCGTTGTGGCCCCAGGTGACGACGTCGTCGGCGGTGACGGCGACTCCGTGGCGCGCGCCGGCCGCGATGTGCTGGACGCCCTCCAGCCGGGGGATCTCGATGGGTGCGGTGTGATTGGCGCGCGAGATGTTGTTGTCGAATGCCTCGTCGGTCTCCAGGAGCTGGCCGTACTGGTTGTTGCCCCAGCCCCAGACCTTGCTGTCGCTGGTGATCGCGTAGTTGTGGTTGGCGCCCGCGTCGATGTCGGAGACGTCCTCCAGCCAGTCGACGTCCACCGGGGACACGGCGGACTTGGTGGAGGAGTTGCCGACCTGGCCGTAGAGGTTGTAGCCCCAGGACTTGACGGTGTTGTCGGCGGTCAGTGCCAGTGCGTGGTGGCAGCCCGCGTCGATCTTGGTGATGTTCTCCAGGCCCTGAACCTGACGCGGTACGGAGCTGACGGCGCGGCTGCCGTTGCCGAGCTGGCCGTAGACGCCTCGGCCCCAGGCGTACACCTTGCCGTTCTCCAGCAGCGCCAGGGAGAAGTCGCAGCCAGCGGAGATCTGTTTGACCTTGGGCATGCCCTGGACCCGGTCGGGGACGGCCCGGCTGTCGCCGGTGCGGTTGTTGCCGAGCTGACCGTAGGCGTTGTCGCCCCAGGAGAAGACCTGGCCGGCGGTGTCGAGGGCGAGGGCGTGCTCGCCGCCCGCCGCGATGTCCTTGATGTTGCTCAGGCGGGGCACGGTGGTGGGGACCGGCTGGTCGGTGCGGCCGCCGTTGCCGAGCTGGCCCGAGGAGTTGTTGCCCCAGGACTTGACGGTGTTGTCGGTGCGGGCGAGTGCGAAGGAGTCCGCGGAGGAGGTGCCGCCGGCCGAGATCTGGTCGACGTCGCCCCGGAAGAGGCTGGTGACGGAGGCGGGGCTGAGGCTGTCCGTGGTGGTGCCGTTGCCGAGCTGTCCGGTGCGGCCGGCGCCCCAGGCGAGCACGGTCGGGTTGCCCTCGTTGGCGGCGGCGGGGGTGATGGCCGGTACGACGGTCAGCGCGGCGGCCGTCACGGCGATGGCGGTCAGGGTGCGCAGGCGTAGCGAGCGGCGCGTGGAACGGGACATGGAGGTCCTTCGATTCGGGGGGTGGGGTGAGGCGCGGGGCGGGTTCCGGGGCGTGACCGACCGGCGGGCGTGGGATGCCCGCGGCGATGCCCGGCGGACCGGGTCACAGCCGCCGCGCTCTCCTGCAGAGTGACCGACCAAGATCGTTAACGCGAGCCAAAACGGCACTGTCCACCCGAGCGACGGGCCGCTGTATGGGTTAGGGGGCAGAACGCAGGCGGGTTCGGGCAGCGTTACGGGGCCGGGCGGGCGGACGGGTCGCCGTCGCCTCGTCGGGTTCCCGGGCTCCGGGCGCCACTACGCCGATACGGTGAGGTTGCCACCGCACCCGTAACTTCCGTGTGTCCTCGGCGTCTTCGGGCCGGACTTGGGTAGCTTCGGCCATGCGCTCAGTGATCTTGGTGGCGATTCGCGCCCCGCCCTGGGCCCATTCCCTCTCACCCCACAGATGCCCTGGAGCCCCCGTGCGTCCACTGCTGCCTGCCCACCGTCGCCGCCCCGTTCTGCGGGCCGCCGTGCTCACATCCGCCCTCGCCCTGTCGACCGCCCTGCCGGTGTTCGGGCTCGCCTCTCCCGCGTACGCGCAGTCCGTCACCGCCGTCCGGGGCGCCGCCCCCGCCGAGGAGTGCAAGCCGGACGACCAGGCGTGCAAGGACCGCGAGTCCAACGCCAAGGAGGCGGCGGAGATCGAGAAGGCGCAGGAGAAGAACCAGGCCGCGGCGGGCCAGGCCGACAAGGACATCAAGGAGGCCGGCGAGAAGCTCAAGGAGTGCCCGCCCGGCTCCGCCTCGTGCATGGAGAAGCTGACCGGCAAGGGCGAGCGCGAGGAGGGCGGGATCTCGGACATGACCGGGACCATCGACTCGTTCAAGCCCGACCCGTCCGACAACGCGGCCTCCGCCGTCGAGTCCACGTGTGCGGACTTCCCCGCTTCGCTGCCGGCGGGAGCGGCCGACGACAGCCAGTCCGCCTTCCCCGTCTCGCAGCTCTGCTCCCTGCTCGGGTCCTGAACGGCCCCGCTCCCCCGCTCCCCGTGGCTTCTCGTCACAGTCGGAAGGAACTCCGTCATGCCCAAGCGCGCCCTGTGCCGCTCCACGCTGGTCCTGCCCCTGATCACCCTCGGCCTGATCGCCCCGCTCGCCCCCGCAATGGCCGACGAGGGTCCAAGGAGCATGGAACAGGTGCCCACCGCCCGTGCGTTCACCGCTGGCAACCGGGCGGCGAAGGTCAGTGAGGTACTGAAGTACTGCGAGAAGAACAAGGCCAGGCGGAGCTCCTGCAGGTTCAAGATCGACCCGGCGAAGGACCGGGAGTTCGCCACCGCGGTCAAGTCGCTGGGCAACGCGGTCGTCAACTGCACGGTGGACGAGATCAACGTGGACCGTACGGTGACATTGCGCACCACCAGCACCGACAACATCGGCGGCGAGATCTCCGGCAGTGTCACCGCCACGGGTACGGTCGCCGCCACCGGCCTGGTCACCACCTCCGCCGCCAACGAGACGACCATGGCCAACACGACGCCCAACATGAAGGAGGGGCCCACCTCGACGAACACCAACAAGACCACCGTCTCCGGTCTCGCGACGGCCTCCGGCACCCTGACCGCCTCGCTCGCGTTCCAGGCCGCCTTCAAGGCGACGTACTCCAAGTCCTGGACGGTCGACAACACCGAGACCACGACGTACAAGACCACCGTCAAGCCCTACGACATGCTGGTGTTCGGCGCGAGTGCGGCCATGCGGCGAGTGGTCGGCAGCCTGGTCACCGACCGGGGCAAGAAGATCATCGGCATCGCGGTGGACAGCCCGTCCATGGTCAACAGCAGCACGTTCGTGGCCCAGACCTACCCCGTCCCGGACAGCATCTGCGGGCGTAAGCGGCCCGCCCAGAACACGGCGGGCGACGACGACAACACCCGTTCCGCACAGGGTGAGTTGCGGGAGGTTCCGGCCGAGGGTCTGGTACCGCGGGGTGCCCTGCCCGAGCGTGAGGACGCCCTGCCGCCCGCCCAGCACTGACCCCCGCCGACAGGAGCAGAAAAAGTCATGACTCTCCCTCTTCGCACCCTGGCCGCCGTCGGCGTCGCCGGGATCGTGCTGTCCCCCGCGCTGGGAGCCGCTCCGGCGGGTGCCGCAGCCGCGGCCGGTTCCCAGACCGTTCCGGTCCTGAACGGCGACTTCGCCGACCCCGCCATGACGAACGACGGCCCCACCACCGTCGGCATCGACTTCTGGACCGGCTCCAACCAGCGCTATTCACCGGCCGCTTCGGGCCGCACCGACCATGCTCACGGGGTCGCGCTCCAGAAGGACGGCAACACGCTGCGGCAGCGGCTGCGCGGGGTCCGTTCCGGGGCCAGGGTCACCGTCAGCTACGAGGACAGTCCGGCGGTCTCCAAGGAGTGCACCCCCGAGCAGGTGGCGGACGGGCAGCCGTACACCGTGGAAGGCTCCGGCGGACCGGTCACGCCGGTCACCACGGCGGGCGACCCGGGCCGCACCAAGGGCAAGGCGGGGCCCGGCCGTTGGGCGCAGCGGACGTACGAGTTCACCGCCACGGAGAACGAGCCGCTGCTCACCTTCACCTCGAAGGTCACCGACACCCGTACCCATGTGACATGTTCGCCGATGGTCACCAAGGTGCGCGCCGTCGAGGTGCCGCTCGCGCTCGACAAGACCGTTCCCAAGACCAACCTGGAGCGCTCGGAGGCGTACAAGGGCAACGAGCGCGAGAAGACGCTGCACAACGCGGCCGCCGCCTGCAACGGCGAGAACGCCTGCACCTTCCGGCCCGACACCCGTATGTCCTTCCGCTACTACGACCAGGCACGGGTGGTCGGCGAGGCTTTCATCAACTGCACCCGGAATCCGCTGGAGCACACCCGGGTCCTCACCTACGCCGAGCGCAGCCACGACAGCATCTCGCAGACGTATGTGGACGCGAACCTCGCGCTCTCGGAGGTCGCCAGGCTGCCCACCACCGGCGACCGCACGGAGGACGAGAAGCGGATCAAGGAGCGCCCGATGGCGACGCAGTTCGCCCTCGCCTACGAGAAGGGCTGGCAGCGGCCCTGGCAGTGGTTCAGCAGCGACCGGCGGGAGATCGTGGAGAAGATCCAGCCCGGTGAAGTGAGCTGGGTCGAGATGCAGCCGAGCCGGGAGCGGGTCGAGGGCTGGTTCCTCAGCGGCAAGGACGACTACCGGCTGCACGCGGTCATCGACGGCCCCTCGCGTGCCGTACCGGACCGCATCCTCCAGCGCACCGGCCCCATGTCCGAGGCGGAGAAGCAGCGTTGTGCCGCATCCCGGCCGATGACCAGCACACCGGTGGGTGCGGACTCGGCGGCATCCTCCGCCGACAAGGGCCAGCTGAACGTCGGAACCCCGACCGCGCCGGGCGTACGGGCGCTGCGAACCGTCCCGCTGGGCTGAACGCCTCAACGAGGGTTGCCCGGGTGACCTTCCGGCAGGGTGCATGCGGGAGCGGCGTGCCTTGATAGCGTCGCTCCCGCGATTGCGGACCGTTCCCCGCCGGGGTCGTCGCTGCGCCCGGACAGCCCTGCCCTCGACGGACGGCCGACGGAGCGGGCGTGCTGACGGTACGGGGACGTTCGCGGCAAGGACGAAGAGGACCGACGCATGAGCCTCGCGCAGTTGCACTACACCTCTGCCTCTGCGGGGGACGACGGGGGCGGCGCACGGTTCACAGCGGTCAGCGCCGGTGTACCCACGCCGGTGCTGGCCGAGGCCGAGCAACTCCTCGGCTACGAGCCGCCGGCCGGGGCCCCGTACCACCCCACGACCGCTGAACTCCGGTCCTTTCCCGAGGCGTTCAGCTTCAGCGCGCTGTCCGACGGCAGCCATCTGCTGAGCCGTACGGTGGCGCTCGGCGGCCCCGGCGCGGGTCGCTTCCACGCGCACGCGGTGCATCTCCCGGCCGGTACCCGACTGCCGGGCGACGCGCTGCCGGTCACGGCCTGGCGGTCGCCGAACTGGGCCTCCACCGCACCGGACGGCGGCACGCCCGGCCGAATAGCCTCCCTGCCCGCCTCCGCCGCCTTCGGGCCGGAGGCGCTGAAAGACTTCGCGGTGTCCCGGAGCCCCTGGCTGGCGGCGGTCTTCGCCGATCTGCGCCGGGCGAGCGAGGAACCGTCGTCGGCGCGAGTGGTTCTCGTGGAGCGGCAGAGCGCCGATGTGGCCCGGTGGATCGCTCTGGCCGGGGCCGTGCTCCCGCCGGAGAGCGCGCAGCGCCTGACCTTCACGACGTACACCCGCCGTCCGGCGCAGTCCCCGCATCAGGTCGTCGGAGTGCTGCCGCAGGACGCACCGGAACCGAACGGCTCCGGCAACGGGCTCGGGCTCCGGGTGCACGCCTGCACCGGGGCGCGCCCTGAGCGTCCGGTGGACGACGCCTGGGCCGAGACCTGCGCCCGGATCTGGCGGAGTCGGTCTCCGGAGCTGTTCCGGGCGGCGGCGGAGCTGCCCGGCGAGCCCTTCGCCGCCGGACCGCTCGCCGTCACGGCACTCTGCGCGGGCGTCGCGCTCGGCCCCGTCGAGCGTGCCGCGGCAGCCGACTGGGCCGCCGAGCGGCCGTACGCGCTGGACGAGGAGCGGACGCAGCGCCTGACCGAGGCGCTGACCGCTCCCGGCATCGACCGTACGAGCCACGAACTGTCCTGTGTGGCTCGGCTGTTGACCGCTCTCGACGGTCGGTCCCCCGCCGCCACGGCCGCATCGCTCGCCGCACTGCTGGTGACGGAGGCGGTACGCGGTGGCAATGTCACACTCGAACCGCCCGCGCGCTCGGCCTTCGCCGAACCGGCCGGGGAGCGTGCCGCCGCCGCACTCGTCGTGGCCCTGGGCGACGACCTCCGTACCGAACTCGCAACCGGTGCGTCCACCGCGCCCGGCCGCAGTGTGGCGCGCACCGTGCAGCTGCTGCGGATCGCGCGGCTGCTCGACGTGGACTGTACGGACCTGCTCCCCGATGTCGTACACCGGATGGCCCGGTCCCTGCTGGACGAAGGGGCGGCCGACTGCGCGCCGGTGCTGCTCGACCTCCTGGACGAACAGTTCGATGTCCGTACGGCGCTGCTGGGCGAGCTGGACCGGATCGCCCCGCACGATCCGGCGGGGACGGAGCGGCTGCTGACCGGTGTCGCCCTGCCGTTCACCGGGGCACAGGCGCTGCCGCATCTGCGGATGTGCGCGGCGGCGCCGGACGCCGGGGCGGGCGGCGGCGACCGGGTGAAGGTGCTGCACACGGTGCTCCGCGCCGGTGGAATGTCACCTTTCACCGAACCGCTGGTGCTGCGGACCGCGGTGGGCCTTGTGTGGGGCGAGGACACACCCACGGCGGGCGAGGCCCGGCAGCTGCTGGGCGGGACCACCTCCGACGCGCACCGTACGGCCGGTACGTGGTCCGCTCTCGTCGCGGCGGCGCTCGGTGCCCCCGCCGACGACGAGGAGGCCCCCGAACTCGCCCATGACCTGTTGCGCGGCTTCCCGCAGGAGATCGGCGCGCGGGTGCGCGGTGCCCTGCTGCTCCTGGAGTTCGCGCGGGACGTGCGGTCGGGGGCGGCGGAACCCGGCTGGACGGAGCGGGCCCGGAAGCTGTGCGCCGGGGCCGAACCGGTGGAGCCGGGCGTACGCGACCAGGCGTTCGGCGCCCTGGCCGGGCAGCTGCTCGCTCCGGACCGGCCCGAGGCGGAGCTGTACGCGTTCGTCCACAGCGACGACGCGGACCTCATCGCGACTTACGGCAGGGCCGCCCGCCATGACATGGTCCTGGCCCGGCTGCGCTCCGAACCCGCTTATGTGGCCGACTGCTTCACCGTCTGGAGCTCCCACCCGCACGCGGGCCGCGCCTGGAGCGAGACGCGGGCGGCGCTGCTGGAGGAGGTGCTGCGGCCTGTGGTGCGCGGCCTGTCCGCCGCCGAGGTGGCGGCGGTGGAGGAGGCCGCCGAGCGTACGGGCAGCAGCCGCACGGCGGAGGCGTTCCGGGCATGGAACCGGCCGGGCGGCTTCGGCAGACGGCTCGGCAGCAGGCTGACGGCACGGGTGCGGCGGTCGTAGCCGAGCTCAGGACATCAAGAGGTCGCGAGTCCTCGGGCAACCCGCGGGCGTCAGCTGTGCCGGACCGTGCTGCCCGGAGTCCGTGATCAGGCAGAAGTTACCTATAAGTATCTAGTGACTTTGCGCGCAATCGACAGTAGAACCTGCTTCACTCTGTCGAGAGTGAAGGACGCCACATGAGCGACACCACCATGCATGATGCTGGATCCAAGAGTGTCTCGCGTCGAAGGTTCATCGCAGGAACCAGTTCTATTCTGGGAGCCGTGGCTCTCATCGGCCACGCCGCCCCGGCTCAGGCGAAAGCTGTCTCCACTGCGGCTCCGATCGACTCCGGGACCCATGTCCCGGCCCTGGTGATCGGCACCGGATACGGGGGCTCCGTCGCCGCCCTGCGTCTCGCCCAGGCCGGCGTCGACGTACACATGATCGAGATGGGCATGGCCTGGGACACGCCCGGCCCGGACGGCAAGATCTTCGCCAACACGACCCAGCCGGACAACCGGTCCTACTGGCTCCGCACCAAAACCAAACAGCCCCTCAGCAACTTCCTCGGCTTCCCCATCGACAAGGACATCTCCCGCTACACCGGGATCCTGGACGCCGAGGAATTCGGCGGCATCACGGTCTATCAGGGGCGCGGTGTCGGAGGCGGTTCGTTGGTCAACGGCGGCATGGCGGTCACTCCCAAGCGCGAGAACTTCGGCGCCATCCTCCCGTCGGTGAACGCCGACGACATGTACGGCATCTACTACCCGCGTGCCAACGCCGGGCTCGGGGTCAACACCATCGACCCGGCCTGGTTCGAGACCGCCGAGTGCTACCAGTACGCCCGGGTCGGCCGTAAGCAAGCCCAGCGTTCCGGCTTCCCGTTCGTTTTCGTTCCCACCGTGTACGACTGGGACTACATGAAGCAGGAGGCGGCCGGTACCGTCCCCAGATCGGCGCTGGACGGCGAGATCCTCTACGGCAACAACTACGGTAAGAAGTCGCTGCCGAAGACCTACATCGCCCAGATCAGGGCCACCGGCAAGGTCACCATCTCTCCACTGCACAAAGTCACCTCGGTCGCCCCGGCGGCCGGTGGCGGCTACACCGTCGTCATCGACCAGATCGACACCAACGGGGACACCACGGCCACCAAGTCCGTGACCGCAGACAAGGTGTTCTTCGCGGCAGGCAGCGTCGGCACCAGCAAGCTGCTGGTCACGCTGAAGGCCACCGGAGCGCTGCCCCGCCTGAACGACGAGATCGGCAAGGGCTGGGGCGACAACGGCAACGTCATGTGCGGCCGCGCCAACCACCTGTGGGACCCGACCGGCAAGGTCCAGGCGTCCATACCCACGGGCGGCATCGACAACTGGGCTGCTGGTGGTGCGTTCGCCGAGGTCGCGCCGCTGCCCACCGGGATCGAGACGTACGCCTCGTTCTATCTGTCGATCACCAAGAACCCGAACCGAGCCGAGTTCTCCTGGAACGCCGCGACGAGCAAGGTCGATCTGAGCTGGCAGACCTCCTGGAAGCAGCCGTCCATCGACGCGGCCAAGACGATCTTCGACAAGATCAACAAGGCGGAGGGGACGATCTACCGCACCGACCTCTTCGGCACCTACAAGATCTGGGGCGATCACCTCACGTACCACCCGCTCGGAGGCGCGGTGCTGAACAAGGCCACCGACAACTACGGCCGCCTCCACGGCTACTCCGGCCTGTACGTCATCGACGGCTCGCTGATCCCCGGCAACACCAGTGTCAACCCGTTCGTCACCATCACCGCGCTCGCCGAACGGAACATCGAAGAGATCATCGCCGCCGACCTGTAATGGTGAGATCGAAGCCCGGGGCCGGGCGGGCTCACCGAGCGGCCCCGGACCACTTCAGTGCCCGGGCAGCGCGCACACGGTGTCGAGGCCCAGCACATGGTTGAGCCGGCCGAACGCCAGCCACGAGCCGATGCTCATGCTCAGCTCCACGATCTCGGGCTGGCTGTAGTGCGCGGTCATCCGAGTCCAGAACTCGTCATCGAGGCCGTGGTGGTCCAGGGCGTACCGCTCGGCGTACTCGGCGGCCAACCGGGTCCGGTCGTCGAAGGCGTCAGTGGTGCGCCACCGGGCCACCGCGTCGGCGAACTCCTCCTCGACCTTCGCTCCGTCCCGTTCGGTCCGCCAGTCAAGGCAGAAGATGCACCCGTTGATCTGTGCGATCCGCAACCGCGCGGCCTCGAACTCACGTAGTCCGAGGGTCGTGTGGGCATACACCGACATCGAGAAATTCGCGGCGGCGATCCCGATCCCGGGGATCATCTCCCCCCACACGTACTCGATCGCATCCTTGCCTTCGGGGATATCGATGTTCATCGTTGTCTCCTTCCGAGTCTGCCGACCGCGGGGCGCAGTGGGACGTCGAGCGCGTCGTAAAGTCCGGGTTCCGCGCCCACAAGCCAGTCGATGGCGCTCACGAGCCTGCCGACTGCGGTGGCATTCCCGCCCGCGGACCGGTTCTCGCCCTCGTCGGTGGCCTCGACCGTGACCTCGATGCGCGGGCGGCCCTCGATGACCACCCGATGTGCGCCGTCGCCGTCGGGCGGCGTCGGCCAGTCCGGTGCGCAGGACGGATGGATGCGCGTGATGTGCTCGATGATGATGCGGGGTTCGCCCTCGACGATGCCTTGCACCTCGAACCGGACAGCGCCCTGGGTGCCCGCCTCGAACTCGCCCATCGTCCTGGTACTCACCATGGTCTCAAGAGGGCGCCGGTCCAACGTCTCGCAGATGTCGTCGAGTTCGACACCGAGGGCTCTGGCCATCAGCCGCACTTGGCCGCCCCAGACCATCGTGGGGACCGTCGGCGCGAGCATCAGCGGCTCATAGTCCATCGGCTGTCCCATGCCGACCAAATACCGGACCGAGTCCTCCTGGTCGTAGGTGGAGTAGTCGAAGATCTCCTGACAGCGGATCACGTCCACGGTGGTTCCGAGTCCGCTGATCAGCAGCGGCAGCACGTCGTTACCCCAGCCGGGGTCGACACCGGAGACGAACAGCGAGCCGCCACCCTCAGCGATGGCGGCCAGCACCGGATCCCGCAACACCGGCGGGGCGCCCAGCTGGTCGTAGAGCGCGTACACCGCAGGGGTGACGACTACGGCTCCGCCTCGGATGGCCCTGATGATGTCGGTGAGGGCCTCGTCGGGGCGGATGTCGCCGGACGCCGCGTACACCACCGCCTGGGGACCGGAGGCCAGCACACTGTCGATGTCGTCGGTCGCGGCAACCCCCAGACCGCGGTCGAGCCCTCCGAGGTCGCCCGCGTCGCGGCCGACCTTGTCGGGGTTGTGGACGAGCACGGCAGTGAGCGTCAGCGCCGGATGGGCATCGACGGCACGGATCGCCGCGCGGCCGACGTTTCCAGTACCCCAGACAACCGTGGAAATCATGCGCGGAGGGTAGCGAGAGGGCGCATCAGTTCATAGTGGCGTGACCGGAAAGAATTCCAATCGCTCGTGTGCAGCAGGGCGATGAATGGGCTTTCCCGGACAGCGTGCCGTTCCAGCAATTCCAGCACGAGCTGAGGCACACCCGGGCGCACTGAAGGGTGGCGGTGAGGTTGCGGCCCGTCCTGAGCTTCCGGACCCGGCCGGACATACGTCACGGCTTCCTCGGAGCGACCGGTACCGTAGACCGTACGATCTCGTGGGCCTCCTGACGGGCTGCGTGAACCGCCGGAGGAACAGATGAGGAAGCCATGACGACGAACCGCGGACGCAAGGACGTCATCCGGGACCGGATGGCCGCGACCGGCGAGTCGTACAACGTCGCCGCCCGCAATCTGAAGGCGATGAAGGACATGGGCGCCACGCGTGAGGCCGTCCTCACCCAGCGCTGGCGTCCCGCCGACTCGCTCGACGTTCCGTGCCCCTGCGGTGGTACGTGCGAGCCCGGCGAGAGGTGCGAGCGCTGCCACGCGCTGCACCGGCACGTGGCGCGCTACCCCGGCAGCGTCACGGACGTGGAAACCTGGGCGGACCGTTACGACTGCATGGGCTGCGCGTCCTCGTACATCCTGACCGTGATGCTGCCCGGCCGGCCGTGGGGTGTCGCCGAGACGGTGGTCCAGGGCGGGTCCGCGGAGCCGGTCGTGCGGGCCCGGGTCTTCCCCGGTGTCGCCCACCCGCTGCTGCGGCCGGAGAGCCCCGAGAACGAGAACGGGGACGAGGGCTGACGTCCGGCGTCAGCCCTCGTCCCCGGGCCTGCCCGTCAGCCCTTGTCGGGCGTCAGGCGCAGTGAGATCGAATTGATGCAGTACCGCTGGTCCGTCGGGGTCGGGTAGCCCTCGCCCTCGAAGACATGGCCGAGGTGCGATCCGCACCGGGCGCAGCGGACTTCGGTGCGGACCATGCCGTGGGTGCGGTCCTGGATCAGTTCGACCGCGTCCGTGTCCTTCGGGTCGTAGAAGGACGGCCAGCCGCAGTGCGACTCGAACTTGGTGTCGGAGCGGAACAGCTCTGCGTCACAGGCGCGGCAGGAGTAGACGCCCGTGGTCTTGGTGTCGGTGTACTCGCCGACGAAGGCGGGTTCGGTGCCGGCCTGGCGCAGGACCGTGTACTCGGCGGGGCTCAGCTCCGCCCGCCACTGCTCGTCCGGCTTCTCGATGTCGTACGACACGTCGCTCCCTCAGCTCGACAGGTGGTCCAGGATCTGCGGGCCGAGGTCCGTGACGTCGCCCGCCCCCATGGTGAGAACGAGGTCGCCGGGCTTCGCCATTCCCGCGATGACCTCGGGTACCGCCGCCTTGTCGTGGACGGCGGTGACATCGGCGCCCGCGGACCTCGCGGCGCCGATGATCAGGTCGCTGGTGATGCCGGGGATCGGGTCCTCACGGGCCGGGTAGATGTCCAGGACCACGGAGGCGTCGGCCAGCACGAGGGCCTGGCCCATCTCGGCGCCGAGCTCCTGGGTGCGGGAGAAGAGGTGGGGCTGGAAGACGACCAGGAGGCGGGCGTCGGACGCGGCGCCGCGCATCGCTTCGAGGTCCGCGGCCATCTCGGTGGGGTGGTGTGCGTACGAGTCGATGACCTGCACCCCTGCCGCCTCGCCCTTGAGCTGGAGGCGGCGCTTGACCCCGGTGTACTTGCCGAGGGCCGAGGCCAGGTTGTGGGCCGGGATACCGAGGGCGACGCCGGCGGCGAGGGCCGCGACCGCATTGTGGGCGTAGTGGCGGCCGGGCACGGAGACCGTGAACGTGAGGTACTTCCCGTTCAGGATGACCGTGACCTCGCTGGTCAGGCCGCGCGGGGTGACCTTGTGGACACGTACGTCGGCGGTCTCGGACTCGCCGTAGGTGACGACCTTCACCGACGAGAGGGCGCGCACCCGCTTGGTCAGCTCGACGGCGCCGGGCTGGTCGGCGGCGATCACCAGGGTGCCGTCCGGGACGATCTTGCCGGCGAACCTCTCGAAGGATTCGTAGATCTCGTCCATCGAGGCGTAGTTCGCGTGGTGGTCCAGCTCGACATTGAGGACGATCGCGACCTCGGGGTCGTACTTCTGGAAGCTGCGGTCGCTCTCGTCCGCCTCGGCGACGAAGATCTGGCCCTCGCCGTGCGCGGCGTTGGTGCCGGGGCCCGCGAGGTCGCCGCCGATGGCGTACGAGGGGTCGAGGTTCAGCTCGGACAGGGCGACGGCCAGCATCGATGTGGTGGTCGTCTTGCCATGCGTACCGGCCACCGCGATCGCACGCAGGCCCCCCATCAGGGAGGCGAGCGCGTCGGAGCGGTGCACGACGGGGATCGACAGCTCGGCGGCGCGCACCAGCTCCGGGTTGTCGGGGCGGATGGCGCTGGAGACGACCACGCACGAGGCGTCGTCCGCCAGGTGTCCGGCGGCGTGCCCGATGTGGACGGTCGCCCCCAGCGCCCGCAGCGCCTCGACCGTTCCCGACTCCTTGGAGTCACTGCCCGCAACTTTCGCGCCGCGCTGGGTGAGGATCTTCGCGATGCCCGACATCCCGGCGCCGCCGATGCCGATGAAGTGCGGCCGTTCCATGGCGGCAGGAATACCGGGTGCCATGCGTGTGTCTCCCCAAAAGTTGAAACGAGTCCCGCACAGCCTATTCGCTGTGCGCGAAGAGCTTGAGCACCGGTACGCCGACCTTGTGCCGGGCCCTGGACGCCCAGTCCCGGTGGAAGAACTCCTCCACGTAGTGCGGCGCGGTCAGCACGATGACCTCATCCGCCTCCGCGTCGTCGACCACGGACTTCAGCTTGTCCAGCGGGTGCTCCTCGATCACCTGTCCGACCGCTTCGGAGCCTGCCTGCCGCAGGGCCTCAAGTGACACTTCGAGCGCCAGTTCGGCGGACTGCCTGGCGTTCTTGCCCTCCGGCTCATCACCCTCCCGGGCGGCTTCCTTCAGTTCACCCATTGCCAGGTCGTCGATGGCCCGCAACAGCACATCGGCCTGGTCACCGCGCGGCTGCATGAGCACGACGAAGGAGATCTGCTCCTCCCCGTGCAGGGTGGTGACGAACTCGACGTCCTCGGAAGTGAGGGGCTTCTCGATCATCAAAACGCTGGTGAACACTACGGGCGCCCTTCTGCATCAGTGACCGTCGCCGGTCTCTGCCGAAACCATCCTTCCCCGTGCTCGCACGGGGTCTGCGAGAGTAATTGTGCCCACCGGAAGCTAACCGGAACGGTAAATTCCACCGATTGTCAGATCCGACGGTATCGGGTGAAGAGGAACCCGGCCTCTTCCAGCATCGATGCCAGGGCGAATCGTTCCGGCACGGGGACCGAGGGGCCACCGGCGATCCGCTGCGCGTTTCCGGCGGTCAGCATCGGCGAGAGCGTCAGACAGAGCTCGTCCAGCACCCCGGCCGCCACGAACTGGCCCAGCATCCTGGGGCCGCCCTCGGTCAGCAGTCGCTTGAGTCCGCGGTCCGCCAGCTCCCGTACGGCCCTGGCGGGGTCCACTCGGGAGCCCTCCCCCGCGATCACCACCTCGGCACCCGCCTTGCGCGCCGACTCGATCCGGTCCGCGGGGGCTCCGGTGCCGGTCAGCACGAGGGTCGGGACGAGCGGCGAGACGAAGAGCGGCAACGAGAAGTCCAGGTCCAGGCTGCCGCTCACCACGGCGATCGCCGGCGCGGGCCCCTGCCCGGCCGCGGCCCGGCGGGCGGCGAAGGCCTCGCGGGCCCTGGCGGGCCGGTAGCCCTCCAGCCGTACCGTCTCCGCCCCCGCCACGACCACATCGGCCAGAGCGCGCAGGGTGCCGAAGATCCGCATGTCGCTCTCGCAGGAGATCGGCTGCGAGCGCCCGTCGTGCTGGGCGGCACCGTCCAGCGTCGAAACCATGTTGGCGCGCAGCCAGGGGCCGTCCTGCTCGGGGTACGCGTAGGCGTCGGCCAGATGGTCCAGGCTCCACTCCCCCTCGTCGTCAGCCGGTGTCAGGTCGGTCACAGGGAAGAGGCGTCGCATGTTCTGCAGTCTGGCACGGCGCTTAAGGTTGAGAGTTGTGTCGTCCTCCACCGCCGTGCCGGGGCAGAGCCCCATAGCCGAAACGGCCCCGCTGTCCCTGTGTGCCCTCGAGCCGCACGTCCCCGCCGACCGCATGGTCGCCGAGATGGTGCCGCCGCCGCGCTTCGACTCCGTACGCTTCGATACCTACGTCCCGGACCCCAACCAGCCGAGCCAGATCGAGGCGGTCAAAGTCCTGAGCGGCTTCGCGGGCGGGCTCGGCGGGGCGCATGCCACCGGCTCCGGCAAGAACAGAAGAGCGCGAAGCGCCTCCTCGGAGGGGTGGTGGCGGGCGACGGGTGGGCGGTTCAGCAAGAAGCCGACGGCGCCCGCGGCGCCCCTCGGCGTCTACCTCGACGGCGGCTACGGCGTCGGCAAGACGCACCTGCTGGCCTCCCTCTGGCACGCCACGCCCGCCGCGCCGTCGCTGAAGGCGTTCGGCACCTTCGTCGAGCTGACAAACCTGGTCGGTGCGCTGGGTTTCCAGCAGACCGTGCAGACCCTGAGCGGGCACCGGCTCCTGTGCATCGATGAGTTCGAGCTGGACGACCCGGGCGACACGGTACTGGTGTCGTCGCTGCTCAGCAGGCTGGTCGAGGCGGGGGTCGCGCTCGCCGCCACCTCCAACACGCTGCCCGGCAAGCTCGGTGAGGGCCGGTTCGCCGCCGCCGACTTCCTGCGGGAGATCCAGGGGCTGTCCTCGCACTTCCGTCCGCTGCGGATCGACGGCGAGGACTACCGCCACCGAGGGCTGCCCGAGGCCCCCGCGCCGTACTCCGACGAGCAGGTCATCAAGACCGCGTACGCCACCGAGGGCGCCAGCCTGGATGACTTCCCCTCGCTCCTCGACCATCTCGCCCGGGTCCATCCGAGCCGCTACGGCGCGCTGACGGACGGCCTGCGGGCGGTCTGCCTCACCGAGGTCCAGCCGGTACCGGACCAGTCGACCGCGCTGCGGCTCGTCGTCCTCGCCGACCGGCTGTACGACCGGGAGGTTCCGGTGCTCGCCTCCGGGGCCCCGTTCGACAAGCTGTTCAGTGAGGAGATGCTGAACGGCGGGTACCGGAAGAAGTACTTCCGGGCGATCTCCCGGCTCACGGCGCTGGCGCGCGACGCAAAGGGTCTGGTGGCGCAGTAGGTTCGGGGGCGTACCACCCGAAGCAGGTTCGGGTGGTACCGCCCGAGGTGCCCCGGGGCGCCTCGTATCTCCCGTATCAACCGCGCACACCGTTCGAAGGGATCCAGCATGGCTACCACGCGTCAGGCGCACACGGCCTGGGAAGGCAACCTGATCGAGGGCAAGGGCGTCGTCACCTTCGACTCCTCCGGCATCGGCGACTACGAGGTCTCCTGGCCGTCCCGCGCGGAGAAGGCGAACGGGAAGACCAGTCCCGAGGAGCTCATCGCGGCGGCCCACTCCAGTTGCTTCTCGATGGCACTGTCCAACGGCCTAGCCACCGCCGGCACCCCGCCGACCCGGCTGAATACCCAGGCCGAGGTCACCTTCCAGCCCGGTACCGGCATCACCGGTATTCACCTCACCGTCCAGGGCGAGGTGCCCGGTCTCGACGAGGCGGGCTTCGTCAAGGCCGCCGAGGACGCCAAGGCGAACTGCCCGGTCAGCCAGGCGCTCACGGGCACGACGATCACGCTCACCGCGTCCCTGGCCTGACCCCACGGGCCCCTCCGGGCCCGTGAGACGCGCGAGGCTCAGTGACCCGCATGGTTCCCGCGCGGCGATACGCGTGGTACACACATGCGGGTCACTTCTCCTGTCCGCCAGCAGGGAGTTGCCTCATGTCATCAGCAGCTGCACGACGACTCGCAACACGACGACAGGTCCTGGCCGGCAGCGGCGCGGCCGTTGCCTCGATCGCCTTCGCCGGGGCGTTCTCCGAACTCTTCGCGGGTACCGCCGCCGCCCGTGGACACAGCGGCTACGGCCCGCTCGTGCCCGACCCGGACGGCCTGCTCGACCTCCCGAAGGGCTTCCGCTACCGGGTCCTGTCCCGGGAGGGAGACCCGCTCCGCTCCGGCGAGGGCCAGGTCCCCAGCAACCACGACGGCATGGCCGCCTTCACGGGCCGGCACGGACACGTCCGTCTCGTGCGCAACCACGAGAACCGCGCCACCGGAAAGATCCCGGTCCCGACCGTCGAGGGCCTCACCTACGACCCGATGGGCAAGGGCGGCTGTACGGCCCTGGAGCTGGACGGCCGCAACAACGTCCTTAGCGAACGCGTCGCCATCGCCGGTACGGCGGTGAACTGCGCGGGCGGCCGCACCCCTTGGAATACCTGGCTGACCTGCGAGGAGACCGAGGACAAGGCCGGCACCAACGGCTACACCAAGGACCACGGCTTCATCTTCGAGGTGGACGGCGCCGATCCGCACCGCACCGGGGCCGTGCCGCTCACCGCGATGGGCCGCTTCCAGCACGAGGCGATCGCGATCGATCCGAAGAACGGGATCGTGTACGAGACAGAGGACGCGTTCGACAAGCCGTTCGGGCTCTTCTACCGCTTCCTGCCGAGGAAACCGCTCGGCGGGACGGGCTCGCTGCGGGCCGGCGGTCATCTGGAGGCCATGCGGGTGCCGGGCGTCCCCGACCTCTCCGTGATCCAGGAGACCGGTGCGAGTTTCGAGGGCGTCGAGTGGGTTCCCGTACCGGATCCGCAGGCGGCCGAGACCCCGATCCGGTTCCAGGACTTCGGCCCGGAGGGCATCACGCACGCGCAGAAGCTGGAGGGCTGCTACTGGGGCGGTTCGGCGGTCTACTTCGTCTCCAGTTTCGCGCACAGCTCGCAGGGTTCGGCGGCCGACCACTACGGCCAGGTGTGGCGGTACGAGCCGAAGCGGCGCCGCCTCACCCTGGTGATCGTCTTCGGTCCCGGTACGGACATCCAGCTGCCCGGCGAGTCCCCCGACAACATCTGCCTGGCCTCCGACGGCGGGCTGATGGTGTGCGAGGACGGCGACGGCGCACAGCATGTGTTCGGCCTGACGCGGGGTGGCGAGGTGTACGCGATGGCGCGGGGCCGGCAGAACATCGGGACGTCCGAGGAGCCCGCGTGGGGCGAGTTCGCCGGGGTCACGTTCGCTCCGGACGGCGGGACGATGTTCGTCAACTGCTACACGCCGGGGACGACGTTCGCGGTGACGGGGCCGTGGCGCTGACGTGTTGACGTGCCGGGGCGGGCAGTTGCTGTCCGCCCCGGCACGCTGCCCGGGGCGAAGCCTGCTACCCATTGGTGAACGCCCCGTCCGGTCGGCACCTGGCCCGGACGCGCCTGCGAGCCCGGCGGCCCGCCCCGTGGCCCGCAGCAGACCACCCGCCGACCCTCGGATTTCATCGGGCCCCTCACCGGCCGCCCAGACCAACACCTGGGCGTCGCAGCCGCTTCCGGCACCCGATGCCGGTCGTCGGGTTCGCCACGCGTCTCCGACCTGATGCGAACGCGCCCGTCCTAGCCGGAGCATGCCGTGCGCTGGGCCTCCTGCCATTCGCAGACCGGACAGAGCGTGATGCCCTTGACCGACTCCGGGTACTCGGTCGGCTTCCGGCACAGCACGCACTCGGCGTACGGAGGTCCTGCGGCGGCCTCCGCCCCGGCGGGTGCGGGGGCCACAGCAGGCGTTCCGCAGTACGACTCGTCCATGCGCTCGTCCATGCGTCCGTCGATGCGCTCGTCCATGCGTACGAGCCTACTCAGCCGCGCAGCGAAGTGAGCCTGCAGGCGAGCGCGGCCACCGCGGCGGCGAGGGCGGCGGCTGCGACGAACGGCAGGAGCGGCACGTGCACGGTGCCGGTCTGCGAACCGGTGACCAGGCCCGTCACGGCGTAGTTCGCGGGCGAGCCGCTGGTCACCAGGGCCAGCAGTGCGGCGAGCACGGTGGTGGCGACGGACCAGCCGCGCCGGTGCAGCAGCGGCCGGGTGCACAGCGCGCCGACCGCCGCCCCCAGCAGCACGCAGCAGGCGGCGGCGAGCAGTCCGGCGAGCCCGGCGGGCAGCAGTGCGACCCGGACGGCGTTGTCGGTACTGGCCGGCTTGCTGATCAGTAGCACGATCAGGGTGGCGGCCACGCCCAGCAGCCCGGCACACCCGAGCGCGGCGAGCAGCGACGCCAGATGGACCCGCGGCGATCCCGCCACCGCGGCAGTGACGGTCCGGGCGGCGGGTGGCTCCTGGTTGGCACAGAGCTGTACGAGCCAGGCGGTGACGGGCAGGAGCCCGGCGGCGGCGTATCCGAGCGAGTCGAGAACGGGCTGCCCCGACTGCACGCCGATGCCGAGGAAGGCCGCGTACAGCAGAACGGGGGCGAGCCAGCGCTGGGAACGGATCAGCAGGGCGGTCTGGTAACGGAGGAGGGCGGTCATGGTGCCTCGGGGGTCGAGCGGGCACGGGAGGCCGGGGCGGTCTCCGGGTGCGGGACGATCTCCGGGCCAGGAGCGGTCTCAAAGCCCGGGACGATGTCCGGAGCGGCGCCAGGGGCCGACTCGCCCCCGGGAGCCGGAGCGGCCTCCGGATTCGCGACGGTGTCCGGGGCCGGCTCGGCCCCGGAGGCCGGGACAGCTTCCGGGCCCAGGGCGGCACCTGGGTAGGTCGTCAGTTGCCGGATGCGCCACGGCGGGCGCGCCGTGAGCAGGGCGCGCAGCAGCGCGTCGGAGTGTGCGGCCGCGACGGTGAGCCGTACGCCCCCGTCGGCCGCGGGTGTGCGCTCGGGTGCGCCCGGCAGCCCTGCGGGGAGCGCGGCGCCCGGTGGGCCCGCCGCCTCGATCCGTACCCGCGGCCCGGTCCCCGCGGACTGCGCCACGGGCACGGCGACGAGCCCGTGCCCCTCGACCCGGAACACGGTGTCGACCGTCCCGGCGAGCCGGCGCGGGTCGTGGTCGACGAAGACGACGGTGGAGCCCGCCGCGACCCGCTCGGCCACGGCCCTGTCCAACTCGTCGCGGGCCGCGGCGTCCAGGCCGGTCCATGCCTCGTCCAGGACCAGCAGCTCCGGTTCGGCAAGGAGGGCCTGGGCGACGGCGACCTTCTGGCTGGTGCCCTTGGAGAGTTCCGGGAGAGGTGTACGGGCATGGCCGGCGGCCCCGAATCGGGCGAGCCACGACTGCGCCCGGTCCGCCGCCTCGGAGGTCCGCAGGCCGTGGATCCGGCCGAGGTGGACCAGGTACCCGGCCGCCGTGAACGGCAGCGCGGCCGGGAAACGCTCGGGGACGTATGCCGTACGGGGCCTGCGGCCGGTGATCCGGCCCTCCGTCGGGGCGTCGATCCCGGCGAGCAGCCTCAACAGCGTCGACTTGCCGGTGCCATTGGCCCCCTCGATCCGGATCAGGGTGTGCGAGGGCAGGTCGAGATCGACTCCGCGCAGCACCCATGGTCCGCCGATCCCGTACCGGCGGCCCACCCCACTCAGGTTCAGTTGGCCGACGCCTTCTCGGGCTTGACCTCGCTGGGCCGTACGATCACGAATCCCTCGCCGTCCAGCCGCAGTTGGACGGCCTCTCCTGACCCGCCGCGCATCATCGAGCCGAAGCTCTGCGAGCGGTGCAGCGATGTGGTCAGGTTGGCGCTCCAGCCGACCACCGCGTCCGTGTCGACGCACACCGGCTGCTGGGGCGTGACGGGTATGACAATGGGGTGGCCCTCGCACATCAGGCCGAGCTTGCCGTATCCGGTGAAGACGCTGTTGAAGAGGCCCCCGCCGGTCATCCCGGCGCCCTTCACGGTCTTGATCTCGTAGGAGAGCGTGGCGTCGAAACAGAGCACGTTGCGGCCGTTGATGGTGAGGACGTCGCCCTGCTCCATGTCCACGATGAAGCAGTTGGCGGCCTCGTGCGCGAACCATGCCTCGCCCTGGCCGCGGACCGCCATCAGCGGCAGCCCCTCGCCGGTGACGGCGCGCTTGAGCATGCCGCCGAGGCCCTGGCCCTTGCGCTCGAACTGCAGATCGCCGCGGAAGGCGATCATCGCTCCCTGGCGGGCATGCATCTCGCCGTTCACGGCGTACTTGATGGATTTGGCGTTCTGCAGGGTCATCCCGGGGGCGGTTGCCTGCTGCGCCATGTTCTCGCTGGAAAAGAGATCGCTCTTCATGCGCTGCATCCTCACCCGGAGCGATTCATTCCGCCAAGAAGCGATTCTCGGGCGGCTGGCAGACTGGTACGAGTGAGCGACAACGACATCCCCGTATCCCCGTCCGCATCCCCGGCCACGTCCGGCTCCCTTGCGACGGACAGCCCGTTCAGGTCCGGGCGGACAAGCCGCGACGAGGCCCCGCAGTACGTGCTGCCGCTGGTCGTGCACATCGAGAAGACGGCTCCCCCGGCCCGTACCGACGCACTGCGGACCGCCGCCCGCGCGGTGCTCGTGATGCTCTCCGACGAGCGCTCGGCCGACGAGGGCGAGTGGGCGCAGGCGATGCGGGACTGGCAGGACGCCCGGATCCGCAAGGTGGTGCGGCGGGCACGCGGCGCGGAGTGGCGCAAGGCGTCCGCGCTGCCCGGCATCACGGTCACGGGCGAGAGCGCCGAGGTACGGGTCTTCCCGCCGGTGCCTCTGGACGGCTGGCCGAAGGAGCTGGCGAAACTCCAGGTGTCGGGGACGGATCTGGACGACCCCGAGCCGCCGGCCGCGCCCGATCCCGCGGGCCCGGTGCTGTGGCTGAACCCGGAGCTGGACATGTCGGCGGGCAAGGCGATGGCGCAGGCCGGGCACGGTGCGCAGCTTGCCTGGTGGGAGCTGTCGGAGACGGAGCGCAAGGCGTGGCGCGAGGCGGGCTTCCCGCTGTCGGTCGCCGTTCCGGAGGCGGGCCGCTGGCAGGAACTCACGGTGAGCGGGCTTCCGGTGGTGCATGACGCCGGGTTCACCGAGATCGCCCCCGGGAAAACTCTTGTGGTCGAGGGAGGCGATCGCTACTCCCCTCTCCCGCGCCTACGGCGACCGTAGGCGGACTGCTCTGCGTCGGCATCTCCGACAGCCCGCCGATCCCGCTCAGCCGGCACGCCGCCCACTCGCCGTGGACTGTGGAGGCTCCGGCGGAAGGACTCCAGGTCGGCCTCGACGCCGCCACTGCCAAGCTCAACAGCCTCAGCCGGGTCCCGGCCGACGGCCGGCCCCAACTGGTCGGCCTCGGCATGCCCGTCTTCACCGACCAGACACCCTCACCACCAGAAGCAGGAGAACCAGACCATGCACCCGATACGCCTGATCTCATTCGGCTACTGGCCCGGGAGTCCTAGCTCAGACACCAGCCGCAAAGTAGGTCGCGAGTAGCGCGGCGTCCCCGTTTCCCTGCCCTGGTGATCCCGCACTCCTTAAAATGGCCCGGCTCGCCGCCCAACCACCCAACAGGCCGACGGCACCGCTTCCCCCCACCCACTAAGGAACCATGCCATGACCGCCCCGCACGCCTTCCCCCTGGAGCCCACCCCGATCCATGTGTCCGACAAGGTCCTCGATGACCTGCGCGCCCGTCTCACACTGACCCGTCCGCCGCTGGACGAGGGGAATGGGGACTGGTCCTACGGCGTCCCGGACAGCTATCTGCGTGAGCTGATCGCCTACTGGCGGGACGGCTACGACTGGCGCAAGGCCGAGGCCGCCATCAACGCCTACGAGCACTACCAGGTGAGCGTCGCCGGTGTCCCGGTGCACTTCATGCGCAAGCCCGGCCGCGGCCCCCGTCCGATCCCGTTGATCCTCACCCACGGCTGGCCGTGGACGTTCTGGCACTGGTCGAAGGTGATCGACCCGCTCGCCGACCCGGCCGCGTTCCGCGGTGACCCCGCCGACGCGTTCGACGTCATCGTGCCGTCCCTGCCCGGCTTCGGTTTCCCCGGCCCGCTCACCGGCTTTTCGGACGTCAACTTCTGGAAGGTCTCCGACCTCTGGCACACCCTGATGACCGAGACCCTGGGATACGAGAAGTACGCCGCCGGGGGCTGCGACATCGGCGGGATCGTCTCCAGCCAGCTCGGCCACAAGTACGCCGACGAGCTGTACGGCATCCATATCGGCTCCGGGCTGCCGCTCGACTTCTTCACCGGCCCCCGCGCCTGGGACCTCGCCCGGAATCGGCCCCTCACCGGCGACCAGCCCGCCGACGTCCGCGCCCGCATCATCGAGCTGGACCACCGCTCGGCGTCCCACCTCGCCGTGCACATGCTCGACGGCGCCACCCTGGCCCACGGACTGAGCGACTCACCCGCCGGGCTGCTCGCCTGGCTGCTGGAGCGCTGGAACGCCTGGAGCGACAACGGCGGCGACGTCGAGTCCGTCTTCACCAAGGACGACCTGCTCACCCACGCCACGATCTACTGGGTGAACAACTCCATCGCCACGTCGATGCGTTACTACGCCAACGCCAACCGCTACCCCTGGGCCCCCGCCCACGACCGCACCCCGGTCGTGCAGGCCCCGGTCGGCCTCACCTTCGTCACGTACGAGAACCCGCCCGGCATCCACACCGCCAACGAGCGCGTCCGGGCGTTCAAGACCGGCCCGCAGGCCGATTGGTTCAACCACGTCAACGTCAACGCCCACGACCACGGCGGCCACTTCATCCCCTGGGAGAACCCCGACGCCTGGGTGAGCGACCTGCGCCGCACCTTCCACGGCCGCAGGCCCTGAACGACCCTGCGGGCTCGTCCGGCGACGGGCCGGGCAAACGTTGCCTGGCGGGGGCGTGCGCGTCGGCCGACCGCCCCGCATGGCCCGCCACGCCGTCTGCCTGAGCCGGCCTACCTGCGGGACCCCGCTCGCCGCCACCCTCCCGGGAGCCCTGTCATGCCCACCGCCACGCCCGTTCCGTCAGCGGGCCTCTACCAGAGCAACGGGAAGCTCCGCCGCGGCGCTGATCGCCGCACTGATCGGCCTGTTCGAGACGACGCTGGACGCACTGATCGTCAGCGTTGCGCTACCAAGCATCAGGCACGATCTCGTCGGAATGCCGCATCCATGCAACGGGATGCTCGCTCGACCGCTTCTCCGAGTTGGTCCATGTCGGAGAGGAAGGCCAGACGCTTGTCCTTGGGCAAGTCCGACAGTCTCTCCACCTTGGGATCATCCACCAGGAGCACCGAGTAGCCCGGCAGGAACTGCACATCGCCGATCACTGCGAATCCCGCGTTCAAGCGCCGCAGCACCGCGGGGTTTTCGCCTCGCAGAGCGCTCCCGATCCGATCCATCCGCCAGCCGTCAACCACGGCCAGAACCTGCCCGGCCGCGATCACCTGCCCCTCAGAGGGTGCCTGGGAGCGCCACAGCCCAGGCCCTGACGCGGTCGCTCACTCCCCGGGCGCCCTGCCGCGCGGATCGGCCGTGCCGCCGGCCGGTGGTGAGGGCGGCCGGCCGGTGAAGGCACGCAGGGCCAGCTCGATCCTGATTTCCTCGCTGTCCAGGACCGACTGCAGTCGGCGCAGGACGATGTCGTCGATGGTGCGCTGGTCGCGCAGGCGGATCAGGGCGCTGCGTTTGACGTCGATCAGGGTGCGGCGCAGTTCGAGTCCCGCCCGCACGCCGGGACCGGTGGCGTCGGACGGTTCCGCGACCTCGGTGGCGTACTCGCGCAGTTCGCTCAGGATGGCGTTGGCGGTCTCCGGTGGCGTATCCAGGCGGCCGGCGAGGTCGGGAAGCGCCTCCACCGCGGCGGTGGCGATCTGGCGATGGGCGCGGCGCTCCTCGGTGGTCTCGATGGCATCGCCGTGGAGCCCGGACCAGCGGATCACCGCGGGCATGGTCGTCCCCTGGAGGACCAGGGTGACCAGGATGACGGTCACGGCGGTGAAGACCAGCAGGCCGTGTCCCGGGAGCGGACGGCCCTGGGCGGTGGTGGCCGGGACGGCGAGCGCGGCTGCCAGCGACACGGCCCCGCGCACGCCGCTCCAGGCGAGGGGAAAACGTTGCCGGGCGCCGGAGCGCAGCGTGCGCTGGACCGGGCGGCGGTCGACGGCGCGGATGAGGTAGGGCACCGAGTACAGCCACAGCAGGCGAGTGGCGATCACTACGCCGCTGATGAGCAAGGCGGTGACGGCCGCGTATCCCAAGGAGGCGGAGCCGACGCCGCTGACGATGGCGGGTGTCTGAATGCCGACAAGGACGAACAGGGCGCTGTTGAGGATGAAGGTGCTCACCTTCCAGAAGTCGGTGATCTGCACTCTGGCGCCCGCGCTGATCACCTTGGGGCCTGCCTGGCTGAGGATGAGACCGCAGGTGACCACTGCCAGGACGCCGGAGACGCCCAGGACTTGCGCGGGCAGATAGGTGGCGAACGGGGTGAGCACGGCCAGGGTGCTCTCCAGCACGCGGTCACGCAACCACCTGCGCAGTGCCACCACGACGACGGCGCAGGCGGCGCCGATCGCGACACCGCCCGCGTAGGCCAGCAGGAAGCGTGCGGCGGTGCCCGACCAGGTGACGGCCTGTCCCTGAACGGCGACCCCGACGACCACCGCGTAGAGGGCAAGTGCGGTGCCGTCGTTGATCAGGCTCTCCGCCCGGAGGATGGTCCGGATCCGGCGGGGCAGGAGCCGGGCAACCGCCCGCACAGCGATGGCGTCGGTGGGGGCGACGACGGCGCCCAGGACGAAGGCGAGCGGCCAGGAGAGGCCCAGCGCGTGCCCCACCCCGGCCACGGCGGCAGCGGTGGCCAGCACCAGGCCGGTCGCGAGCAGCACGATTCCGCGCAGATTCGTCCGGATCTCGCGGAGCGAGGTGGTCAGCGACTCCCAGTAGAGCAAGGGTGGCAAGAAGAGCAGCAGAACGACCGGGGGCGGCAGGACCAGCGTGCGGAACTCGGGGGTGAGACCGATCAGGCAGCCACCCGCCACCAGCAGGACCGGCTCGTTCCAGCGCAGGCGGCGAGCCAGCCACGTCATGGCCAGCACGGCCGCGAGAATTACCACGGTGACTTCCAGGCCCCGCATTCGGCACCGCCTTCCCGATGGGGCAGGCACCCCTTTCCCTGGTGGTTCAGCCCTGGGCGAGTTCGGCCAGGGCGTCGAGACGGGTGGGCGTCCAGCCGAGCTCGCGGCGCGCCCGGGCGCCGCTGAACTGCTGGTCGAGGGCGAATGCCTCGGCGATCGGGCCCATCCGCCGTACGGCCTCCTCGACGGTCAGCGACTCGATCCGGTCCGGGCATCCGGCGGCGTGGCTGAGGGCCCGGGTGACGTCCGCCAGCGGAAGGTTCTGGCCGCCGACCCCGGCGTAAACGGAACCGGCCGGGGCGTTCAGGGCCAGGACGTACAGCTCGGCGATGTCGTCGACGTGGACCAGTGCCCAGTGGTTGGAGCCGTCCCCGATGCAGGGCACGGCACCTGCGGTGCGCCCCGGCTCGACGAAGAACGACTGCGCCAGTCCGCCGGAGCGGCCGTACACGAGCCCTGGCATCACCATCACCGGGCGCTCTCCGGTGGCGGCCCGGGCGAGCACCCGCTTCTCGTTCTCCAGCCGCCAAGCGGTGATGCGTGGCGGGCTCAGCGGGGCGTTCTCGTCGACGACCCCGTCGGTGTCGCCGTACACCCACACCCCGCCCGTGTGCACATAGGGGCCGCTTCCCACACCGTCCTGCAGTGCCTCCGCCGCTGCGCGGTCGACGTCCGCGGTGCCCTCGGCGTAGTCCACCCCGAGGTGGATGACCCCGTCGGCCCCGCGGGCCGCCCCATGGAGGACATCGGTGTCGGTGAGCGCCCCCGCAACCGGGGTGGCGCCAAGGTCCGACACGGTGCGCGCCGCGTGCTCGCTGCGCGCCAGCGCCGTCACGCCGATGCCGTGCCCGGTCAGTGCCCGGATGGTGGAGCGGCCGATGTAGCCGGAGCCGCCTGTGATGAAGATCTGCATCGCTCTCACGGTCCTTGTCGATGGCGGCGGGGTATTCCGCCGCTCCTCCACCCTGGCCCGTACCGCGGCCGGCGTCCAAGACCTCTTCCGTCAGCGGTGATGTCCCCCGGGCATCAGTGCTGGGCGGCGGCGATGTCGGCGAACTCCGGGAGCAGCGGGGAGCGGCGGCCGGCGCTCCAGGCAAGGCAGACCTCATTGGGGCCGATGTCGTCGATGGGCACATGCGCGACATCGGTATGGGTGTAATAGGCCGCGGTGGACAGCGGAAGGACGAGGACGCCCCCGGACGTCGCGACGTGTTCCAGCTTCTCCTCGACGGTGGCGAACGAGGGCCGCGGCCCGGCCCCCTCGCCGCCGGTACGCTCAGGGAGGTCACGCCACTCGGGGACGGCGTCGGGGTCCTGCAGCAGCCGCTCGGGCGCCAGATCCGCGATAACGATGGACTCCTTGCCCGCCAGCCGGTGGTCCGCCGGCAGTACGGCGACGCGCGGCTCCCGGAAGAGCGGGCGCAGCTCCAGGCCGCGATGGTCGACGGGCAGCCGTACGAAGCTCACGTCGAGAAGGCCCTCGTGCACCCCTTGCACCTGGTCGCCCCAGGAAGTGCGCACCACCTGCAGGCTCAGCTCGGGATGCCTGGCGGAGAAGGCGCGCACCGCGCCGGTCACGGTGATCCCGGGCATGAAGCCGACCGTGAACGCCGAAGATCCGTGGGCGGCCTGCTGGACCCGGCGGCACAGGGCCTGCGCGGTGGCCAGCAGGGGGCGCGCGTCCTCCAGCAGCTGACGGCCGGCAGCCGTCAGCTCGGTGGTCTGCTTGTTTCTGATGAACAGCTGCGCGCGCAATTCGTGCTCCAGCGCGCGGATCTGCCGGGAGAGCACCGGTTGCGTGATGTGCAGCCGCCCGGCGGCCCGGCCGAAGTGCAACTCCTCGGCCACAACCACGAAGTAGCGCATCTTGCGCAGATCGACATCCACGACATCTCCCACCGTGCAGACGCCACACCCCAGCCTAGTTCCTCCGGACCGTGTCGTCGGGGAGATCAGTTGAGCAGGTTTGGCCAACCCCTGAGCACCAGGTGGGGAAATTCGAGGCTCTGCCGGTCGCGGGGGCGGACACGCGGACCTGGAGGTCCTCACCGCGGCCCGGGGCGGACAGGACGACCGGCTTCGCGGATGCCACCGTGGTGGGCGCCCCACGGTCTTCTGCGCGTTTACGGTGTTCGAGTCGGACATGGAAGTGCTTCCGTCCCGTTTCTTTACGTGGTTGGCGCGGTGGGCCCGGCGGTCAGCGGCGCCGCAGTGCCGGGTCGAGCAGCGCGGGCGGGGTGTCGTTCTTCTCGTGCGCGGCCAGGTCGGTGCCGGGAGCGACAATCGCGTCGAGCGCGTCGGCGGAGAGCACGGTGTCAGCGGCGGCGAGCTGCGAGTGCAGGTGGTCCAGTGTGCGGGGACCGATGAGCGCGCTGGTCACGGCGGGATGCGCGGTCACAAATCCGAGCGCGACCTGGATCGTGGTCAGGCCCGCCTCGTCGGCAACCGTGGCCGGCTGCTCGACGGCATCGAGCCTGGCCCGGTTGGCGGGGATGGCGGTGTCGAAGCGTTGCGGCAGGAACGTGGAGCGGCTGGTGGTGATGGACCGGCCCTCGCGGATCGCGCCCGACAGCCAGCCCGAAGCCAACGGGCTCCACACCAGCACACCAAGGCCGTACTGCTCGGTCACGGGCAGCAGATGGGTTTCGATACCGCGCTGCAGGATCGAGTAGGTGGGCTGTTCGGTGAGGCGTGGCCGGCGTCTGCCGGCGAGATGGCGACGAGGGTCGCCGCCCGTGTGGAGACGACGACCCGGCCCATGGCCAGTCCCATTCCGAGCATGAGCAGCCGCATCCACCACAGGTCGGTACGTGAGCCGATCAGCGCCATCAGCGCGACACGGCCCGCCGTGCCGGCCAGGCCGAGGATGACGAGTTCGTGCACGGTGGTCGCCGACCATCCCGCGCTGCGCGGCTGAGGGCGGCTTCCAGCGGCCGTTCTCCCGTGCCAGCGGGGCCCGTTCGCCCTTTTCCTCAGGGCCCGTTGAACATCCCGGTGCGGAGATACGTACCTCCCGGTACTGCCGCACCGGCAGTATTCGACGCCGTCACGCCTCGGCCCGGGAGAGACCTTGTTGCGACGCATCAACGGAACGGCCCTCATCATCGCGGCGCTCGTCGCCACGCTCGGCGCGCTCGCCTATCCCGTCTGGTCCTACGCCGACCGATCGGGCACCGGCCAGGCCAATCTGAACGCCTCGACCGTCGCCACCCAGTGGGGTCCGCTCTCCGCGACCGACCGGGACCTCCTGGTGAAGGTGCGCCTCGCCGGACTCTGGGAGCTGCCCGCCGGGCAGCAGGCCATCGAGCGCGCGCCGACCCAGGCGATCAAGGCCGCCGGGGACCATCTGGTGGTCGGGCACACGGATCTGGACCGCCGGGCCCGGGACGTGGCGGCCAAGCTCGGTGTGGAGCTGCCGAACCAGCCGACCGAGCAGCAGCAGGGCTGGCTGCGCGAGCTGACGGCGGCGCGCGGCCAGGAGTACGAGCGCAAGTTCGCCAATCTGCTGAGGAACGCGCACGGCAAGGTCTTCGCTCTGATCGCCCAGGTCCGGCACACCACCCGCAATTCGCTGATCCGGCAGCTGGCGACCGATGCCAACCAGACGGTGCTCGACCACATCACCATGCTGGAGGGCACCGGTTTCGTCGACTTCGACGCGATCGCGCGCGAGGCGGCGGGCGCGGCGACGGCGAGTCCGACGGGACCGCCCGCTCCGGCCGGCACAGTCGTGCCGCAGGTGCCGGTTCCGGCGGAACCGACCGGGGACATGTCGTTCACCTCGCGGCCCTCCACGATGCCGATGCCCTGACCGCCCCGGACCGGGAACCTCAAATCAACCTCTGAACGTCCCCCTCTTCGGATTCACCACCGCCCGCCAGGGCCATTAGCCCTGCACGGAGTGGAGGAGGGGGACGACATGAAGCTGGGAATCGGCATCGGCTGGCGGCCGGAGATCGCGGACGCCGTCGAGGAACTGCCGGGGATCGACTGGGTGGAGGCGGTCGCGGAGAACATCTGCACCGACCATCTGCCCGATTCGCTGGCACGGCTCAGGGCACGCGGTGTCACCGTCGTCCCGCACGGCGTCTCACTGGGCCTCGGCGGAGCCGAACGCCCCGATGCCGGCCGGCTCGCGGATCTCGCGGCCCGGGCCGAGCTGCTCGGAACGCCGCTGGTCACCGAGCACATCGCGTTCGTACGGGCCGGGGGGCCGCGCACCGCTTCGCCGGGGCTGGAAGCGGGCCATCTGCTGCCCGTGCCGCGGACCTGGGACGCGCTGGACGTGCTGTGCGAGAACGTACGGATCGCGCAGGACTCGCTGCCGGTGCCACTGGCACTGGAGAACATCGCGGCGCTGATCTCCTGGCCCGACGAGGAGCTGACCGAGGGGCAGTTCCTGGCGGAGCTGGTCGAGCGCACCGGGGTCCGGCTGCTGATCGATGTCGCCAATCTGCACACCAACCATGTCAACCGCGGCGAGGACCCGGCGACCGCGCTCGACGAGCTGCCGGTGGAGGCCATCGCGTACGTACATGTGGCGGGCGGCGTCGAGAAGGACGGCGTCTGGCACGACACCCACGCCCACCCGGTCACCGAGCCCGTGCTCGACGTCCTCGCCGTACTCCGCTCCCGGGTCGACCCGCCCGGCGTACTCCTGGAACGGGACGACGACTTCCCGCCGGCCGAGGAGCTGGCGGGCGAACTGACCACGATCCGCGCCACGCTGGACCGGGCGGCTGCCCTTGGCACCGGTACGTCGGCGCATGCCGGGAAGTCCGTATCGCGGCCGGTCCGCAGCACCGTGCCGTCCCTGGAATCGGTGCGTGACCGGGTCGCGGTCGCCCAGACCGCGCTGCTCTCCGCCCTCGTCGCGGGCACCCCCGCCCCGCAGGGCTTCGACCGCCGCCGTCTCGGGATTCAGAGCCGTGCCCTGGCCGCCAAGCGGGCCGGGGTCGTCGCCAAGGTGGCACCCGAGCTGCCTCAGATCCTGGGCGCCGACTACCGGGACGCCTTCCTCGCGTACGCCAGGACCCGTCCCATGTCCGCCGGATACCGGCGCGACGCGCTGGACTTCGCCGAGGGGCTGCTGATCGCCGGCCGGCCCGCCGACGACGCGGCACGGCGCCGGCTGACCCACTGGTGGCAGGACCGGGCCGCCGCGCGACCGCCGCGCCGCTCCACCCGGCTGGTACGAGCGGCCCGCGCGGCCCTGGTCGGAAGGTGACCGGCATGAACGCCCTCGCAGTGCTGGTGGATCTCGGCATCGTGGTCTCCTCGGTCCTCCTGATCGTGGGGCTCGCGCGTGCCCGTGGCGGGTCCGGCGGCTCCGTCCACGACCTCTTCGAAGTCGCTTTCCTGAACGGTGGTCCGGGCAGGGTGGTGGACACCGCGCTCACCGCGATGCAGGCGGACGGGCGGCTCGCCATCGGCGGTCCCGGCATCGTCGCCGTCCAGCAGGCGGGCGCCCGTGACCCGGTGGAGCGCGCGGTGCTCCAGGAACACGCCATGGCGCCCAGCGGCGCGCTGCACGCCCTGCGTGATGCGGTGATGCGGCACCCGGCGGTGCAGGAGATCGGCGACGGGCTCGCGGCCCGCGGTCTGCTGGCCGCACCCGCCGCGATCCGTACGTGGCGCCGCTGGGGCATTGCGCAGGGGCTGGGCTGCTTCCTTGCCATCCCGGTCACCGTCGTGGTGACGGCTGTGCAGTCCATGGCCGACTACTCGCCCGACGGGGACTTCTCCGTACCGTTCATCTTCAAGGTCCTCCCCTTCCTGCTGATCGGCTTCCCGATCGGCTTCGTCTGCGCCGGCGTCGCCCGGGGACGCGTCACCAAGGCGGGACGGCAGGCAGCCGAGGCGTACCGCACCGCCCATGCGTACAACCCGCACCCGGCCCATCTGGTGGCCACGCACGGACTGCGGGCCCTCCCCGATCCCGTACTGCAGACGCAGCTGATCGCGGCGGCCCGGATGCGCCCGGCCGGACGGCCGCTGCTCTCGGGCTCGCGCTCGTCCTCGTCCTCGGACTCCTCCGGCATGTTCGTCGCACCGGCGGTGTGGTGTGCCGGCACGAGCCCCGGCAACGGGAGCTGCGGAAGCTCCAATGGCGGTGGCAGCGGCAGCGGAGGGGGCGGCGGCGGGTGCAGTTCGGGGTCGAGCTGCGGTTCGGGGTCCAGTTGCAGTTCAGGGTCCGGCTGCGGCGGGTCGAGCGGCTCCAGTTGCTCCAGCAGCAGCGGCTCCAGTTGCTCCAGCAGCAGCGGTTCCAGCTGCGGTGGCGGGTCCAGTTGTGGCAGCAGTTCCTGAGCGACGGCGGCATCCGGCGCCTCGGCCCACGCCGCCGAACCGTCCGCATGATGAACAGACCATGGCGTTCCACGCCCGCCTCGCATAGAAATCCGCCATGCTCTGGGTTCTGTTTCTGCTGGTCGCATGGGGTGCGGCAGCCATCTCGTGCATCCGGCTCTGTATCGTCTCCGCCCGCGCGGGGCTGCTGCCCGACGTATCCGCCAATACCTTACGGACGGTGATCGACGGTCATGAACTGACCCTGTACGAGACCGCGTTCCTGGCCGGCGGCCCGCACCGGGTGGTCGATCTGGCGCTGGTCACCATGCATCTGCGGCGACGGCTGCTGCTCGCCCACACCGGCTGGGCGACGGTCGTCGACCCGGAGGGCCGGGACGAGATGGAGCGCGCGGTGATCCGTGCCATCGGTCCGGAGGGCCAGTCCCCGATACCGCCGATACGGACGGCCGCGGCGGCCGCCGACACCGTGCGTGCCCTGGCCGACCGGCTCGTCACCGCGGGCCTGGCCGTCCCCGGCGGCGCCGGGACCGATGTCGCGGCCGCGGTCCGCGCGGTGCGGGGCGCGGCTCTGCTGGTGGTCGCGATGGGTGCTGTGGCGCTGCTGATGCCCGGTCAGGAGCGCAGCGCCGACGGTCCGGTGGTCTCGCTGCTCGTCTGGTTCGGGCTGCCGCTCGTGCTGACCCTCGGCTGTCTGATCATCGCCCGGATGGAAGTCCATCCGCACAGCTCATGGGCCTCACCCGCCGGACAGCGACTGCTTGCCGCGAACGAGGTCCCGGCCGCTGACGCGGACCGTGACATGCTGGCGGCGATCGCCGTACGGGGTGTGCGCGCCGTGGACGATCCGGCGTTGCGGGCCGCGTTCGGGGGCCACCGTCCGTCCAGCTGATCACCCACCCGACCGATCCCCCTTCGGCTCCGTCCACCCGAGCGCAGGGAACGTGCCTGAGAGCGGTAGCACGGTACGGAACGCTCGGATCCCTGGTTCCGCCCGCCCTGACCGTGGCCCCGGCCACCTGCCTCGATCGCCCGGCGGCGAAACCCGTGGGAGCAAAAGGTCCCCATTTCGCGGTCCATGGTCGAGGCCGACTCCGCAGCAGACCGACCGATTCGGTGACGGGATGTCAATTTCCGTCACGGAGAACGCCATTGACGAACGTGGACAGCATTGACCGACGGGCCGGCACCAGGGCGGGTTCGATCTGGCGGCTGTCGCAACTCCGCGCTGCCGCTGGTGGGCCCCGCATCGCCGCGCCGGACTGTTGCGAGCCTGAGCAGCGGGCTGAGCGCCGCAGTCAGGTGCCGGCCGCTGGGCCGCACCGCAGCCGGTCCGGTCGGTTGCGACCTTCTCCCGCCGGTAACGCATGCATACCCCCGCTGCAGGCTCGGCATCAGGGGCGGAAAGGAGTAATGATGGAAATCGACAAGCCGACGTCACTTATTTCATAACGACCAGCGGCCTGGCCGGATATTTCATAATGAAAACGACCGGCGGCCTGGCCGGACCGACGCGAGAACGGTGGCGACAGTCCAGCTGACTCCTGTTCCGGCTGCGTCGCTTCTTCCGCGCATGGCATTCCCTTGTAAACGCCATGGTGACTGAACAACCCGCCCTGCCGTTTCCTTGGTGGTCAGTCGGCACCGCCCCGGGACCTCGGAGCAGAAGAGAGCCCCCGGTGAAGTACATAGCCGAGCAACTGCGCGCCTCACCCGAGCCTGCGGACCACGTCCCGGCGCGGCCCGCAGTGTCCGCCGGCGACTGCGGGCTGCTCCTTATCAGGATCACGATCGGCCTGCTGATGGCAGGGCACGGCTGTCAGAAACTCTTCGGAATATTCGGTGGTGGCGGCCTCACCGCCACGGGCAAGGGGTTCGCCGCACTGGGCTACCGTCCCGGAACGGTCTACGCCGCCATCGGCGGCGGTTCCGAGCTCCTGGGAGGCATCGGTCTGGCTCTGGGACTGTTCACGCCACTGGCGGCGGCTGCCCTGATCGGCGTGATGATCAACGCCATGGTCACCGTCACCGCGGCACACGGTCTATGGGAATCACAGGGTGGCGTGGAGTACAACATATGCATCGCGGTCGTCGCACTCGCCATCACCGCCATCGGCCCCGGGCGGCTCGCTCTCGACCGGCCCTTCCGCTGGGGAAAGGGCGGTTGGAGTGAAGCCGCCTTCGCGCTGTGCCTCGGCGGCATCGGCTCCGCCATCGTGCTGAGCCTCTAGCCTCACCGTCGCGGTCGAGGTGGGGCCTGTCGGCGGTTGGCGGTTGGCGGTTGGAAATGTGAGTCCCCATGCGCCGCGCCTGCGGGCAGTCCGGGCCGGCTCTCAGCGCTCGCCCTGCCTCGGCACTCCTGCGCTCCGGCTTCGTCCTGAACGCCGACTGCGGGTACGCCCTCACGGCCGAGGAGCCCAGCAGATGGCCATCCGCCACTTCACCCACGACCAACTCGAAGAGTCGGCTGTCCCGTTCGAGCTCACCGCGTTCAACGGCACCGCACAGGGGAACCTCGCTCCGCGTACTTCTCTGTAGGTTCCGGGGTCGCCGCAGGTCAGAACCTGCGGCGAACCCGGAGCCGAACCCGGTGTCGCTGGAACGACAGGCAGCGCAAAACACGCCGGTGCCCACCGTCTGATCTTCCGGGTTGGGGTGGTCGGAGCCCGCTCGCTACGCGAGCCCGGCCACCAGGTCTGCAACCGACTTCCTGCGGCCCGTGTAGAACGGGACCTCCTCGCGGACGTGCATCCGCGCCTCGGAGGCCCGCAGATGGCGCATCAGGTCGACGATGCGGTACAGCTCGTCGGCCTCGAAGGCGAGGATCCACTCGTAGTCGCCGAGCGAGAAGGAGGCGACGGTGTTGGCCCGGACGTCGGGGTAGCCGCGGGCCATCTTGCCGTGGTCCGCGAGCATGCGTCGGCGGTCCTCGTCCGGCAGCAGGTACCAGTCGTAGGAGCGCACGAAGGGGTAGACGCTGATGTAGTTGCGCGGCGTCTCGTCGGCCAGGAACGCCGGGATGTGCGACTTGTTGAACTCGGCGGGGCGGTGCAGCGCCATGTTCGACCAGACCGGCTCCAGCGCCAGGCCCAGCTTGGTGCGCCGGAAGAGGTTGTACGCCTCCTGCAGCTCGTCCGCGGTCTCGGCGTGCCACCAGACCATGATGTCGGCGTCGGCACGCAGGCCGGAGAGGTCATAGGTGCCGCGGACGGTGATGTCCTTCGCCGCGAGCTGGTCGAACAGCTCCTGGACCTCGTCGGCGTAACCGGCACGGTCCGCGGGCAGGACATCGCGCAGCTTGAAGACGGACCACAGCGTGTAGCGGATGACCTCGTTGAGGTCCTTGGCCTTCTTGCCGGCGTTGGGGATCTTCTCAGGCGCACTCATACGGCTATTGTCCCGCCTCGCTCCGTGTGCCCTGAACCAGGGTCGACGTGGCGATGATCTCTTCCCCTGACCCGCCGGTGAGGTCGTGGGCGATCTCGTCCGCGGCACGGTGGGCGCTCGCGATGCACGCCGGAATGCCGACCCCGTCATAGACCGCTCCGCAGACCCGCAGGCCGGGCAGCTTGGCGACCTCGTCGCGGATCCGGGCGACCCGGGAGAGATGGCCCACGGGGTACTGGGGCAGTCCGCCGATCCACCGGGTGACCTCGGTGTCCACGGGCTTCGCGGCAAGGCCGGTCGCCTCGGCGAGGTCGCGCAGCGATACGTCCACCAGCTCGCTGTCCTCGCGGTGCAGGTGGTCCTCCTCGCCGTACCGGCCGACGGAGGTGCGCAGGACGAACAGGTCGGGGGCGGAGTCGGCGACCCAGTTCCACTTGTGGGTGGAGAAGGTGGAGGCCTTGATGGTGCGGCCGTCGACCGGCGGTACGAGGAAGCCGGAGCGCCCGTCGAGTGCGCCGGTGGTGGCCACGTCGGAGCGGCGGAATGCCATGGTGACGAGCGCCATCGACGCGTACTCGACACCGGCGAGCTCGGCGGAGGCGGCCGGGGACTCGGCGGCGAGCAGGGTGGAGGCGGACCAGGCGGGGGCGGCCAGCACGATGCCGTCGGCGGTGATCACCCGGGTGTCCGTGCGGACGTCCCAGCCGTCGGTGGTACGGGTCAGGCCGAGGACGGGGGTGGCGGTCAGGATCTCCCCGCCGCCCGCGCGTACGGCGTCGGCGACCGCGTACGGCAGGGTGCCGATGCCGCCGTCGATACCCTGGAAGACCGGTCCGGTCTGCTGCCGGGCGGCGGCCCGCTCCTGGATGCGCCGCACACCGTCGAGCAGCGAGCCGCCCTCCCGCACCACCTCGAAGAGCTGCGGTACGGCGGCGCGCATCGAGATCCGGTAGGCGTCGCCCGCGTACACGCCGCCGAGCAGCGGTTCCACGAGCCGGTCGACGACCTCGCGGCCCAGCCGGTCGGCGACGTACGCACCGACCGCGACATCGTCGCCGACGGCGGTCGGGGTGAGGTCGCGCTCCTGCGCGATGCGCGCGAGGCCCTCCGGGGAGAGCACCCCGCTGAGCGCCGCCGGGTCGCCCGGTACACCCATCACATGGCCCTTGGGCATGGGCCGCAGGGCGTCGCGCGTCCAGACCGATGCGGTGGCGGTGGCGGGCGGCTGGAGGCGGTCGCCGAGCCCGACTGCACGTGCCAGGGCGACCGCTTCCGGGCGCCGGGCGAGCATCGACTCGGCGCCCAGGTCGACCCGGGTACCGGCGATCTCACCGGTCATGAGCTTGCCGCCGAGCCGGTCGGTGGCCTCGAGGAGGGTGACCCGCAGCCCTGCCCCGAGGAGCCGGTGGGCGGCGGCGAGACCGGCGATGCCACCGCCGATGACGACGACATGACCCGTGCCTGTGTCCGCGCGGTTTATTGAACGCTGCATGCCTCCACTCTCTCAAACCTCTTCCGAGTCCTGAACGTGACCGCTTCGAAACCGGTATCAGGCAACCCGCACCCCCGCCCCGCACGTCGAACCGGCACCATCAACCACCCGCCCCGGGAGAGCAGTTATGCAGACAGACCGGCATCCTGGCCGTTCATCCGTCCGTCGTTCGCGCACGGTGCTGGCCGCCGGGCTCCTGGCCGGCCTCCTCGCGCTGAGCGGCTGCGGCGCCGGCGACAGTGCGAGCGACGCGAGTTCCGGGGACAACAAGAAGGCGGTCGCCCCGCTGCAGCAGGGCGCTGCCGACTCCTCAGCCGAGAAGTCGGCGCAGGGTGCGCAGGCAGCCGACGGTTCGTCGGCGCTGCCGAAGAAGCCCGACGCCCTGCCCGCCGGCACCCATGTCATCCGTACCGCCACGCTCTCCGTGGAGGTGAAGAGCGTGCCGAAGGCCGCCTCAGCCGCCCGCTCGGTCGCGGAGAGTTCGGGCGGTCTGGTGGCCCGCGAAGAGACGGAACGGGTCGACGACACGCATGAAATTTCACATATCGTGCTGCGCGTTCCGCAGGGCGAGTACGACGCGGCGCTGCGGGATCTCGCGGGCGCCGGGAAGCTGTTGTCACGCACGTCGTCCGCGAAGGACGTCACCGACCAGGTGGTCGACGTGGAGAGCCGGATCGCCACCCAGCGGGCGAGTGTGGCACGGGTGCGCAAGCTGATGGACCGGGCCGAGAAGCTCACCGATGTGGTCGCACTGGAAGGTGAGCTGAGCAGCCGTCAGGCGTCCTTGGAGTCGCTGCTCTCCCAGCAGGAGTCGCTGAAGGACCGCACCACGCTCGCCACGATCACCCTCGACCTCTCCGAGCCGGAGACGGTGGCGAAGGACAGCGACGACGACCCCGGTTTCCTGGACGCGGTGGGCGGCGGCTGGCACGCGTTCGTCACGATGCTGCGGTGGCTCGCGATGGCGGTGGGCGCCGCGGCCCCGTTCCTGGCCGCGGTCGCCGTACTCCTGCTGCTGTGGCGGCTGCTGCTGCTGGGCCGCCTGCCCGGACGCCGTGCGCCGCGGACGCCCGAGCAGTCCGAGTCCTCGTCCACACCCCCGGCGTCGTAGCGTGGTCCCTTCGGACTCGGTGTCGAAGGGACCAGGCATGACAGCGGAGCGACTGGTGGTCATCGGAGGTGACGCGGCGGGCATGTCCGCCGCGTCACAGGCCCGCAGGCTCAAGGGCCCCGACGAGCTGAGCATCGTCGCTTTCGAGCGGGGCCATTTCACCTCGTACTCCGCCTGCGGCATCCCGTACTGGGTCGGTGGTGACGTCGCGGAGCGGGACGACCTCATCGCCCGTACACCGAAGGAGCACCGGGCCCGCGACATCGACCTGCGGATGCGCACCGAGGTCACGGAGATCGATGTGGCCGGGCAGCGGGTGCGGGCCCTGGACCGGGAGACCGGTGAGACGTACTGGACGGACTTCGACAAGCTGGTGATCGCGACGGGGGCCCGGCCGGTGCGACCGGCGCTGCCCGGCATGGACGCGCCCGGGGTGCACGGGGTGCAGACGCTGGACGACGGGCAGGCGCTGCTGGAGTCGCTGGACCGGGTGGCGCCGGGGCGCAGGCGGGCGGTCGTCGTCGGGGCGGGCTACATCGGCGTCGAGATGGCGGAGGCGATGCTGAAGCACGGTTTCGAGGTGACCGTGCTCAACCGCGGCGAGCAGCCGATGGCGACGCTCGACCCCGACATGGGGCGGCTGGTCCACGACGCGATGGACGGTCTGGGCATCACCACGGTCAACCGGGCCGAGGTCACCGCGATCCGCACCGGCCCGGACGGCCGGGTCTGCGCGGTCGCCGCGGGCGACGCCTCCTATCCGGCGGACGTGGTGGTGCTCGGTATCGGTGTGGAGCCGGAGACAACGCTGGCGCGCGCCGTCGGCCTCCCGCTGGGCCCGCACAGCGGTCTGCTCACCGATCTGTCGATGCGGGTCGTCGGGCACGACAACATCTGGGCGGGCGGCGACTGCGTCGAGGTCCTCGACCTGGTGGCGGGCCGTACGCGCCATATCGCGCTGGGCACCCATGCCAACAAGCACGGCCAGATCATCGGGGCCAATGTGGGCGGCGGCTACGGGACGTTCCCCGGGGTGGTGGGCACTGCGGTGAGCAAGGTGTGCGACCTGGAGATCGCCCGCACCGGGCTGCGCGAGAAGGACGCCCGCGCGGTGGGCCTGCGGTTCGTCACGGCGACGATCGAGTCGACGGGCCGGGCGGGCTACTACCCGGGGGCGCAGCCCATGACGGTGAAAATGCTCGCGGAGTACCGCACGGGGCGGCTGCTCGGTGTGCAGATCGTGGGCCGGGACGGGGCGGCCAAGCGCGTGGACATCGCGGCCGTGGCGCTCACGGCCGGGATGACGGTGGACCAGATGACTGCTCTGGACCTCGGCTACGCCCCGCCGTTCTCACCGGTCTGGGACCCGGTTCTGGTGGCGGCCCGCAAGGCGGTGACGGCCCTGCGGCGGGCGGGCACCGCCTGAGTGCGCGGTGCCCGGCGGTCCGGTCCCCTCAGCGCGCGGTCCGTTCGTGTACGTACTCCACGAGCCGTGTCAGCGCGTCGGGGTCCATCGACGGCATCACGCCGTGGCCCAGGTTGAAGACGTGGCCCTCAAGACCGGCGGCAGCGTCCAGCACCTCCTGGGTCTTCTCCTGCACCGTCGCCGTCGGCGCGAACAGCACCGCGGGGTCGAGGTTGCCCTGGAGCGCCTTGCCGGGGCCGACCCGGCGCGCGGCCTCGTCCATCGGAACCCGCCAGTCGACGCCGACGACATCCGCGCCCGCCTCGCCCATCAGGCCGAGGAGTTCGCCGGTACCGACACCGAAGTGGATGCGCGGGACCCCGTACGGGGCGACGGCCTCGAAGACCTTTACCGAGGCGGGGAGCACCGAACGCCGGTAGTCGGCGGGGGCCAGCGCGCCCACCCAGGAGTCGAAGAGCTGGACGGCCGAGGCACCGGCCTCGATCTGGACCTTGAGGAAGGCACCGGTGATCTCGGCGAGCCGGTCGAGCAGATCCGCCCAGAGCTGCGGGTCGCCGTACATCAGGGCCTTGGTGTGCTCGTGGTTGCGGGACGGGCCGCCCTCCACGAGGTAGCTCGCGAGGGTGAACGGCGCGCCTGCGAAGCCGATGAGGGGGGTGGAGCCCAGTTCGGCGGTGAGCAGGCCGATGGCCTCGGTGACGTAGCTGACGTCCTCGGGCGTGAGGTCGCGCAGCCGGGCCAGATCGGCGCGGGTGCGGATGGGATCGGCGATGACCGGGCCGACGCCGGGCTTGATGTCGAGGTCGATCCCGATGGCCTTGAGCGGTACGACGATGTCGCTGAAGTAGATCGCTGCGTCGACCTTGTGGCGGCGGACGGGCTGCATCGTGATCTCCGCGACCAGCTCCGGCATCATGCAGGAGTCGAGCATCGGGATGCCTTCGCGCACCTTCAGGTACTCCGGCAGCGAACGCCCTGCCTGGCGCATGAACCAGACCGGCGTGTGCGGCACGGGCTCGCGCCGGCATGCCTTCAGGAACGCCGACTCATGGGTGGCGGATGTCTTCGTCTGCTGGCCCATGGGGCGATCGTTGGCACTCACACCGAGAATCTTCGCACGAAGCCGTAAGCAGCCGGGCCCGCCCGGGTGTCCCTCCCTGCGCGAGGCTCCGGTTCCGCCTACTCTTCCCCGCATGGCTCCGGCTCAGGGACAGTTCTCCGATCAATCCGATGGCGCTGACAGCAAGGACAGCGCGGAGGGTGGTTCCGTCCCGCCCGCGTTCCGGTCGGCGGTGGACGCGTTGCGCTCGGCGCGGCTACGCCCCGAGCTGGAGGTGGAGCCGACCCGGCCGCCCAAGCGGCTCGCTCCGTACGCGTACGCGTTGGAGGCCGCGGTCGTGGACGGCGAGGACGATCTCGCCGACGGCCGCCTCGTACTGCTCCACGATCCGGCCGGGCACGAGGCCTGGCACGGCACCTTCCGCCTGGTGACGCTGGTACGGGCCGAGCTGGAGCCGGAGATGGCTTCCGATCCGCTGCTGCCGGAGGTGTGCTGGTCGTGGCTGACCGGTGCGCTGGAGGCGCGCGGTCTGTCGTACGGGGAGGCGGGCGGCACGGTGACCCGGGCGGGGTCGCACTACTTCGGTGCGCTGGCCACGAGGCGCCCGGCGACGCAGATCGAGATCCGGGCGTCGTGGACACCGCGCGAGGGCCGTGGCGGGGTGCCGGACACGGCGGCGCATCTGATGGCGTGGGGCGATCTGCTGTGTCAGATCGCCGGCCTGCCACCGTCGGGCGCCGCCGATGCGGCGGTGGTGACACTCCCCCAGCGGCGCGGCCCCCAGGTTTCCTGAATCTGTCCTGAATCTGCCCTTAACCTTTCCCCCTGTCGGTAACACTGCGTCACAACTGTCGCGGAGTTACCGGCATTTTTTTCGTACAATCGATCGCATGTCCGATTTGCCCGAATTGTTACTCACCAAATAGTGATCTTCCTCTAAAGGAGGACGGGTCTGCTGCCGAAGAGGTCAATGACCCTTCAAGCACGGTTCGCCCCGGCTTCATCCCCGAGCCGGCCCGTCCCGCCACTCCCCAGGAGGCCTGGTGTCCGTTCTCCTAGAGCAGCCCGCAAGCCTGGTCGCCTACCGCCCGAACAAGCCGACGGCCATGGTCGTCGTGGCCGACCCGCGCGTCCGTTCCACCGTCACCCGCCATCTGTGGGCACTCGGAGTACGTGACGTCATCGAGGCGTCGTCCATCGCGGAGGCCCGCCCCCGCGTCGGCAATCCACGCGACATCTGCGTAGCCGACGTCCACCTGCCCGACGGTTCCGGGCTGACCCTGTTGTCCGAGACCCGAGCCGCCGGCTGGCCGAACGGCCTCGCCCTCTCCGCCGCCGATGACATCGGCGCCGTACGCAACGCCCTCGCGGGCGGCGTGAAGGGCTACGTCGTCACCGGCACCCGAACCAATATCGGCCACCCCACCCGTCCCGGCGTCGCTCCCATCGGCGCCAATGCCGCCCGTATGCACCGCCGGCCCCCCGGCACCCCGAGCCACCCGGGCGGCTACCGCGAACTGTCCGGCCGCGAGGTCGAGGTCCTCCGGCTGGTCGCCGAAGGCCAGTCCAACAAGGCCATCGGTGTCTCCATGGGCCTGTCCGCCCTGACCGTCAAGAGCCACCTCGCCCGAATCGCCCGCAAGCTCGGCACCGGAGACCGCGCAGGAATGGTCGCCGTCGCCCTGCGAACGGGCATCATCCACTGACTCCCACACCCCCGCAGGTACACACAGCCATACGGACCGGCTGGTTTACATTCATCGGCGCCCGTCGACGGAACGTTCCGTCGACGGGCGCCGTACATACACAGATACCCTTGACACGTGACCGACGCCCAAGAGACCGCAGCAGACACTTCACTGCGAACCACCGGGGGCGCTCCCCCGGACGACGTCGCCCCGGCGCCGATCCCCTTGCTCGAACCTCGAGAGGGCATTCCCCCGGTGGTGGCATCCGACGACGCCCTGGCCCGGGTGATCGCCGCCTTCGCCGCGGGCTCCGGCCCCGTGGCCGTCGATGCCGAGCGCGCCTCCGGCTACCGCTACGGCCAGCGCGCCTATCTCGTACAGCTGCGCCGCGACGGCGCGGGCAGCGCACTGATCGACCCGGTCGGCTGCCCCGACCTGTCGGGGCTCGGCGACGTTCTGAGCGGCAGCGAGTGGATCCTGCACGCCGCCACTCAGGACCTGCCCTGTCTGCGCGAAATAGGGATGGCTCCCACCGGGCTCTTCGACACGGAGCTGGCCGGACGGCTGGCCGGTTTCCCGCGGGTCGGCCTCGGCGCCATGGTCGAGAGCGTGCTCGGATACTCGCTGGAGAAGGGCCACTCCGCCGTCGACTGGTCCACCCGTCCGCTGCCCGACCCCTGGCTGCGCTACGCGGCGCTCGATGTCGAGCTGCTGATCGATCTGCGCAACGCCCTGGAGGACGAGCTCGACCAGCAGGGCAAGCTGGAGTGGGCGCGCGAGGAGTTCGACGCGATCGCCTCGGCGCCGCCCGCTCCCCCGCGCAAGGACCCGTGGCGCCGCACCTCCGGCATGCACAAGGTCCGCCGCCGCCGTCAGATGGCGGTGGTCCGGGAGCTGTGGACCGCCCGTGACCAGGTCGCCCGGCGCCGGGACATCTCCCCCGGCAAGGTGCTGGGGGACGCCGCGATCGTCGAGGCGGCGCTCGCGCTCCCGCCGAACACGCAGGCGCTGACTGCACTGCCCGGGTTCGGCCACCGCATGGGGCGGCGGCAGCTCGAGCAGTGGCAGGCGGCCATCGACCGGGCCAAGGCTCTGCCGGACGCCGAGCTCCCTCAGCCCGGCCCGGCCCTCGCCGGTCCGCCGCCGCCGCGTGCCTGGGCGGACAAGGACCCGGCGGCAGCGGCCCGGCTCTCGGCCGCCCGCGCCGCAGTGTCGGAGCTCGCCGAGCGGCTCCACATGCCGCAGGAGAACCTGATCACCCCGGACACGGTGCGCCGGGTCTGCTGGGAGCCGCCGAAGAATCCGACCGCGGACGCGATCGAGTCCGCGCTCACCGGGTACGGGGCGCGGCGCTGGCAGATCGAACAGGTGACCCCGCTACTGGTCCGGGCGCTCGTGTCGGCGGCCTGAGGGTTCGCCATCGAGGGTCGTAATCACGCCAGGTTCCGCGGCCCTCGGCCGCGCTCTGTCCTCGATCGCCGGACGGGCTGTTTTCACCGCCCGCTCCGGCGATTGCCGTTTCCGGTGCAGCCTGGCCGGATCTGCGGCCCGTCCGGGCAACCGACGTTTCCGACAGGTCCGGCAATCCGCTCGTGACGCACCCGGTATGCGGCACTTCAGCTCGTCCGGCGTCCGGGGGCACCTTTCAAGCCCGCCCGGCGCTTGAGGGCACACCCAGCCCGTCCGGCGCTTGAGGGCACACCCAGCCCGTCCGGCGCTTGAGGACGAAACGCCCTCGCGACCTCCCCCACCCGCATGTGACCTTCGCCGCTCCCGCCACAAGGGCTGGGCAGTCTGGTTACCCGCAAGTAGCATGAGGGGAGCGGCGCGCCTTTGGGCGTGCCCCGCAGCAGTGCCATCCCGCACCCTGGAGGAGAGCCACCGTGCCTCGTACCATCCGGGACGTCGTCTTCGTCGACGGCGTCCGCACCCCGTTCGGCAAAGCGGGCCCGAAGGGCATCTACCACGAGACCCGCGCCGACGATCTCGTCGTGAAGGCCATCCGGGAGCTGCTGCGCCGCAACCCGGACCTGGACCCCGCGAAGATCGACGAGGTCGCCATCGCCGCGACCACTCAGATCGGTGACCAGGGTCTGACGCTGGGCCGTACCGCCGGAATCCTGGCCGGTCTGCCGCAGTCCGTCCCCGGATACTCCATCGACCGCATGTGTGCGGGCGCCCTGACCGCCGTCACCTCGACGGCCGGCTCCATCGCCTTCGGCGCGTACGACGTCGTCGTCGCCGGTGGTGTCGAGCACATGGGCCGCCACCCGATGGGCGAGGGCGTGGACCCGAACCCGCGCTTCGTATCGGAGAAGCTGGTCGACGAGTCCGCCCTGTTCATGGGCATGACCGCGGAGAATCTGCACGACAGGTACCCCACGATCACCAAGCAGCGCGCCGACGAGTACGCGGTGCGCTCACAGGAGAAGGCCGCCAAGGCGTACGCCAACGGCAAGATCCAGCAGGACCTGGTGCCGATCTCCGTGCGCCGTACCAACGCCGAGGCGGGCGAGACGGGCTGGGGCCTGGTCACCGCCGACGAGCCGATGCGCCCGGGTACGACCCTGGAGTCCCTCGCAGGTCTGAAGACCCCGTTCCGTGCCCACGGCCGGGTCACCGCCGGTAACGCCGCGGGTCTCAACGACGGCGCCACCGCTTCGCTGCTCGCCGCCGAGGACGTCGCCCGCGAGCTGGGCCTCCCGGTCAAGATGCGCCTCGTCTCCTACGCCTTCGCGGGCGTCGAGCCGGAGGTCATGGGCTACGGCCCGATCCCGGCGACGGAGAAGGCCCTGTCGAAGGCCGGCCTGTCCATCTCGGACATCGGTCTCTTCGAGATCAACGAGGCGTTCGCTGTGCAGGTGCTCGCGTTCCTGGAGCACTACGGCATCGCCGACGACGACGCGCGCGTCAACCAGTACGGCGGCGCCATCGCCTACGGTCACCCGCTCGCCTCCTCCGGCGTACGTCTGATGACGCAGCTGGCCCGCCAGTTCGAGGAGCAGCCGGAGGTCCGCTACGGCCTGACCACCATGTGCGTCGGCTTCGGCATGGGCGCGACGGTCGTCTGGGAGAACCCGCACTTCGACAAGGCCGACGGAGGCAACAAGTGAGCTCCACCACTGAGCTTCTGAAGGGCGCAGCCGAGCTGTTCCCCGGCGAGGTCGTCACGCAGGCGCACGTGCGCCACCTCGACCTGCCTGCGGGCGCGGGCAGGTTCGCCCTCATCACGCTGGACAACGGCCTGGACCACACCAAGCCGACCACCTTCGGACCGCAGTCGCTGGCGAACCTGAACGCCGCCGTCGACCAGGTCGAGAAGGAGGCCGCCGAGGGTGCGATCACCGGTATCGGCATCACCGGCAAGCCGTTCATCTTCGCGGTCGGCGCCGACCTCAAGGGCGTCGAGCTGCTGAAGAACCACGAGGACGCGCTGGCCATCGGCAAGGGCGGCCACGACGTCTTCCGCCGCCTCTCCGGCCTCGCGGTCCCGACGTTCGCGTACTACAACGGCGCGGCGATGGGCGGCGGTGTCGAGGTCGGTCTGCACTGCTCGTACCGCACCGTCTCCAAGGCGCTGCCCGCGTTCTCGCTGCCCGAGGTCTTCCTCGGTCTCGTCCCCGGCTGGGGCGGCTGCGCACTGCTGCCGAACCTGATCGGCGCCGACCGCGCGGTCTCCGTCATCATCGAGAACTCGCTGAACCAGAACCGCCAGCTCAAGGGCAAGCAGGTCTTCGAGCTCGGGATCGCCGACGCCCTCTTCGAGGGCGCGGACTTCCTGGAGCAGTCGCTGATCTGGACCGCGAACGTGCTGAACGGCACGCTCACGGTGGAGCGCCCCGAGGTCGACCGCGGTGACGCCTGGGACCAGGCCGTCGCCCGTGGCAAGGCCGTCGCCGACTCCAAGGTGCACGGCGCCGCCCCGGCCGCGTACCGCGCGCTGGACATCATCGCCGCGGCGAAGGACGGCGACCTGAGCGCCGGCTTCGACGCCGAGGACCAGGCCCTCGCGGACCTGATCATGGGCGGCGAGCTGCGCTCCGGGATCTACGCCTTCAACCTGGTCCAGAAGCGCGCCAAGCGCCCGGCCGGTGCTCCGGACAAGGCCCTGGCCCGTCCGGTCACGAAGGTCGGCGTCGTCGGCGCCGGTCTGATGGCCAGCCAGCTCGCCCTGCTGTTCCTCCGCCGCCTGGAGGTGCCGGTCGTGCTGACCGACATCGACCAGGAGCGCGTCGACAAGGGTGTGGGCTACGTCCACACCGAGATCGAGAAGCTGCTGGGCAAGGGCCGCATCAACCAGGACAAGGCCAACCGCCTCAAGGCCCTGGTCTCCGGTGTGCTGGACAAGGCCGAGGGCTTCTCCGACGCCGACTTCATCATCGAGGCCGTCTTCGAGGAGATCGGCGTCAAGCAGCAGGTGTTCGCGGAGGTCGAGGCGGTCGCCCCGGCGCACGCGATCCTCGCCACCAACACCTCGTCCCTCTCGGTCACCGAGATGGCGTCGAAGCTGCAGCACCCCGAGCGGGTCGTCGGCTTCCACTTCTTCAACCCGGTCGCGATCCTCCCCCTGCTGGAGATCGTGCGCGGCGAGCAGACCGACGACGCCTCGCTGGCCACGGCGTTCGGTGTCGCGCGGAAGCTGAAGAAGACCGCGGTGCTGGTGAAGGACGCCCCGGCGTTCGTCGTCAACCGCATCCTCACCCGCTTCATGGGCGAGATCCAGAACGTCATCGACGAGGGCACCTCGGTCGAGGTCGCCGAGAAGGCCATCGAGCCGCTCGGTCTGCCGATGTCGCCGCTGGTGCTCCTGGAGCTGGTCGGCCCCGCCATCGGTCTGCATGTCTCCGAGACCCTGAACCGTGCCTTCCCGGACCGGTTCACCGTCTCCGAGAACCTGGCCGCGGTCGTCAAGGCCGGCAAGCGCGGTTTCTACGTGTACTCCGCCGAGAATCCTGCCAAGCCGGAGCTGGACCCGGAGGTCGCCGCACTCCTCAAGCAGGGCGATGTCGTCCTGTCCGAGGAGCAGGTCCGCGACCGCGTCCTGGACGCGGTCGCGCAGGAGATCGGTCTGATGCTGGACGAGGGCGTCGTCGCCGAGGCCCAGGACATCGACCTCTGCCTGATCACCGGCGCGGGCTGGCCCTTCCACCTGGGCGGCATCACGCCGTACCTGGACCGTGAGGGCGTCTCGGAGCGGGTGAACGGCAAGAAGTTCCTGGCGCAGGGCGTGGCGAGCGTTCCGGCGTAACTTCCTTCGCTGACACGACGAACGGGCCGTACGGAGACCTCTCCGTACGGCCCGTTCGCCGTGTCGCGAGATGCTCAGCGGTCCATCCGGGGGATGACCGCGATGGCGTTCGAGACCTTCCGCTGGCGCCGGTCGTCGGTCCGGCCCGGGTCCGACGGGCTGTTGCGCACCCGGTCCCGGACCACGATCGTGCTCGAACCCCCGCCGTCGAGGTTCAGCGCCTCGACCGCGCCGAGGGAGACCAGGTACTTTGCCGCCTCGGGCAGGGTCACGCCTTCGCTGACGCCCGGCCTGCGCCCGTCGAACACGACGAGGAGAAGTGTGCCGTCCGCACGGACCCCGGCGACGGTACGGGGTGAGCGGGTGCGCACCGCCCCTTCGGAGACGCCGTTCGCTGCGGCGTTGATCCAGGTCCGGCCGGAACGGACCAGCGCCGGACCCGCCCCGAAGACCGAGGCCCGGTCTCCCTGGACGCGTGCCCCGAGCGCATCGGTCAGAACGGATGACACGGTGAGGCTCCGGCCCGGCCGTGCGTGCACACGCAGCCAGTCGGCCCCGGAGCCGATGCCCACGAGCGTCCGGCCGCCGTCCGGCACCGCACCTCCTGCGGGGCTGCGTACGCCCGTCACCGTGGACCGGGAGTCGAGGACCGCCTCGAAGCTGCGTCCGCCCGCGTACGGGGTCGCCGTGCCCCACTGCGCGGGGAAGTCGACGATCTCGTCGGGGTCCTCGCAGATCCGCCCGGGGAGCGGGGCCGTGGTCGGCGCGCCGGTGTCTGCGAGCCGGTCGCGGCCCACTCCCCCGCAGCCGACTATCCGGCCGGGTACCCGGTCGGTACCGTCCACGGCCGCGCGTGCGCCGTCGGACGAGGTGACGTACGTGGCGGAGCGCAGCTCGGTGATGCGGGGGCGCTCTCCGGGGCCCGGAAGGATCAGTGCGGTACGGCCGCCCGCGGACTCGCTCAGCAGCGTGCCGCCCGATACGTAGAGACCTAGCGGATCGCCCTTGTAGCGGTCGGAGTCCGAGTCGAAGAAGGTGCCGTTGACCGCCGCTACCGCACCCGCCCGGCGTGCCAGCTCACGGACTGTGCCGGTCGATGCGACCGAGCCGCCGTGCACCCCCTCGATGTCCACGGGTGCGTCCTGAGCCACCGTCAGCACGCTCATCCGTACCGGAGCGCCGTCGTCCAGCGTCCGGACCGACTGGGTGAACGAAACGCCGTCGGGCAGGGGTCGGGCGCCCGGTCCGGCGGCGGAGGGGGACGAGGTGTGCGTGGGCGCGTCGCCGTCCCGGCCGCTGCTCCCCGTATCGGGGGCCGGCTGGGCGCTGCACGCAGCCAGCAGTGGCGCGAGGGCCAGTGCCGCGGCCCGTACGGACCACCGTCCGTTCATGACGCCCCCCTCTTCCGGGCACCGAGCGGGGGGCCGGGGCCAGGGGCATTGCGTGATTGGGATTGGTCCGGTTCGCCGGTCTCGTGAGTGACGTGGCGTCATGTCCGTTGTGCGGTAAGGGGCCTGGGAGAG
>NZ_JBICXE010000026.1:0-142447 GCF_043200155.1 Streptomyces sp. NPDC048473
CTCCGCCACACCGGCCGCGACTACCACCGGCCCCTACGAGCCCTCGGTCTCACGTGACGAACCCAGACAGATCTCGATCATGCAATGACCCTGGGTGCCAGCCGAGGTGGCGGCGTCGTTGACGGAGCCGCGGTATCTGGCATATCTGCCATCGGGATTCGACCCAGGAGAACAGGGCCAGTTCCGCAACGTCCGGGCACGGATGCTGAAGTACTCCGCCTCGGTGGAAGCTCCGCGGTGGTTGTCCGACGAGCAGATCGAGCAGCTTCGGGCGGCCGCCATTCGGGGCCGGGACCGCTTCTTGGTGTCTCTGCTGGCCTGCACCGGGATGCGGATCGGTGAGGCGTTGGGGTTGCACCGGCAGGACATGCACCTGCTATCGAACTCCGAGTTGCTGGGCTGCCAGGTGGCAGGACCGCACGTGCACGTGCGGCGCAGGCTGAACGCGAACGGGGCCCTGGCCAAGTCACGGTTCTCACGGTGGATTCCGGTGACCGACGACCTGGTCGACGGGTATGCGGAGTACCTGCATGAGAGGGCCGCGCAGTTGCCGGGCCAGATAGACAGCGACGGCGTGTTCGTGAACCTGTATGCGGGACGGCGGGGCCAGCCGATGACGTATGTGGCCGCGAAGGACATGTTCGACCGGCTTGCGCGGAGAGTGGGGTTTGAGGCTCGTCCGCACATGCTGCGGCACTCCGCGGCCACGCGCTGGATCCGTGCGGGCATCGACCGCGATGTGGTGCAGCGGTTGCTGGGTCATGCTTCGGCGTCGTCGCTGGATGTGTATCTGCACGCCGGTGATGACGAGCTTCGGGAAGCCGTCACTCGGGTCGCAGCCGGGCGGGAGGTTCACGCATGACGCTGGCCGTCGTCCCGGAGCCGGGCGCAACCGGTCCGGAGGGCATCGACCTGCAGGCGTGGAAAAGCTGGCTGGGCACCGTCATTGAGGCCGACTGGCGGCCTGGCGAGTGGGACGGGCAGACGCTGCTGTTCACCGGAGATGTGGACAACCCGCGTACCCGCGCATATTCCTGCAAGACCCTGGCCTGTTCCACGGTGGTGCACACCAACAGCTTTTGTGCCAAGTGCATCAAGCAGATGAAGGCCGACGGCTGCTCGGCCGAGGCGTTCGCCGCAAGCTATGTTCCGCCGCGCCTGGCGGTTGCCAGCGGGCAGGGTCCCGCCCGCTGCGCGGTCCAGCACGCGGAGCGACGTTGCGGCTACCCGGCCTCCGCGCGGGGACTTTGCATCGATCACTACGGGGGCTGGCGCGAGCACTCCGGGCGACCGGCCTTCTCCGTCGCAGAGTTGACGGCTTGGGTAGCGGCGTCCGGAGTTCATATCGAGGACCAGGTGCCCGACTGTGCAGTGCCGGGGTGTGTCAGCGCGGTGGCCCCGCGGCGGGTTCTGTGCGCGTACCACCGCCGGGCTCGAACCGCGGCCACCAAGCGCGGAGAGGCAGGGGCCGATGCGGCCTCTTGGGCGCATGAACAGATCCCGTTTCTGTTGCAGCACCAGTTCTCGCTGCGCCCTTTGGGCGAGTTGATGCGCTTGGAGTTCCTCTACGCCCTGCAGCAGCGGGACGCGCGCGGCGCGAAGCTGGACACCCAATGTGTGCGTCACATGATGCGGACTTTCACTGGTGCTACGAGCCTGCTGCTCATTGACCGGGCGGACGCCTTGGTGCTCGTGGAGCGGGCGTCGAACAACACCCGTGCGCACGTGAAGGAGTTCTTTCGGCACGCCCGCGCCGGATACGAGCAAGCACTCGGACGCGGCCCGCGCGACGGCGAGGTGTGGGACGCGGTCAGTGCCAAGCTGGCCTCGCGATATAGCCGCTCCGGACTTCGCTACAACCAGGGCACGATCGACTTCACGAAGATCACCCAGCCGTGGTTGCGTCGCGCGGCGTTGGGGTGGGCGCGGGCCATGGACCCGGACACGTTCCTACTGCGCCGCACCCTGGACTCCTGCTTGCGGGCCTCGGTGGCGCTGCAGTCGCGCCCAGGCGGCGGGCATAACCCGGCCGCCCTGACGTTCGCCGACATGGACGCAGTGGTCGAGGCGTTCAAAGACGCCCGCAAACCGGACGGCGAACGCTACGCCGACACTCATCGCCGCTACCAACTGACGAAGTTCTTCCATCTGTTGGACTTCGGCCGCAAGGCCGGGCTGCTGGAGGAACTGGCCGGCGGGTTCGCCCGCCACCCGTCCCACATGATCCCCGCAGAGGAACGCGATGACGACGAGGCCGGCAAGGCCGTCCCCGAACCGGTCATCGCCCAGCTCGACGCGCAGGTGAACTCCCTTGGTGCCGGCTTCTCTTACGGCCAGATGGCGCCGGCCGACGTGCAGCTGATGTTCCAGACCACGTATGTGGTGCTCCGCGACACCGGACGCCGGCCCATCGAGGTCTGCTCACTCAAGACCAATTGCCTGGAGATCGACGGCGACGATGTCACTCTGATCTGGGACAACCATAAGAAGAAGCGCTACCGACGCCGCCTGCCGATCACCACCGACACCGCCGGCGCGATCCAGCGCTGGACGCAGCGTCGCGATCAGCTGAATCTCCCACCGAACAGCCGCACCTACCTGTTCCCGGCGATCTCCGCCGACACGGGCGTTCCCCACCTGATCTCTGGAAACCTGGCCCGGGCGACCCGCGCCTGGGTCGACGCGCTGCCCAGGCTTCTCTCCGGAAGCCTCGATCGCGACGGTGCCCCGCTGCCCTTCGATACTGAGGACATCTTTCCGTACGCGTTCCGGCACTCGTACGCCCAACGACACGCCGATGCGGGGGTACGTCCCGACGTGCTCCGCGATTTGATGGACCACCGTTCAGTGGACACGACCATGGGCTACTACAAGGTCTCCCTGGAGCGAAAACGCGCCGCCGTGGCCACCATGCGCCTGCACGTGGTCGATCGCTCCGGACAGCCAACTCCCATGGCCTCGTCGACCGCCTACCAGGCACGCTCCGTGGCCGTGCCCTACGGCAACTGCACCGAGCCGACCAACATCAAAGCCGGCGGCAAGAGCTGCCCGTTGCGCTTCCAGTGCGCTGGCTGCGGCTTCTATCGCCCCGACCCCTCCTACCTGCCCGCCATCGAAGAACACCTCCACCAGCTGCGCACCGACCGGGAGACCGCTCACGCGCTGGACGCGGCTGGCTTCGTCACCCGCAACCTCACCGACCAGATCGACGCCTACACCGAAGTCGCCGAGAAGATGAACAAGCAGCTCGCCGAGCTCCCCACTGACCAGCAGACCGAGATCGACGAAGCCGCACGGATCCTACGCAAGGCCCGCGCCGCCGACGGCCGCACTCTGCTCCCGCTCACCGTGATCAACCGCGACGAGGGCGTCTCATGACCAGTACACGAAGCCCTGGCCAGGTGCTTCGAGAGGCCCGCCGCAAAGACAGCCGTGACAAACGTGCCCGGGTCCTGCACACGCTCGATGCCCTCCTGACCCGCGGCGAACCGGTCACCTTCACCGCAGTCGCCAAGGCGGCAGGGGTCTCGAACTGGCTCGTCTATGCGCCCGGCGTCCGCGAGCACATCGAAGCCGCCCGCACCCAACAGGCCCGCACCGCAACCAGAGGCGACGGATCCCGATCGACGGGCGGCGCTCTCAATACCCGCACTGACCTGGAAGTTCTTCGCGCCGACAACCAACGACTCCGCGGCCAGGTCGCCGACCTCAAGGACGTCTTGCAGCGCCAGCTCGGCCGACAACTCGACCAGCTACAGGCCACTGACCTCACGAAACGGATCGGTGAGCTGACAGCCGAAAACCAGGAACTGAACAGCAAGCTCACCCTGCTCCAACACGAAAAACGAGATCTCGAGCGGGGACTCGCCGAAACCAACGACGACCTCATCGCCTCCCGGGCAAGTCTCCGGCGCATGATCCGAACCGAGAACACCTGAGTGGGCGTTAAGTCCGTTCCTGGTAGCGTCCTCGGCGGGCTGGGTTAGGAAGCCTTGGCGGAGGAGGCGTCCGAGACGAGCGCGGGTGACGTTGACCGATGCCTCGTCGGTGGGCATGCCGAGAAGTTCGTGCAGCTCACGGGCTCGGAATTCCTGGTCGGGGTGCTGGTTGAAGGCATTCACGATGTGGCCTGGTAGGCGGTGGACTTCTCGGCGGGTTCGGGTTCGCCGCCTCCATCTGGCGCGAGTTCGGCGATGGCCTTGGCGGTGGTGGCCAGATCCGTGAGCCTTGCCTCGGTCTCGTCCAGAGTGGCGGTCAGGCGCTCGATCTGGTCGCGTAGTTCACCGGCTCTGGCCTCGGTCTCGGCGTGCTGGGCCTTAAGGTCGGCCAGGAGCTCGATGACGTTCACGTGGCAAGCTCGAGAGTGTCGGGCCGGAGACGCCGGTGCAACATCAACGTGCCGTTGGTCTGCTCCACGATCCACCGCTTCGGCTGCGGGACGAAGCCTTTTCCCTGGTCGGCGGGGTTGCGGGGGACGACCTCGAAGTCGATATCCAACAGGGCGCCGTGGATGACAACTTGGTCCTTGAAGCCCTGGTCCACCAGGGCCTTCTCCATCCGGTTCCCGCACCGCTCGGCCGCCTGGTCGAACAGAGCGACGCCGGCCGTGTTGTCGTGGGCGGAGGCGGCCAGCACCACGACACCGATGATCAACCCCAGTACGTCCACGGCCAGTCTCCGCTTGCGGCCCGAGACCTTCTTGTTGGCGTCCAGTCCCGTCGTGGTCTTCGGGACACCGGCGGCCGCACGCACGGACTGGGTGTCGAGGATCACGAGGGAAGGGTCCTCTAAGCGGCGAGCCCTCTCCCGCACTCCTGAATCCTCTGGTCAAGCCCGTCCTCGCGCCACAGCCCGAAGTGGTACAAGACCGCCGACCAGGCCGGGAAGTCATGCGGAAGGAGGCGCCACAGGCAGCCGTCCGGTTCTGATAGAAGATCGCGTTCACGACCTCCCGCAGGTCGCAGGACCCGGGATCGCCGGTCGCCGACCGGGCCACCCGGTCCTGCTTCCAGGCCGTGATCACCGGCTCGATCAACAACCACTGCTCGTCCGATAAGTCGCTGAGGTACGGCTCTCTCTTCACGCCCCGCATCTCGACATGGACATGACCGGCAGGTGGCCCGCACCGCGATCAGTACCACGATCGAGTGATCACGAACCGAGCAAGATCGGATTCAACGCCCACTCGTACGCAAGCTGTACTCACTCCTCGGGCGTGCGGGGGCGTACATGGTGGCTGCGTGGCGTCCGTCGGTTGCCGGTGGGGCCGTCACGCTTGCGGACGGATGTAGGCAGCGGCCGTGGTGAAGGTCAGAGACGGGTGAGAATTGCTGGCCAGGATGTTCCTCCTGCGTCGCACCCGGACGTTCGACGGGGAGGCTGCGGGCTGTTCCTGCTCATGCGGCGCTGACCTCGGGCGCCGGGATGCCGGTCGGTCAGGCGGTGCTGGTCGGGCTCGGGGGCGTGCCCTGGTTCGCCGGCGTGCCCTGGCCGGGGACCGTGTTCGCGCGGCGGGTCGTGGGCCAGCCGGAGCGGCGAAGGTGGTGCTCGGGGTTGCGAATGCCCGCGATCTCGCCGAGGCCCACGATGTAGGGGCGCATGCTGCTCTGGAGTTCACGCAGGGCCTGCCGGAACTCCGCGTTGTCCGGCCACGCCGACTCGCTCTCGCCGGGGTTGGCCTCCTCGAAGGCATGCAGCCGGGGATGCCAGGTCGCCAGGAACGGCGCGAGCTCGAAGTTGAGGATGTCCAGGACGAGTTCGTGGACGGAGTCGCCCTCGTGCGGGGGCGGTGGAGCGCTGCCCGACTCCAGCGGTTCGCGGTACATGTCGAACAGCGTCTTCAGGGACGTGAGCGCCTCCCGCAGATTGCCGCTTCCGTCCTCCAGCGGGCGCGTCGCCACGCGCGTCGCGGCCTGGAAGAACATGCGCAGAGCCGCCTTGCGCATGTCCGTGTTCGCTTTGAACGTCATCTCGCTGCCCGGCAGGACGAGCCGTACCTCGGTCAGCTGGACCGATCTGCGGTACACATCGGTACCCAGGATCACGACGAGGCCGACGATGCCGCCGACCGCGACGCAGAGCGACTGACCGCCCGTCCGGCTGATCGAGTACGCGGCCACGCCCGCGACTCCGCCGCCCGCCACGGCCAGCACGGTCCGCCCCACCGTGCGCAACCCCGTGGCGAAGGACCGCCGCCCTCCACGTAACGTCACTTTTCCGCTCCCCCTTGCCGTCGCCCCCGGTCAGACGGGATTCGAGTTGTCGGATCCCTGCTCACCGGGATCACCACACCGCGCGCCGGACACTGTGTCAGTGGGGAACCTATCGGTTCAGACGCGCCCTCGCAGTCGCTCGACCCCAACGGCTGTCAGAGAGGCGATCTCCAGGGGCGACCGGGTGCCAGTGAGTACGCGATTCTCCTGTGCGGTCAGGCCGTTGGTCAGACCTCTGGGGAGGTGGCCAGCCCGTCCGGGCTCGTCCACGAGCGCCCGCAGTCGTCGCAGTCCGTCGACGAGGCGCGGGTCGAGGTGGGGTGAGGCGGTGTCCGGCGCTCGGGGCGCGTCGGGGGCGGCCTCGACGCCGAGCGTCCTCGCGATGTCGGCGGTCACTCCTCCGAAGCCGGCCGCGAGGTAGCAGGGTCGGCCCGCCTCCAGGGCCAGCAGCGCCTCCTCCAGCAGGCCCGGCAGGGACCCGAGGAACCCGTCGCGCTTGCCGCCCAGCAGCAGTTGACCGTCGACCCGGCCTGTCAGGTGGCGGCGCATGCCGGTGAGTGCGCGAGCCCTGGTCGCGGGGTCGGATTCCGGCACCGGTTCCTCGCCCCGGCCTTCGGCGGGATCGACCGGCTCGCCGTCGACGCTGAGGCAGACCAGTTCGCCGTGGCGGGCGAACTCCTTGAGCCGGGCGGCGAGTTCGGACAACGGTGCCGCCCTGTGCTCGTACCAAGCGAGGCAGTGAAGCAGAGGGCGGGACGCCGGGGCTACCTCGCGCACCTGGTTGAGGAGCAGGCCGGTGTAGCCGTCCTGACGCAGGTTGCCGCCGTAGGCCAGACTGGCGCCCGCCGAGAGCAGGAGCCGTACCAGCTCGCCCAGGGTCGTGCGGAACCGCGCCTCGTCCAGGCCAAGTGAGGGCAGGTCAGCACTCGTTCCGACGGAGACGCCGATCCGTGTTCCCTCCAGGGCATCCGCCGGCAGTGCAGTGGTCACGGGTGTCCTCCGTTCTCGTGGCGTCGTGCGCGAGCCGGGCCCGTGCCCCGCCATCCGTGCGACGTTTTCCTCATCCTGTCCTGGGCACGATACCTACGCCACAAGGCGGGTCGCCATCCGGAAAGGACGCGGGGGAGCTGATGGGACGGGCGGGGAGGTGAGTCCCGGGCTGCGAAGGGCAAGCGGGAGCGGGGAGTTCGCCTACGACGCCTTCCTCTCCTACAGCCACGCCTGGGACAAGGACATCGCGAAGGCCTTCCAACACGTGCTGCAGGGATTCGACCGTCCCTGGTACCGGCCCAGGAGCCTGAAGCTCTTCCGCGATGAGACGAACCTCGGGGCAAGTCCCCACCTGTGGCGGGAGATCGAGCAGGGACTGACCGGTTCTCGGTGGCTCGTCGTGATGGCGAGCCCCGCCGCCGCGGAGTCCGTGTGGGTGCGCCAGGAGATCCGCTGGTGGCTCACCCACCGGTCGGCGGACACCCTCCTCGTCGGCTGGACCGACGGCACGCTGGCCTGGAACGCGGAGCAGTCGTCGTTCGACTGGTTGCGGACCGACGCCCTGCCGCGAGAAGAGATAGCCCAGGCCTTCGAGCAGGAGCCCCGCTGGGTCGACCTGCGCTGGCTGCGCAGCCCGGAACAGGCTGGTTCGGACCCGCGTCTGATCGAGTGCGTCGCGGAGTTCGTCGCCCCGCTGACCGGCCGCTCGAAGGACGAACTGATCGGCGCCCACGTACGCCGGCGCCGCCGCACCCGCCACGTGGTGCAGGCCACCGTCGCCGTGCTCACCGCGCTGCTCCTCCTCGCCGTGGCCGGCGGGATCACCGCGTATCAGCAGCGCAACAACGCGCGCGCCCAGACCCTGGTCGCGCAGTCCCGGCAACTCGTCGCCGAGGCGACGTCCATGAGGGACAGTCAGCCGGATCTGGCGCGGCAGCTCCTGGTGCAGGCCTACCGCCTTGCGCCGACGGCCGAGGCGGTGGGAGCGCTCGTCGAGAGTCACTCGATGTCCCGCGTCGTCCCGGGGCGCGGTCCAGTGCAGGCCGCCGCCTTCAGCAGCCGGGGCCTTCTCGCCGTGGCCGACGACCGCGTCCGCCTGCTCAACTCCGCCGACGACACGGCCGAGCCGGTCGTCGTGGCCCACGGACAGAGCCGGGTGACGGCCGTCGCCTTCAGCCCGGACGGCCGGGAGCTGGCGCTCGGCGGCGAGAACGGCACCGTACGGCTGCTGGACGTGACGGACGGCGGGCGGGCCCACACCCTGGCCGTGTCGACCGCGGCGGCAGGCCACCGGGGGATCCTCGCCCTCGTCCTCGCCTCCGGTGGGCGGCTGGTCGCCATGACGGACAGGGGAGGCGCCGTCCTGGACGTCTCGGACGTACAGCGGCCGCGGACGGTCGGAACCTTCACCGGCGCCCCGATCGCGGCGAGCCCCCACGGCGACCTGATCGCCACTGAGGACCGTCAGGAAGAGGACAGAACGACGCTGCGGCTGTGGACCGTGTCCCAATCCGCGCGACTCCGACGGGCGGCCCCCCTCACCGCGCCACCCGGCACTCCCGGAACACCGCAGCGCGTGGCGTTCAGCCGGGACGGCCAGGCGATCGCCGTCGCAGGCGAGGACAACGTGCGGATGTGGGACGTCTCGGACCCCGCTCGTCCGGTTGCCCGGCCCGAGCTGTACACACAGAGCCGCACGGGCATCCAGGCGGTCGCATTCGCTCCGGACGGGGCCACCCTAGCCACCGGGGACAGTGACGGGGTGGTCTCCCTATGGGACGTCTCCGACCCGCTGCGGCCCCGCGCGGGCGCCCGCCTCAACAGCCTCGAAACCCCGGTGCGCGCCGTGTCCTTCGGCCCGGACGGCCAGACCGTGGCCGCTGCCGAAGGAGACGACCACGAATCCGGCACGGTGCGGCTGTGGTCGGTGGCGGGCAGCGACCAGACCTCCGCGTCCGCCACCCTGCCCTCCGAGGGGGAATTCCCGCCGGCCTTCAGCCCGGACAGCCGCCTGCTCGCCGCCGGCGGAGCACCCACCACCCTGTGGCGGGTGGACGACACCTGGGCGCCCCGGCCGGCCGGGGCACTGGAGTCGTTCTACAACCCCGGCCAGGCCGTGGCCTTCGGTGCCGCCGGACACACCGTGTTCTCGGGACTGCCGGTGAAGGCCTGGGACACGAGCGACCCGGCGCACCCGCGTGACCTCTCCCCGGCGACGGTCCGCACGAGCGGCGCGGAGAGCATCAGCGTGAACCCCGTACGACCCCTGCTGGCCGTAGGGATACTGCTGCAGAATACGGTTCAGCTGTGGGACATCGGCGACCGGAAGCGGCCCGCACTGCTCGGCACGCTCGCCGGCGCTGCCCCGGAGCGTCAGGGCCTGGCGTTCAGTTCTGACGGCGCGCTGCTCGCGGCGCCGACCGGTGACGGCGGCGTACGGCTCTGGCGCGTCGCGCGACACAGTCGGCCCGTGGCCGTGGGAGACGTCACGGCATCCCAGCGGAATACCACCTCGCTCGCCTTCGCCCCGCATCACCGGACCCTGCTGGTAGGCGATAAGTCCGGGAGGATCACCATGTGGGACGTCACCCACCCCGACCGGCCCGTGCGGCAAGGCGCGTCGACCCGGCACACCGGCGCCGTCACCGGACTGGCCGTCCACCCGAGCGGCAAACTCGCGGCCACCGCCGGACTGGACGGCCACATCCTGCTCTGGGACATAGCGAACCCGTCCCAGCCGGTCGAGGTCGCCTCGCTGACCAGCGGCGGTCTTTTCCCCTCCGCAGCCGTGGGATTCAGCCCGGACGGGCGAGTTCTGGCGGTCGCCGGCGACGCGGGAACCCGGCTGTGGACCGTGGACCGGACCGCCATCCTGCGCGACCTGTGCGCCCAGTCACCCCGTATCACCCGAGACCAGTGGCAGCAGTACCTCCCAGGACGGCCCTACGACCCGCCCTGCGCCTGACCCCCCACGCCGAGACGGAGGACCGACCCGTGGCAACCCGCCTGCAGCGCATCGTCCCGCTCACCGCGTTACTCGTCCTCGCGCTGACGACCAGCGCCTGCGACACACCGAGTCCCGCGCCGCCCGTCAAGTCGTCGAAGAACTCGGCGGACTCACACGCGCCGGACGCCTCCGCATCGTCCGGCGCGGCGGCCTCGGTCACGATCGTCGGACCGGCGCCGTCCGACCTGCACGACGTCGACTGGACGAAGACGCCCGCCCCGGGCGCGTTCTGCGGTGTGCCGGACCTCGTCCGATTCGACGCGCAAGGGCAGGCCACGGCCAAGTCCACCGTCTGGGGAAAGGTGAGCCTCATGCGCGGACGAACGGTCCTGTACGGCGACACCGACGGCGACCACCGTGACGAGGCCGCCGTATACCTCGGCTGCGGTGACGGCGTCACCCAGAACGGCCAGATCCTGGCGGCGTACGCGGTCTACACGCACGTGGGCAAGAACCTCGCCGTGATCGGCACGATCACCCCGCGCAGGAGGTCCGCGGCGTACGGCACGGCACTCGTGGGACTGGACTTCGCGACGGGCCGGATCGTGGCCCACGAGAAGTGGTACCGCGCGAACGACCCGCACTGCTGCCCGACCGGCGACGCCACCACGGTCTGGTACCGCCACGGCGACCGGCTGACGCCAGGCACCACTCACGTCACCTCGTGAGGGCGCCACTTCACTTTGCTCCGGACTTCGGACAGAACGGCCGGTAGGCGGGGCCTGTGGGTACGTAGGCGCGCCACCGGCCGGCGGTGAACGCACCCCGTGCCCATGAGCACAGCGTGCGCACCGGATCCACCGTCGCGTCGACACCCCATAGCCGCGCCGTCTTGTCCTCGCCCCAACTGATGACCGTCCTGCCACTGGGATCGAAGACCGCGCCGGCGACGGCACCGCTGTGCCCTTGAAGCGGCTCGCCGATCTGGCGCCGGGTACCTACGTCCCAGAGCCTGACCGTCTGATCCATACTGCCGCTGACCAGCACTTTCCCGTTGGGGCTGAACGCCACGGAGTTCACGCCGCTGAGATGTCCGGTCAACGGTTCCCCGACCTGTTTGCGCGTGGCCGCGCTCCAGAGCCGGACGGTGTTGTCGCGGCTCGCGGTGGCGATCACCTTGCCGTCGGGGCTGAACGCCACGGCCATGATGTCTGCCGTGTGGCCGGGCGCCGTCTCGCCGATGCGGCGACGTGTGGCGACGTCCCAGAGCGCCACTGTGTCGTCTTGGGTGTTGGCGGCGATGGTGTGACCGTCAGGGCTGAACGTGAGCGTCCATCCGGTGACACCGGGCACCGTTCCGATCTGACGATGTGTCGCCAGATTCCATATGCGTATGGAGTCCCTGGTGGAGGTGGCAAGGGTTTTGCCATCGGGACTGAAGGCCAGGGCGTAATCGGCACTGGTGCGGCCGTCGTTTGGCAACTTGCCCGTCTGACGTCGGGTTTTGAGGTCCCAGAGCCTCACCCCGGACTCTGTTCCATACGTGTTGGCGGTCGCGATCACCCTGCTGTCGGGGCTGAAAGCGATCGTGGGGTCCGTGGGCGTCCGGCCCAAGTCCAAGGGGCCGCCGATCTGGCGGCGTGTGGCGACGTTCCAGAAGCGCACGACGTCGTCGGAACGAGTAACGGCCAGGGTCCGCCCGTCCGGGCTGACAACCGTCTTACTGAGCTCCCCCGTATCGATCGACGGTCCGGTCTGCCGTTGTGCGCGGATATTCCACAGCCGAACTGTGGTGTCGTTACTGGCAGTTGCCAGGGTCGATCCGTCCGGGCTGAAGGTCATGTCCTCGATCGGACCCGTGTGGCCGGTGAAGGGTGCTCCCACCGGACTGTGCTGGGCGACGTTCCAGAGTTGCACGCTGCCGTTGCTGTAGGCGGCGGCGAACATCGTGCCGTCGGGGCTGAAGGCCACCGAATCGGCCGACCAGCCATTGGCCGTGAACGGCTTCCCAGCTGGTTTTCGGGTCGAGGTGTTCCAGAGCCGGACGCTGCCGTCGTAATCGGAGGCGGCGATGGTCCTGCCGTCTTTGCTGAAGGCGACCGACGTGACGCTGATGCCGTGTACGCCCATCTTCTTGCTGAGGGGCACACGGGAGCGGGCGTCCCAGAGTTGTACGCCGTCAGCGTCTGCGGTGGCGAACGTTCTGCCGTCGGGACTGAAGGCCACCCCGTCGACGAAGGAGTCCCGACCGCCGAGTGGCTTGCCGATCTGGCGATGTGCTGCCACGTCCCACATGCGTACGGCCGCCCCGGAGTCGTGGTCGCCGGTGGTGACAAGAGTCCCGCCGTCAGGGCTGAAGGCCACCGAATTGAGCGCCCCGGAACGGGGGTTGAGCGCGTCACCGATCTGTCTGCGGTCGGCGACGTTCCAGAGCCGGACAGTGCCGTCCGCGCTCGCGCTGGCCAGGGTCCGCCCGCCCGGTCCGAAGGCCAACGACGAAATGCCTTGGTTGTGCCCGATGAACGGGGCACCGACCTTCTGCTGTGTGGCCGCGTCCCAGAGCCGCACGATGCCGTCTCCGCCTCCGGAGGCGATGGTCTTGCCGTCCGGGCTGTAGGCCACCGATCCCACGGGCCAGGAGTGCGCGAGCAAACCTGTTTCCGGGTTGACGGCGGCGTTGAGAACCGCGAGATGGGATTCCGGAGTGGGGTCGATCCGCCAGGCCGCCAGCGCTTTCAGCCGGGCGCCGAACGGGTCACGGGTCGCGAGGAAGGAACTCTGGCTGATCAGCTGCTGTGCGACGGCATGGTCGCGCTGGCGGGTGGCCTCGGCGCGTTGGACGAGCGCGATCACCGACACCGTGCTCGTGATCAGGAGGAGTAACCCCAAGATCGCGGCGGTGATCCTGGCCGTTCGCAGGTTGCGCCGGGTGTCGCGCATGCCTTCCGACTTGAGGTCGTCCTCGGGAAGGCCACGCACGACGGATGCGATGCCGAGGGCGACGCCGTCTACATCGGGCAGCAGATCCGCGCCGTCGTCGGGGTGGCGCAGGTCCACGGTCTTCCAGACCGGTTGCTGCTCGAACCGTCCGGACAATCGGGTGGGGAGTGCCGTCGACAACTCCGGTTTCCAGTCGCCGCGTTGCTCGTCCCACACCAATTGTCCGTCGGACACGACGAGAAGGATGCTGTCGACCGACCGGTTCTCCAGCCACCACTCTATTTCCCGGTCGACCCATGCCGATGCTTTCGCCTCCGGCGACGCCATGACCACGAGCCATTCGGAGCGGGAAAGACCGGCCTCGATCTTCCCCCAGAGCTGCGGTCCGATCGATACTCCGCTGTCATCGAGGAACACTCTGATCCGAGGCGGCTTGTACCAGGGGCGGGACTGCCTTTCGATGGTCCGTTGCAGGTGCGGCAGCCATTGCCGGTCGCGATCCCCGCTGTACGAGAGAAAGACGCCGTACCCGAGTTCGGTCCTGATCCGTCCCTGGCGGACAACCCGTGACCGCAGCCAGGCGAACGTCATGCGGCCGGCAGGTATTCGTGGCCGTTCCAGTGCAGCGTGACGTTTGTCGTGGAGCCTTCGGCGCAGCTGGGGACGCAGGAATTCCCGGACTTGACGATCGTGTACCGGCCGTCTCCACCAGGGCCGACGAGCCGCGCGTTGTAGTAGGCGAGCTTCGCGCTCCTGTAGTGATCCTCAGGGCTCGACCAGCCGATGTCCTCGAACCCTTCCTTGTTCGGCACCAGGACCAGGACCCCGTCGTAGCGGCCCGGGTTGTAGATCACGAAGGTGTTCTTGGTGGTATCGGATTCGGGTGTGGCGAAGTGCAGTTCGTTCTTGTAGATGTCCACGTCGATTGTCTTGAGTGCGTGACCGTTACCGGTGACGGCTGCGACGCACCCTTTCGGGTCCAGGGCGACGGCTCGCCTGACCAGGAATGCGCGGACCTCTCCGAGGTCGGGATGTTTGATGTCCCGGTGATCCAGCACCTTTCCTGAACACTTCGCGGAGGTGGGTGGCTTGGCCGGGAACGAGGCGTGTGGGGGAGCCGGTGCCGGTGAGTGGACCGGCGTGCTCGTGCCACCTGCGCACCCGCTTGCGAAAATCACCATAAGAGCCAGGACAGGCACGGCCAGCCGAGCCTTTGTCGAGGCGAATGCGCACCCTGGAAGCTGCCGACGTAAATTCTGCGAAGAGCGGGAAACGCTGGCAGACATGGTATGCCCCCTGTGTCCGAGTGAGGTCGGTCGGCTGGACGGTGAATCGGGATTTTACCCAGGTGCGCTCGGCGTACGGGCGGGCATTGCCAGGATGACGGGAAGTTTTTGATGACCGTAGACGATGGACGACTACTGTGGCCTCAACTCGGCTGTGGTCACGGTGGTCTTCGGGACACCGGCGGCCGCACGCACGGACTGGGTATCGAGGTTCACGAGGGAAGGGCCCTCCAAGTGGCCGGTTCTCTCCCGCACCTGACAGCGCAGAAGCCCCCTGAATCCGCTGGTCAAGCCCGACCTCGCGTCACAGCCCGAAGTAGTACAACACCGCCGACCAGGCCGGGAAGTCATGCGGAAGGAGGGGCCACTGGCAGCCGTCCGGTTCTGATAGAAGATCGCGTTCACGACCTCCCGCAGGACCCGGGATCGCCGGTCGCCGACCGGGCCGGCTCTCTCTTCACGTCCCGCACTTCAACATGGAGGTGACCAGCAGGCGGCCCGCACCGCGATCAGTACCACGATCGAGCGATCACGAACCGAGAAGGATCGGATTTAACGCCCACTCACGAAACAACAAGCCGGTAACGGAAATCCAGCCTCATAACGCCCTCCGAGAGGGCGTCTACCACGTTCGCCATAAGACGATCTTGGACACCCTCGTTCTCGTCTCCGCAGGCACCCCTTGGACCACACCACCAGGAGGAACCAGTGTCGTACCCGCAACCGCTCTCCCCCGAGGACAAACTCGCCGACGCGAAGAAGCAGCTGAGCCTCCCGCGTATCGTCGTGATCTGCGGCTCCACCCGTTTCATGACGAAGATGACCGAGGCCGATCTGCGGGAGACCAAAGCCGGAAAGATTGTCGTCAAGCCGGGTTTCGACATGAACTCGCCACACGAACTCTGGTCCGATCCCATCGAGGCCAAGGCGCTGAAGGTTCGACTCGACGAGCTGCACCGCGCGAAGATCCGGCTCGCTGATGAGGTGCTCGTAGTCGGCGACTACATCGGAGACAGCACCCGAGCCGAAATTACCTACGCCCGGTCGCTGGGCAAGCCCCTGCGGTTCACGCACCCCGAAGTCGACCCCGGCGCCTGACTGCCCATCCGTACACCCTCCGCAGGCACCCCTTGAGATTGATCATCTAGGGCAGTGCCCGCTCCGCGGACTCCACGACCCACCTGAGGAAGATCATGACTTTCCGACTGTGGATCTCGCACAGCCGGGAACATGCCTTACGTACCTGAAGACAAGCTCGAAGTCCAACTGCGACCGACACTTGACAGCTATAGATAACGCTGGACCCGCACGCGGAGATCGCCGCGTTCGAAGGCCTGTGGTCACTCGCGGAAGAAGGCCACGCGGTCGTACTCGTGACACACCGCCTCGCGGCCACGGCCAACGCCGACCGCATTTACGTCCTCGACCAGGGCCGAGTAGCCGAGGAAGGCACCCACGAGCAGCTCATGGCCCGGCCTGACGGCATCTACCAGTCGATGTTCACCGCCCAGGCCGCCCAATACGGGGCCACCGCGCCTGCCGTTCCCGCGCAGCACGGGCACGCCCCGGCACCGAACCCGGTGAAGGGCGGCCCGCAGTGAACGCCGCTGCGCCCGCTGCCAGTCTGTGGCGGCACGCGGACTTCCGACGCTACTGGGGCGGGCAGGCCGTCACCGTTGCCGGTTTCGGGATCACCACCATCGGCATCTCGGTCATCGCCGTGGTGGACCTGCACGCCTCGACCATGCACGTGGCACTGATCGCCGTCGCAGGAAAGCTGCCCCCGCTGCTGCTTTCCCTCCACGCCGGCGTCCTCGCCGACCGCTGCCGCAAGCGGCCGATCATTATCAGCTGCGATGTCCTGTGCGCCGTCTCCCTGGCCAGCATCCCCCTCGCTCAGCTGATGGCCGAGATCACCCTGGGACAGCTGTACGCGGTCGCGTTCCTCGTCTCCGCACTCCAGGTGATCGGCAGCAACGCCTCGATCAGCTACCTCCCGATCCTGCTGCGCGGGGAGCAGCTCAAGGAAGGGAACTCCAAGCTCGGCGCGACCAACTCGCTCGCCGACCTGGCCGGGAACAACCTGGGCGGCCTCCTGGTCACCCTGCTGGGCGCCGCCCGCGCGATCGCACTGGACGCGGTCTCCTACCTGATCTGCGCCTTCTGCCTGCTCCGCATCCGCCACCGTGAACCCGAACCGGAGCCCCGGCCCGCGGGCACCAGCCAGTGGACAGAGATCCGCGAAGGCCTCGACTACACCCTCAAAGCACCCCTCGTGCGGTCCATCGTCCTGTCCAACGCCACCACGTCCTTCGCCCTCGCCGCCAGCTCAGCACTCTGGTCCCTGTACCTTTTGCGTGAATTGGGCTGGAGTCCCGCTGTGCTCGGCATCGTCATGGGGGTCGGCGGGGTCGGCGGGTTCCTCGGTGCCGTCCTGTGGAGACCCCTGGAGCGACGCTGGGGAGCCGGGCCCGTCATGCTCACCGCCCTGGCCCTCAACCCAGCCGCCCAGATCCCCCTGCTCATCGTCGGCCCCGGCGCCACCGGACAGATCGCCATCGGCGCCGGAATGCTCGTCCAGACCTGTGCCGCCGTTGCACACGGCGGACTGCAGCGCAGCGTCCGCCAAGAGCTCTGCCCCGACCATCTGCAGGGACGCGCCCAGGCAACCGGTGCATGGCTCGCCTTCGGCCTGCGCCCCCTCGCCGCGCTCCTCGCCGGGGCATTCGGCACCCTCGTCGGACTGCGCCCCACCCTCGGCGCGATCACCTGCCTGCTCTGCGCACCGTTCGTGATCCTGTGGTGCTCACCGGTGCGTGTCCTGCACACCGCCGGCGCCCGCGCACCCGACGCCGTCCGAGGCGCCGCCTGATGCCCCGCCCAGCATCAGATCGCATCACAATCGCCATTCCGCGCAGCGACCCCCACCGCCCGTCTCCCACCGAGCCCGTCGGAGCCTGCATCCGCCACATGAAAGGTGCCGCCATGCCGCCCGCCCGATCCGACATCCGCAACCTCCTCAAGGAATACCTGGAGCACCACCCCGCAGAACGGGAGCAACTCGAGCCGCTCGTCGCCGCGCTCGACTCCGAGGCCGAACCCACCAGCCGCGCAACGCTGCCCGGACACATCACGTGCAGCGCCGCGGTGATCGACCGTGATCGACGCGTCCTGCACATCGGCCACAAAGCATCGCGGAAGCTACTCGCTCCAGGTGGCCACGTCGAGGATGACCGGACCCTTCTGGCTGCGGCCCTGCGGGAAGTGTGCGAGGAAACCGGGCTCCGCCCCGCGGACCTGTGCCTGACCCCACAGGTCCTCGGTGCTCCGATCGACATCGACGTCCACGACAGCGACGCCAACCCGACCAAGGGCGAGCCCGCCCACCAGCACATCGACTTCCGCTTCGCGTTCTACCTCGTCACAGGGCAACCGCCGCTGCTCGCGCTACAGGATGAGGAGGTCTCCGGCGCCCAGTGGCTGCCGTTCGCCGACGTCAGGTCCCCGACGCTGCGCGCCAAGCTCCTGAACCATGACCTCGACGGGCAGCCGGAACCCGTCAACGCATCCGCACTGATCCACGACGGCCGCGGTCGCTATCTGCTTCATCTGAGGGATCAGCGCGAGGGCATCTGGGAGCCGGGGGTGCTCGCCCTCCTGGGCGGCGGCCGCGAGACGGGCGACCCCTGCCTGGAGGCGACCTTGCGGCGGGAGCTCGCCGAGGAAGCCCCCGGCCTGAAAGTCCCGCACCTGACGCCGTACGCCGTGGAAGAGGCTACGAGCGTGGACGGGCTCGCCGTTCCGATCCAGGTCTACGCGGGCCGCTGGAACGGTGATCCCGACACAGTGGACCTGCAAGAAGGCGTGCTGCTCAGATGGTTCACCCCCGACATGCTGGACCGGCTGCGCCTGAGTCCGGGCCTCGGTGACCTTGTCCGCCGTCACGCCACCGAGCACCCTGCGGCCAAAGGCCCGCCGGACACCATCCATCTGTCACACGACGAGGCGCCGGCGGGGACAGAGCTCCACATCGTCGGCGTCCACCTCTACCTCCAGGACGAGCACGACCGGATCCTCCTCGGCTTGCGTCACCCCAACTCGAAGTACGCGCTGAACGAGTGGCATTTCCTGGCCGTTCATTAGGCAAGCCAGTTGTCGGGATTGATGTTGTCGGATCGGTCGTCGGCCCCTTTCCCCCGCAGCGGCGGGGCGCCCGGGCAAGAACACCGAGCGCCGGATCGTTATCTACGGTTGTCAAGCGAACTTCCTGCGAGGCGACCGCGACCGACTTGGTCTCCTTCTTCTGGACCTGGGGCTCGTCCAGCACCGGCGACGAGCCCGGATCGCCCGGGTGTTCGCCCACGTACCCGCGCGGGCGGGCATCGTCCACGCGTTTTTCCGCCGCAGATCCGGCAGCAGCCCCTCGACTGGATCCGCGAACACCTCCCGCGGCTCAGGCCCCGCCAATAGGGGATCGAACCCGCCAGCAAGGCCACCAACTCCTCGACCGGCACACCGACTTGCTCCTCGGTCACGCTCATCAGCATGTCCGCTCAACGACACAACCGATCACCAGTCACATGATCTGCCGTTGTAGTACTTGATACGTCCGAGGTCGAGAACGCACTGGCCGGAGTCCACGACCAGGCCTGCCGGGACTTCATCACGGACGACACCAAGGGAGGCGCGAGGCCGGCGTGAACGACGAGACACGGCTGCGCATCCGGCACACCTTCGACCGGCTCTCCGCGGGCGGCAGAGCGCTCACGGACATCGACCGCGCGCTGATGGAGGCGTTCGAGCGGCTGATGCACGGGCTGCCCGAGCTTACCGACGGCAAGATCACGGTCGTGAATCTCCTGGAAGCGCCGCAGACCCGCGGCCCGGAACCGGAGGAACTGGCGAGCGGAGGTATCCCGGCTGAAGAAGGGCGGAACGTGAGTTCCGCAGCGAGCACGCTGCCGGATCCGGGAGCTGAAGGACACCGTGGCCACCTACGCCAACCAGATCCAGGACCTGACCTTGCGCAACGCCAAACTGGAGGCGCACAACGCCCGCCTCCTCGAACGGCTGCGTCATTTGGGAGAGAACGTCGCAGTCCTGCTGGCTCTGATCCCTCCGTTGCCTCTGATCTGGTGCATCACCTGCGGTTCGCACCGCCGTCGACGGTGTGACTATGCGTCGTAGGAAGGGCCGTGCAGGTTGTTCCAAACCGCGCATTATCTGATGTACAACCAGATAACGTTGGGCCAGCTGGATTTCGACGGGGAAGGGTGGGCTAGTGCGCAGTCTTGCGCGTCTTGCGCTGGAAGATGGCAGCTCGATCTTGGTCGAAGCGCCGGACGTCTCCGAGGGGCCGGTGAAAGCTGGGCGAGTCGGCGACGCGATTCGTGAGCTTCCGCTGAGTATGCAGGCGGCCCTGCGTCCGGTCACGGAGATGGCTCGGACGGCGGTGCAGCAGTTGCGGGAGGCGGGACCGGACTCGGTGGAAATCGAGTTCGGGGTGGACATCGCAACTCAGGCGGGTGCGGTGATTGCCCGAAGTGAGGCGAGTTGCCACCTGAAGGTGACTGTGGCTTGGCAGCGCGAGTCCAACGACGAGGCCCGCTGATTCCGCGGAACGAGGAGGACTCGCGGGGTGTCGGCGGATATAGCAGCTTCACGTCCCAGCCATGAGCCCAGCCGCAAAATGCAGGCAGCGGTTGCACAGGTGTTGTCGACCAAGGGCGAGGTGGCCGGAGCGGCATTCCTGACCGCTGAAGGCGTGGTGTTCACCTGCGCGCATGTGGTGCGGGATGCCGGGTTCGGGCCTGGCGACGTCATGCGGCTCAGGTTTCCGCAGGCGGTGGGGGCTCCGCAGGCCGAAGGAGAGGTGCTGGCCGAGCCGTGGCGGGCCCCGGAAGGCGATGATGTCGCGGTGATCCGACTGCGGGACACACCGTCAGCGGTGCATGGCCTGGGATTGGGGTCCGCTGCCGGGTGTCAGGGGCACCGGGTGCGCTGCTTCGGGTTTCCCAACCAGGCCCCACCCGCCGGACACTTCGGCTACGCAGTGTCCGGCGACCTCTTGTCCAAGGGCGGTGATGGCGAGCATGCCGATCACGATGTGGCTGATGACAACGGTGAAAGACTGTTGTTGCAGCTGACCGCGGCCAACGATCTAACCCGGGGATTCAGCGGTGGGCCGGTCGTCGACGACGTCACTGGTCTGGTGATCGGCATGGTCACCGCTATCACCGCGCCCGACGAGCACCTACGAGGGCAGGACATCGCCTACGCGACTCCGACGCAGATCCTGCGTCGGGTGTGGCCTGACCTGGCCGTGCGCGAGGTGTGCCCGTACCGCGGCCTGGAGCCCCTCACTGCCGAGCACACGGCCTGGTTCCACGGCCGCGACACCGCCAAGAACGCCGTAGTGGCTTCGCTGGCCGGGCAGCGCCGCATCCTACTGCTCCTGGGCCCGTCAGGCTCGGGCAAGTCCTCACTGATCCAGGCTGGCGTTCTGCCTGAACTCCCTGAGCTCGCAGAGCTGCCGGGCAGCGACCAATGGCAAACCATCCTGGCTCCCCGCCCCGGAGAGGACCTAGCGGTCGAGCTGGAACGGCAGGGCCTAGCCGGCGCCGCCACTGACGGCCTCGTCGCCGCCGTACAGCACCGCTTAGCGGCCAACCCGACCTGTGAGCGTCTCCTGCTCGTCATCGACCAATTCGAAGAGCTCCTCGCCCGCTCCGGAACGTCTCAGCCCACGCAGACAGGACAGGAAGGCGAAACGGACTCGCCCGACCACACCCCGGAGACGGTGTTCGAGCAGTTGGCGTCACTGGTCAAGGCCCCGGTGGCGGCCACGGTCATCCTGATCATGCGGGATGACTTCTATCCGCACCTCGCCGCCCGAGCCCCGGAACTCCTTGAAGCCGCCGCTCCCGGCCTGCTCAACGTGCCCGCCACGTTGAGCAGAAAAGACCTGCACGCCATCATCACCGGACCCGCCCGAGCCGTCGGCCTACGGATCGAAGCAGGACTGACCGAGCGCATCATCCGCGACGTTCTGGCTGCCGATCCGCGGGCCGCCACCGGAACAGCGCCCGCCACCCTGCTCACGCCCCTGCAACTGACCCTGCAGCAGCTGTGTGAGCCCGAACGCTGCACTGATGGTCTTCTCACTCATGCCGCCTACGAACGCGTCGGTCAGATCACCGGAGCCCTCACCAGATGGTCCAACGACGCCGTCAATAAACTGCCCTCAAGCCAGCGGGCCACCGCCCGCCGCATCCTCACTGCCCTGGTACGCCCTGCCGATCCCGCTCGGCAAGTCCCTGCTACTCGTCAGCAGGTTCCCCTCGACACGCTGCGCGACCTAGCCACCGATACGACCGACCAGGCGGATCCAGTCGCCGGCGACACTACTGATGCAGTACTGGACGCGCTCGTTGGCCACCGAATCATTACCACTCACTCGCGCGACCCCGGGCCTCCCCCCGTCGGTGTGGTCGCCGAACTCATCCACGACATCCTCATCAGGGACTGGGGCGATCTACGCGAGTGGGTGGCCCTGGACCGCAAGTTCCACACCTGGCTCCACCGCGCTGAGGGACAACACACCCGTTGGCATCAACACCACAATCCAGACGACCTACTGCATGGCACCGACCTTGCCGACGGACTGGACTGGTCCCGGAAACGCGGACTACCCAGCGATATCGCGGAGTTCGTCGATGCTAGTCGACTAAGCCAACAAGCCGCCCTGCGCCGCACCAGACGCCTCAACATCATCCTGGTCGGCGCGCTCATTGGAGCCCTCATCGCCGCAGGTCTGGCCTTCTGGCAACGCCAGACCGCCGTCGAGGCACAACAACGGGCTCTGTCCCGACAGCTTGCCGCCCAGTCCAGCGCTCTCATCGGCGCCGACCCCGACCTGGCTTCCCTGCTCGCTATCGAGGCTTATCGCACCAGCCACACAGAGGAAGCCAGCCAAAGCCTCTACGCAGCCGCTGCCCTCCCCCTCAAACGCCGGATGACCACACGTGCCACCAGTGTTGACGATGCGATGGCACTCAGTCCGGACGGCCGCACCGTGGCCACCGGCGGTGACGACGGTGCTGTAGAGCGATGGGACGTGGCCACCGGCAGTGCCCGCCGCACCTTCACCAGCGAGACCGACCCACACGGTGGCGTGTCCTCGTTGGCGTTCAGCCCGGACGGCCGCATCTTGGCCACCGGTAGAGATGACGGCACCGTAGAGCTGCGGGATGCGGCCACTGGCGCAACCACGCGAGCTTTCCTTACCCATCACACCGCCGCGTCTGACGCCTTCGTGTCATCGATGGCGTTTAGCCCGAACGGCCGTATCATCGCCGCTCGTGGCGACGACGGCACCGTAGAGCTGCGGGACGCGAGCACTGGCCATTCCCTTACACCCCTCGTCGGGCATGCCGATGATGTGCTGTCGGTGGCGTTCAGCCCGGATAGCCGCACCCTCGCCACCGGGGGCACGGACGGGAAGGTGCGTTTGTGGGACGTGGCCACCGGCCATACCCGCACCACCATCCCCGGAGTCAAGGCTTTTATTGAGTCGGTGGCGTTCAGCCCAGACGGCCGCACCCTCGCCATTGGCAACTTCCGCACGGTGCGGTTGTGGGACGTGGCCGCTGGCCGCACCCGCACCACCCTCACAGGATTCATCGGCGCTAGCATCGATGTGGCGTTCAGTCCAGACGGTCGCACTCTGGCCACCGGCGGCTCCAATGAAAAGCTGCGGCTGTGGGACGTGGCCACCGGCCTCTCCCGCGTTACTCTCACCGACCAGAGTACGCATTCGGTGGCGTTCAGCCCAGACGGCAGCACCCTCATCACCCACAGCGGCCGCTCCATAGCGGTGTGGGATGTGGCCAGCAGCCGCGCCACCCTCACAGGCGCCGCTGTGGGCCTAACTGCCGGGGAGTTGGCGTTCAGCCCGGACGGTCGAACCCTGGCCACCGGCGGTGGCGACAAGAACGTGCTGCTGTGGGATGTGGCCACTGGCCGCATCCGCACCACCCTGACCGGACACCGGGACTACGTGTTGTCGGTGGCGTTCAGCCCAGACGGTCGCACTCTGGCGGACAGGCACATCGACGGAAAGGTGCAGCTGTGGGACGTGGCCACCGGCCGCACCCGCACTACCCTTACCGCCATTAGCAGCTCAAATGTGCCAGTGATATTCAGCCCGGACAGTCGCACCCTGGTCGGCGGGGGCGACTCCTACGACACGGTGAAATTGTGGGATGTGGCCACCGGCCGCTCCCGCACCACCTTCACCGCCGACGACGTTATAGCCTCGGTGGCGTTCAGCGTAGACGGCAGCAGCCTTGCCATTGGTAGCAACAGCGGCACGGTCAAGCTGTGGGATGTGGCCACCGGCCACGCCCGCACCATCCTCACCGGCCGCGCAGGTTATGACAGCGTGTCGGTGGCGTTCAGTCCGGACGGCCGTACTCTGGCCATGAGGAGCAATAGCGGCACGGTGCGGCTGTGGGATGTAGGAACTGGTGATATCCGCACCACCCTTGCGACGCTCGGCGGCTACCCCGTCTTGGGTGGGCCCCTGGCATTTGGTCCGGACGGTCGCACCCTGGCCACTGGCAGCTATGACGGCACAGTGCGGCTGTGGGATCTGGGCACCGGCCATATCCGTACAGTCCTCACCGGACACACACGCTATGTGTCGTCGGTGGCGTTCAGTCCGGACGGTCACACTCTGGCCACTGGCAGCTATGACGGCACAGTGCGGCTGTGGGACGTAGACCTGCCTGACCAAACGCAGGCGATCAAGAAGATTTGTGAGGCAGTCGGCCGGAACCTCACCACAAGGGAACAGGCAGAGTTTCTCCCGGGCCAGCCGACGATGCCCGCCCTGAGTCAATTGGAGGCATCGCGGAGAGAAGTGAACCAACGGGTGTGTTCCACAGGGAACTGACGACAGTTGCATACGAGAGGGCCTGCGCGGCGCCGTCTTGAAGATGATCAGGAAGATCGCGGACGAGACCTGTCTTTATGAGCCCGCCTCAACTACATTCACGCGCTTTCTGGGTTCCATTCTTCGAAGATGGCCTGCACATCGCTCTGGAAGAGTGATAAGCGGCGTTGCCGCTTGGTCCCTTTATACGTTCCACTGACGCCCGGCTCGTTGCTTCGTTCCACCCCTCTGTCATGCGGCCAGGCAGCGGTGGGCCCTTGAGACATTACTGGGCTGAGGCAGCTTGACAGACCGCATAATGAGGCTGGTCGTCCCCCGGCAGCTCATCGATGTGGTGTTGATCGTCGCGGAGCCGGAAGGCGGTCGACGTTTCCTGCATTTTCCAGGGTGCCCTGAGCCTGGTGGAGTTCCAGATCAAGCTCGGCAATGATCCGCCGGAACGCGGCGCTGGTTGTCTGCTCGTAGGTCAGTGCCTTGGTAACGCTGGCCAGCCGGTCCTTCAGCTGAGCGTTCTCTTCTGCGAGTTTTTGCATCGCGGAGGGAGTGCAGTGTTGCGCCCTCGCTCGTGCCTGAAACTCCTCGACAAGGTCCTTGTGGTCGCCGTAGGCGACATCGCGCCGTAGGCCGGACTCGCTCAGCAGCTCGGAGGCGGTGAGTTTCCCGGAGGCTGAGCGCAGGGGTGTGCCGGCCAGGAGGCGGTCGGCTGCGGCCCGAAGCGCGGTTCGAAGGACGGGACGCGCAGCGTCACGGGCACCGAGAGCTGGCCGCGGGTGCGGTTGCGGTACTTGGCCAGGTGGCTGACGATCTGGTCCAGTGCGGGATAGGTGAACCCGTCGAACTGGATCTCAGGCACCGGACGCAGTCCCCGCATCGCCATGCCCAGGGCCACTCCGACGATCGCCGACTCAGCGAGCGGTGTGTCGAAGCAGCGCTGGGGGCCGAACCGCTTGGCGAGGCCCTCGGTCACCCGAAAAACTCCGCCCTGGCGAGCCACGTCCTGGCCGAAGACGACAACGCGCTCGTCCTCGGCCATGGCCTCGCGCAGCGCCGTGTTGATCGCTTCCACCATGGTCGCGGCCACGACTCACTCCTTCCGGGACAATTCGGCGAGCAGCTGTCCGGACTGCTCCAGCAGGTCCTTCGTCGGCTCGTGCAGTACGTGGGCGAACAACTCGGCGGGCGGCACGTCGGGAGCGTCGAACACGCCGTCCCGCAGCTCGGCACACATCCGGGCCGCCCTGTCCCGTGCACGGTCCTCGACCTCCTCGTGCCACAGGCCCCGGTGGGTGAGGTAGCGCCGGTAGCGGGGCAGGGGGTCGAGCCGCTCCCAGTGGTCGACCTCGTCCTGCGTGCGGTAGCGGGTCGGGTCGTCGGAAGTGGTGTGCGGAGCGAGCCGGTAGGTGACCGCCTCGATGAGGGTCGGTCCGCCGCCCGACCTGGCCCGAGCGGCGGCCTGTTCGGTCACCGCCCGGCAGGCGAGGACGTCGTTTCCGTCGACCCGTACCCCCGGCATGCCGTAACCGACGGCCTTGTGCGCGAGGGAGGGGGCCCGTGTCTGCTCGGAGAGGGGCACGGAGATCGCCCACTGGTTGTTCTGGATGTAGAACACACACGGCGCCGCCTTCACGGCGGCGAAGTTCAACGCCTCGTGCACGTCTCCCTCACTCGTCGCGCCGTCCCCGATGAAAGCGACGGTCAGGGAGTCCTCTCCGAGCCTGGGCGCCGCCATGGCCGCGCCGACGGCGTGCAGGGCGTGCGTACCGATGGGGATGGACATCGCCGCGCAGGCGTGCTCGGGAAAGCCCCAGCCGCCGTGCCAGGTACCGCGCCACACCGCACCGACCGCTGAGGCGGGAATCCCGCGCATCAGGAACAGGCCGAGCTCGCGGTACTGCGGGAAAAGCCAGTCGTCGCGGCGCAGGGCGGCGGCGCAGCCGACCTGGGCCGCTTCCTGTCCCCTGCACGAGGGGTACAGGGCCAGCTGTCCCTGCCGCTGGAGGTTGACGAACTCCGCGTCCACGGCGCGGGTGACGACCATCCATTCGTACAGTTCGGTTAGTTCCTCCGATGACAGCGTGACGTCGAACTGCGGGTGGTCCACCGGCAGGCCCTCAGGGGTGATGAGAGCGACCGGCCGCGGATCGAAGTCAGCCACCGGCCACAGCCTTCTGGCGCGGCCGGACGATGGCGGGAAGGGCACGGACTCCATTGAGTGCCAGCGAGGCGACCGGTTCGATCTCGTCCATGGGGACGGCCAGTACGGCGTCGAAGCGGTCGAAGAACGCCGGGAGCGCGATGTTGCTGCTGTTCATCGAGAAGCTCGGGTCCTCAAAAATCCGTTGGGCGACAGCGTGGTGGCTGACCGCCCAGACGGGCACACCGATCACGTCGACTGGTACGACGGGGCCGGCCTCAAGCAGCCTCTCAGCTTCCGCTTGGGCGTCGGCGGCGAACGGGTCGAGGGCGAACAGCGGACGGGACAGGTCCATGATGTGCTCCTATGAGGAGTGCGGAAACGGGTGCTCCCGCGGGTGGGCGCGTGTGTGCCCACCCGCGAGTCAGCCATCAGCGGTCATGGGGTGTGGTCAGCCCAGTGGGGGCCAAGTGAGGACCGCTTCGTTCTGACCGGTGAGCTTGGACAGCGGTGCGAACCGAAAGTAGAGGTCGCGCGCCAGGGCGGGAAAGAGGTCCTCCAGCTGCTCGGTCTCGCTCAACGCACGGGCCGCGGCGACCAGTCCCTCCGTCCGCGGCCTGCGCTCGTCCTCGTAGCCGCGCAGCGCCGCGACCGGGTCCGCTGTCGCGCGCAGGTGCTGGGCAAGGACGACGGCGTCCTCGATGGCCAGCGCCGCCCCCTGGCCCAGACTCACGAGCATCGGGTGGGCCGCGTCGCCGAGCAGGGTCGTGCGCCCGGTGCCCCACCGCTGGAGAAACGGGCGGTCCTGGGCGGTGATGCGGACGATCGATTCCTCGGGGGTGGTGCGGATCGCCTCCCGCACCTCGTCGGCCCAGCCCGCGAAGAGGCCCGCGAGCCCTTCCTTGCCGCGCCGCAGGTGTCCGGAGGCACCCGGGGGCACGTTCTTCGTCGCCCACCAGTAGGCGCGGCCACGGCCGATGTCGGCGAGGCCGAAACGCTGTCCACGCCCCCAGTAGTGCGCTGCGTAGCCCTTGCTCATCCGCGGGTGCGTGAAGGGCACCGTGGCCAGCCAGCACGCGTAGTTGCCGGGCCGCGGTTCGTCGGCGCCCGCCACCTGCCTGCGAATCGCCGAGTTGAAGCCGTCCGCCCCGATCAGGAAGTCGCCCGAGGCGGTCCTGCCGTCCTCGAAGGTGACCTCGATCCCGTCCTCATCGCTGACGAACCCAGTTGCCGTGGCACCGAATTCGATGACGCTCTCGTCCCCGAGCGCGTCCAGCAGCGTCTGCTGGAGGTCGGCCCGGTGTACGGCGTAGTTCGAGGCCCCCAGCCGGTCCGAGACCTCACTGAACGGAAGGGTCCTGATCGGACGGCCGCGCCGGGTGAGGAACTTGAGCTCGTCGAAGACCTCGCCGCGCTTGTCGAGCCCCGGGGCGATGTCGATGTCGAGGGTGCGCAGCGCCAGGACTGCGTTGCACATCAACGACACCGCCGTGGTGCCCGGTCGCAGCTCGGGAGCCCGCTCGAAGACCTGCACCTCGACGCCTGCGCGGCGCAGTGTCGCGGCGGCTGCGAGGCCGCCGATGCCCGCTCCGATGACAAGAGCCTTGCGCGGGGGGTGCTGCGTCATTTCCCACTCCTCTTCGACGGCCGCCTCCGGCCCGGTTGGCCGGCCGTCATCACCTGAGCCACCTTCTCGGCGACGACGTTCACGTGCGGTTCCTCCAGGAGCACCAGGTGGTCACCGGGGACGTCGACCACCTGGAGCCGTCCCGTGGTCAGGTCGCCCCAGCCGTTGGTGGGGTCCGTGTGCAGGCTCTGCGCGGCCCCGTGCATCGGCTGGAGGATCTCCGGCAGTTCCGAGGTCGCACGGAGCAGCACCACGTCCCCGTCGACCGGTTCGGGCTGGTAGGTGAGGATCGCCTGCCAGTGCGCCCTGAACATCTCGAACAGGCGGCGCACGGTGGTGCGTGAGCTGCCCGCCGGCAGGACGCCCGCCTGTGTGGCGTGTTCGACGATGAAGTCGAACTTCGCCTCCTCCTCCAGGCCGTCCGGCAGCGAGACCACCGGTGCGGTGCCGCCGCGTTCCATCCACAGCAGCTCCCAGAAGAACCATTCCAGCAGCGAGTGGTCGGCGACGTCGGGCCGCTCCCCCTGCTTGACGGCGATCGGGTCGATCAGCACGGTGCCGTGCAGGGCGTCCGGGTCGCTGCGCCGCAGCTGTCGCGCCATCTCGAAGGCGATGAAGCCGCCGAAGGACCACCCTCCGATCACGTAGGGCCCTTCGGGGCACACGCGCCGCACGGCTTCCAGGTAGCCCGCCGCCATCTCGGGGATCGAGCTGAGGGGCTCGGTGCCCGCCACGGTCCCCGACGCCTGGAGCGCGTAGACCGGCTGGTCCTGCGGCAGGTGACGGGCGAGGCGTACGTAGCACAGCACATGGCCGCCCAGCGGGTGGACCAGGAACAGCGGCGGCTTGTCGCCCTCGGTGCGGATCGGCACGACCGGGTCGAACCGGGCCGCGGAGCCGCTGCCCCGCAGGTGCTGTGCCAGACCGGCGACGGTCGGGGCGGCGACGAACGCGGAGAGCGGGACGTTGACGCCGTAGCGTTTCTCGATCGTCATCACCAGCCGCATCGCGGTCAGTGAGGTGCCTCCGACGTCGAAGAAGTTGTCCCGCACGCCCACCGTGGGCAGTTCCAGCAGTTCCGCCAGGATGCCCACCAGTGCCTTCTCGTGCTCGTCGGCGGGCGGGGTGGCGTCCGACGACGGCGCGGCCAGCGACATGCGGCGCAGCAGCGCGTCGTCCCGCTTGCCGCTGGGCGTCAGGGGCAGGCTCGCCAGCCACTCCAGGTGCGCGGGCATCATGTAGTCCGGCAACACCGCGCGCAGTCGGCTACGCACCTCGTCCAGGTCCACGACGTCGGTGTCGCCGACGAGGAACGCCGCGAGGAACGCGTCTCCGCTCTCCCGGCGCCGGGACACCACCGCCACCTCGCGGATACCGGACGCGGCCTGCTCCTCGGCGAGCTTGGCGATCGCGAGTTCCACCTCGGCCAGCTCGACCCGGAAGCCGCGCACCTTCACCTGGGAGTCGACGCGGCCGAGCCAGACGAGGTTGCCGTCGGGCATGACCCTGGCCAGGTCGCCCGTGCGGTACAGACGGGCGCCCGGCTCACCGGACGGGTCCGGTACGAACCGCTGCTCGGTCAGGTCGGGGCGGTTGCGGTAGCCGTGGGCCAGGCATACCCCTCCGACGTAGATCTCGCCCTTTGCGCCCGGCGGCACCGGCCGCATCAGGCCGTCGAGCAGGTGCAGCTCGATGCCGTCCACGGGCACTCCGACGGGCGGCAGGTCGGGGAAGAGGGCCGGGTCACCGGTCATCGTGTGATGGGTCAGCAGGTGGGTCTCGGTGGGTCCGTACTGGTTCTCCAGGACCGTGTCCGGCCGCGCCGCACAGAACTGGCGGATCTCGTCGGTGATCCTCAGCTGCTCTCCGGAGGAGATGACCACCCGCAGGGCAGCGGGGCGGATGCCCAGCGCCTGGGACGTCTCTGCGAGCTGCTGGAGCGCGACGTAGGGCATGAAGACCCGCTCCACCTCCTCGCGGTCCAGAAGCCGCAGCAGGGCCGGCATGTCCTTCCGCTCGTCCTCGGCGAGCAGCTGCAGGGTGCCGCCGCCGCACAGCGTGGAGTAGATCTCCTGGAACGCCACGTCGAAGCTGAGCGGTGCGAACTGCAGGGTCTTGCCTCCGGCCGCTCCGCTGGCCGAGGGGATCTGCCACTCCTGGTAGTTGGCGAGCACGCGGTGCGGGAGTTCGACTCCCTTGGGTTCGCCGCTGGATCCGGAGGTGAAGAGCAGGTAGGCGACGGTCTCGCCGGTGATGTCCGGCAGTTCCGGCTCGCCCCCGGGCGCCGGCTCTGCGGCGAGCAGGTCGGCGACGTACAACAGCCGGGAGGACTCCTCAAAGAGGTGCGCGTGCGCCTCGTGCGTGAGGATCCGTACCGGATCGGCCTGCGCGACCATCGCCGCGAGCCTGGCCGGCGGATAGCTCACGTCGAGCGGGACACAGGTGGCGCCTGCCTTCCCGACGCCCAGGACAGTGGCCAGTGTCTCGGGAGAGCGGTCCATGGCGATGCCGACGGTCGATCCGGGCCGTGCTCCGGCGCCGATCAGGCCTTGGGCGATTCGATTCGCCGCCTCGTCGAGCTGGGCGTATGTCCACTGCCGTGTTCCACAGGAGACTGCGATCGCGTCCGGGATGGCTGCGACGTGCTCGTCGATGCGCCGCACGACGTTCTTGGGAGGCTCCCCGGGGGTGCGGGGCTCAGCGCCGGTCCGCAGTACCGCCTCGGTCGGCGAAACGCACAGGAAGGCGAAATCGGCCGGCTCCTCGGGGTGTTCGGTCATCTGCCGGAGGATGGCCAGGTACGTCTGACCGATGCTCTCCACCTGCGACGCGGAGAAGGTGCGCCCGTCACAGTCCATGCGCAGCCAGAGGCGTTCGTCCACCGGGTCGGTGACCGCGTTGACCAGGATCTTGAAGTTCGTCTCCTCCCACGTCCTGAAGTCGGTCAGCTCCATGTCGGTGCCCTCGAAGAGCGAGCTGAGGACGTGCGGGTTGACGTAGTTGAAGGCCGTCTCGAAGATGACGTCGCCACCGCGGTCCTCCTGGATCGCGCTGAGCGGGTAGTGACGGTGGGGGTGGCTGTCCTGCTCCTGCTGGTAAACCTCACGCGCCGAGTCGATCCAGCTGCGCGGCTGGGTGTCGAGGCGCAGCGGCAGCGTCTCAAGGAAGAGCCCGGTGATCCTCTCGGCGTCGGCCTCCTCCGGCCGCCCGCCGGTGACGAGACCGGTGGTGATGTCCCGTGTGTCGGAGAACAGCCGCAGGGTCAGGCAGTGGGCAGCAAGCAGCAGGGACTTGACGGGCAGGCCGTGGGTGCGCGCCAGGTGGCGCAGCTCTGTGCCGAGGCCGTCCGGCAGTTCCACCTGGTGGTGGATGACGCCTTCGCTGCCTGCGGGCTCGTGGGGCCTCAGTCCGTCGATCTGGGCCAGTTCGACGCCGGTGAGCAGCCGTTGCCAGTACCGCTTGGTCTCGTCGGAGGCGAGGGCCCGCCGTTCCTCGCGTACGTAGAGGGCGGGAGACGGCAGTTGTCCGGACGGGACGGCTTCGACAGGACGGCCGGCGTGGTGGAGGTAGTCCTGCAGCAGTTCGCGAACGAGGGTGGCGACGCTCCAGCCGTCCAGTATCGCGTGGTGGAAGCTGAACACCAGCTCCACGGTGTCGTTGTTCAGGACGTGCGCGCGGAAGAGGTAGAGCGGCGGCCTGTCCAGCCGGTATGCGTGATACCTCCGCTCCTCGATGTGCCGGGCGATCTCGGCCTGCGCCTCCTGGTCACCGAGGTTCCGCAGATCTGCGATCTCCAGCCCACCGACGGCCTCCCGGTGAACGAGTTGCAGGGGCTCGGAGTATCCGCCGAGGTCGAACGCGGAGCGCATCACAGGGTGGCGTCGAACCAGGTCGTCGAAGGCACTGCGTAGCGCCTTCTCGTTCCAGGCCGTCTTGAGGGAGTAGCGGAAGACGTCGTGGTACACGGCCGTCCTCTCGTGCTCCCGGCTGTGGTAGAGCAGGCCGAGGTGCAGCCGGGTCGCCGGGTAGGCGTCCGCCAAGTCCGCCAGTCGGGCGCGGTCGACTCCGGACACCAGCGCGAACGGCTCCAGCGGTGCGTCCCGCACGTCCGGTGACGAAGTGGTCGCGCGGGCGGCGAGCGCCGCCACGGTGGGGTTGCGGACCATGTCGGCCAGTGTGAAGTGGATGCCCGCGCGGCGTGCCTCGGCCTGGATGCGAAGCATCAGGATCGAGTCGCCGCCCAGGGAGTAGTAGTCCTGGTCGACGCCGATCTCCTCGGTTCCCAGCACCACCGCCCAAGCCGCCGCAATCTTCGCCTCGATCTCGTTGGCGGGTGCTGCGGCTCCGGCATCCGCTTCGACGGCGGGGGCGGGCAGCCTGCTGCGGTCGGCCTTCCCGTTCGCCGTGAGGGGTATCGAGTCAATCCGCACGAAGAATGCGGGAACCATGAACTCCGGCAAAGCGTCCAGCAGTTGGGGCCGCAGATCAGTGAGCTGCACTCCCTCGTCCGCCACGTAGTAGCCCACCAGATGGGCACCTCGGGAGGGTGTGGTCCGGTCCACCACGATTGCGTCCCTGACGCCGGCCAAGGCCGTCAGGTGGTTGCGGACCTCGCCGAGTTCCACCCGGTTTCCGCGGATCTTGACCTGGTCGTCGAGCCTGCCCAGGTACTCGAGGGTGCCGTCCGCGAGCCACCGCGCGCGGTCCCCGGTACGGTACATCCGCTCGCCCGGAGTGAACGGGTCGTCGACGAACGCTGCGGCGTCCAGATCGGGCCGGCCCAGGTAGCCGCGTGCCACGCCGACGCCTGAGATGAACAACTCACCGGGAACTCCGGTGGGCTGGAGGTCGCCGTGAGCACCGACCACGTAGAGCCGGATGTTGTCGATGGGCCGTCCGATCGGTACGCGCCGCGGTTCGTCGGCCGGATCCGCCGGACAGTCGTAGTACGTGACGTCGACCGTCCCCTCGGTCGGACCATAGAGATTGACGAGCTGTGGCGCCGAGGTGCCGGCAGCCGCGAAGACCTGGTTGAACCGGTGCACGTGTGCGGGCGTCAGCGCCTCACCGCTGCAGAAGACCAGGCGCAGGGAGGTGATCCCGTCCAGCAGCGCCGGGGCCTCTTCGAGCAGATCGAGAAAGGGACCGAGCATCGAGGGCACGAAGTGGGCCACGCTCACCCGGTGCGCCTGCATCGTCGTGAGGATGGCGCGGGGATCGCGTTCGCCCCGGGGCGGGAGGAGTGCGAGTCCGGAACCGGTGATCGACCACCAGAACAGCTCCCACACCGAAACGTCGAAGGTCGCCGGTGTCTTCTGCAGCAGAACGTCGCCGGATCCGACCGGATAGCCGCGCTGCATCCACTCCAGCCGGTTCACCACGGACCGATGCTCGACCTGCACGCCCTTGGGCTGCCCCGTGGACCCCGAGGTGTAGATGACGTACGCGAGATCGTGCGGGCCGCCGGCAGGCACGAGCGGCGCGGGCCCAGCGCTCGGGGCGGCTTCCAGGCGGCGCACGGGTACGGTGTCGCCCACCACTCGCTCGGACACGGTGGTGCCCAGCAGTACAGACTTGGCCCCACTGTCGGTCAGCAGGAACCTGACCCGTTCCGCGGGATGGCTCGGGTCGACCGGTACATACGCGGCGCCCGCCTTGAGCGCCCCCAGCACCGCAACGACCAGTTGCGGGCCGCGCTCGACCGCCACGGCCACCCGGTCACCAGTGGCCACGCCATCGCCCTGCAACTGGTGTGCGACGTGGTTCGCCCAGGCGTCCAGCTGAGCGAAGGTGAGCGAATCGGCGGGATCCTCCGCCATGACGGCCACCGCGTTCGGCGTCCTGGCCGCCTGCTTCTCGAAGAGAGCATGGACCGTGGAGTCCCGCGTGTAGTCGGTCACCGGACCGCTGCCCACTGCGACCAGGGCGGCGCGCTCTGCGGCGCCGACCATGGATATCTCCGACAGGGGACGGTCCGGCCGGTCGAGCGCGCCCTTGAGGATCGCCTCCAGGTGGGCGGCCACCGACTCGATGGGAAAATCCGCGTCGAAGACGTCGACGGCGTAGTCCATGTCGACCAGGACGTCACTGACATCGTCCAGCTCGTTCACGACGACCGCCAGCACGTCATCGTCATGGGCCCGAGCCTGCACGACGGTTTCATACGTCATGCCCTGTACACCGGCCGGGCTCGGCCAGCGCAGGTAAGCGATGGTGGTGTCGAACAGCCGCTTGCGGCCGCTGTCCTGGAGCGGAACCGCGCGCAACAGGTCGCCCAAGGAGAATCGCTCGTGGGGTTTGAGCGCCCGGGTGGCGGACTGCACATCTGCGACCAGTTCGCCCATCGAGAGGTCCTTGCGCGGGTTCACCCGCAGGGGCAGCGTGTTGGCGAAATGCCCGACGGTCCGCTTCTGCCCGTCAGTGGGCCGGTTCAGCAGCGGTACGCCCAGAACGACCTCGTCGCTGCCGTGGATCCGGGAGAGATAGACGGAGAAGGCGCTCGCGACGAACGCGAAGACCGAATGCCCGCGTTCACGTATGCGGTCGATGAGAGAGCGCTCGATCAGGAAGCTGTGGCGGGCGCTCCCGCGGGACCCGGCCGGTGCGGTGCGGCGGAAGCAGGCCGGTGCGACGCCCTTCAACTGCTCCTGGAAGAACTCGCGGTCCTCCTCGTGGCCGGCCGAGTCCCGGTAGCGGCGCTCGTCCTCGGCGAAGTCCAGGTAGGACGGCACGGGCCGGTCGTCGAACCTCCCGGTCCGCCGCACCTGGTCGTACTCAGCGCGTACCTGGGACATGAACAGGTTCAGGCCCCAGGCGTCCGCAACGATGTGATGCACCTTGACGTAGGCATGGACGGTGCCCTCGCCCTCTTTGAGCACTGCGATCGTGAACAACCGACGACGTTCAACCTCGAACGCGACGTCGAACGCATCCTTGATCCACGCCTCACAGGCCGCACGCGGCGCGTCAGTTCCGGACAGGTCGATCGTCGGAATGTCGAACGTCTCGCGCTCGACCCACTGGCTCGGAGTCCCGTCCAGTTCGGGGTCGATCCGGAGCTGGAACGCATCATTGCGGTCGACCGCACGGCGTAAGCACTCCTTGAGCAGATCGACGTCAACCTCGCCGGTGAACCGGTCAGCGATGAAACAGTTGAACTGCGGGAGGTCGGGGAAGAGAGAATTCGCCGCCCAGATGTCCTGCTGATAGGCCGTGAGAGTGCTACGCCCCCGGAAATTCACGATCGCTCCATTTTCCTCGGCTGTCGCTTTCGATCCCTGGGCTGTGCAAATGCGTCAGCCGGCGTTCTCCGCGTCAATCGTGGTGCCGTGGTACCAGGGGTTTCCCGCTGCCTCTGAAATGAGATTCCGTGACGCCGTCTCCCGCGCCGTTCCGAGGTCCAGGGTCAGATACTGGACGAATTCCAGAGCGGTGAAGTACTGGCGCATGAAGGTCGGTTGGTCGAGCTCGACCTCGGTCACCGTGACGTTCGCGTTCTGCGGGATCGGCGCGGTCAGCAACGACACCAGGTTCTTGCGCTTGGCGCGGGTGTAGTCGTCCTCCTCCGGGTCGGAGAAGATGAGGACGCTGTGACGACGCACGGGATCCGAGAGCGTGGCCACCTCGCTGTGGCAGAACTCGTGGAAGTAGTTCCGCGTCGCGGGCACCATGGCGATTTCGTTGAAGTGCATTTTGGCGAGCTTCAACAGGCTCTCGTGCCACTTGGGCGAGCCGAGCATGATGATGTTGGAGTTCTCGCTCCGGACAGCGGCATCGGCCGCCAACTCACGCAGAGAAGGCGTGAAGTCGGTCTCCAAGGTCTGGGCCAGGGCGCGGACTTCCGGACCGTGGTCCTTGTCCAGGAGCCCGAGCTTCAGGAACATGTCGACCAGAATCGAGAAGTACTGGCCGACGTGGAACAGCGGGTACTCACGGTCCGGCTTGCTCAGGGTCCAGCGCGCGATGGACACACCGTGCTCCTCCCCCAGCTCGCCGAGTCGGCCGCCCGAGGTGAGCAGCAGAACCCGGTCGTGCATCGGGCTCAGCGCGTGGAAGGCCCGGACCGGCTCGTTGGAGTGGCCGCTGTACGAACTCAGGATGATGAGCGTCCGGTCGTCCTCGATCACTGAGCGCGGGATCAGGTACTCGAAGTCGTAGTCGTTGAAGACATGTACTTCGAGGTCGCTCCTGATCGAGTTGAAGAAGACCTTGATCACGTCCGACACGATGGCCGAGCAGCCCATGCCACTGAAGACGATGCGGGTGAAATGACCGCTCCATATCTTCTTCGTGAGATCTTCCGAGATCCCGGAGATGTCGTACTCGTCCGACTTCGTGAAACCGGAGCGGTACTCCTGCTCCAGGAATTCCTGATAGCGTTCAAGGCGCGATCGCATGAGCTTCTCCTTCTCTATGGTTTCTCATGTCAGCGATTGATTCACGATCTTCAGTCGGCGGCCGAGGCCTCTACCACATGAACTGGCCACCGTCCACGATGAGCTTCTGTCCCGTTACATAGGTGGCTCCTGTGCTCACGAGAAATTCCAGAGCGTCCGCCATCTCATCGGTGGAGCCGATCCTCCGCTGCGGAATTTCATCCAGGAGCGAGTTCATGTGCTCCGGCTCGGCGAGGCGGAATCGAGTCCGCATCTCCTCCGTATCGATCATTCCCGGAATGAGGCAATTTACCCGGATACTGGGGGCCAGCTCCATGGCCAGGCACTTGGTCAGGTGGAGCAGCCCCGCTTTGCTCGAACAGTAGTTGGCACCGTTCAGCCGGGGGCGGATCGCCGTGGTCGCACCGATGTTGACAATGGAACCGCCGCCGGCCTCCAACATGTGCGGAGCAAATGCCCGGGTCATGTAGAAGGGCCCCGAAAGATTTGTGTCCAGCACCTGGCGCCAGTCCGTGTCAGAGATCTCAAGCACCGGCCGGTCTATGTTCAGTCCAGCATTGTTGACCAGCACTTGGGGAGTTCCGTGACCGGTACGTACCAGGTCGGCCAGCCGCGCCACGTCATCGGGATCCGACACATCGGACTGGATGACCGAGAGACCCTTCTTCATCTCCTGCGCAGCCCGGTTCGCCGAATCCTCGTCACTGCGAAAAGTTGCGACTACTCGATATCCCATCCGAGTGAGCCTGCGGCTGAATTCGAGCCCGATTCCCTTGGTTCCACCGGTAACTATAGCCAGTTTGTCAGGAGATTTCATTCAAGCTCCGCATAGTGGGTTGTTCACTCTTTCCCCTGCCGTGGCGACATCACAGCGGCCGGGGAGGCGTACCCCGCCGAACCGACCGCCGACCGCCAGGGCGCTGCCGCGGCTCGCGCCGGTGGGACCGTCGCAGGACGAATGGATGGCGCCGGACAGAGACCGTGCGGCGAATCCGCCGCACGGCCTGACGCACGCCCCCACCGAACAACGCGACAACTGCCCTCAGCTGTGGGACGACTCAGCCGGCGTCGGGCTTACGGGCGCGCAGGATGACGTCGAACCGCCCGGGATACTGCCGGTCCATCGGCTCGAACCCCGCTTCGGTGTACCACTGCTCGAATTCCTGCGGCGTGTAGATGCGACCCTCGGGCGACGCAATCGTGTGCACGTACGCCGACATGAACGCGGCGTGGGCGGGACCGGTCTCGTCGTCGTCCTGGGCGCAAGCGACGATCACCAGGTGTCCGCCCGGCTTCAGCGCCCGGTAGGTCTTCGCGAAAAGGTCGCGAACCTGCTCCGGCGACCAAATCTCAAGGAATCGAGAGAATACGACGCAGTCGTGGGCAGTGGGGAACTCTTCCTGCCAGATGTCGGCTCCGACTGCGTGAACACGGTCGACAAGACCCGCCTCGGCGATCTGCTCTTCCGCCATCTTCGCCACGTTGGGGAGTTCGAGGATGGTCGCCTGGAGGTGCGGCCACCGCTGGGCGAAGGCGATGGCATTTGTTCCAGTGCCGCCGCCGACGTCCAGTACATGCTGGTAGGAGGAGAAGTCCACGGAGTTGACGAAGTCCTCGACCACCGAGCGGCTCTGATGTTCCATCATGGCGGTGAATACCTTTTCGAGGTTCTTGTCCTCGCCAAGCAGCTCGTAGAGCGTGGTCGCCGACGAGCCGGCAAGCAGCTCACGGTCCAGCCCCAAGTTGTCGTTCTCCACCAGCGATTCGTAGAGCCAACCCATCGGGCGATACAACATCTCGTGGGTGTAACGGATAATGACCGGCATGAATTCGTCCGGATCGCCCGCGAGGATATCGGTCGCGGCAGTGTTGTGATACCCACCGTCTTCCTTGCGCACGAGCTCGAATGTGCTACACCCCAGCAGCAGCACGTGACCCGCGCGCTCCTCCAACTCCAGTGCCTGGGTTATCTCTTCGAGAGTACTGCCGGGCCGCTCCTTGAGCAGAGCAAACAACTTCAGGCGCAGTGCGGCGTGCAGGAATGGGAACCGAAAGCTGGTATAAACCAGCTTCCACAGCTCGTCCAGGGCGGTCGCTGACGGTTTGGTCATGACGATCTCCTTCACGGTGCTACGAGCCTCGGGCGTGCACCCTCGGCCGTGTCGTGGCGTGGCGAAATCCAACAACGTCCGGTTTAACCGATTGGCGGCATTGAGACAGACAGTGGAAGCGAGATCCCCGCAGCGTGCCGCACCCTGTCCCGGGGACGCGGCACCAAGTGGGCGGGGCTAGATCGCCGCCTTCACCTGCATCATCGAAAATTTCCTCCCCGTTGACGCGTCCTGTCCGAATGACGAATCGTCCATGTCGCGATGCACCACGAGGCAACACCAAACCCGAAAACCGCACAAGACCATTCACGCCCCACCCCCCTCGTTGATGGCGTGAATCGATCGCTTCCACCTCTGCACCCCTCCATTTTTGGCCGAAGGAGCCCCAATCCTGGCCCCGGCCCGAGCAATCAAGGGGCTGAAAATCACCCATTGAATAGAGCGGCAGGTAGCTGGATCATCTTTCCAAAACGGACAGGGGCGCCGGAACCGCGACGCTTAGAGTCGAGGACCCGTTCCGGAATATGTCTGCGAGACGCGCAAGCGTCGAAGATGACCAAAAAGTATTTGGCCGACCATGGGGCGTCCTGTACTTTTGGATGCCGTCCGCAGCCACATCCATGATCCGGAGTCGACCCAACCCACAAGGATTCTTGATGTACCTCCGGCTACTCGACGCACAGTTCAATGATCCCGCCTACGACGCCTATCTCGAAGCCCAGCAGCGCGCTTACTCCGCGACCGGCTACGAGACGGTGACGAAGTACGGAAGCACGGACCCGCGCACTACTCGCGACCCGTTGAGTTACCTTGCTGTTTTCGACGAGACGGCAGGCGACGAGGGCGAGAGGCTCGTCGGCGGTATCCGCATCCACCGGAAAATAGCGGGCCAGCTGCCGTCCGAGATCCACCTCGCGAGCCAAGATTTCAACGATGCCTTGGCGGACGAAGTCGCCGCCGGCGAGTCGGTGGCAGAGATCTGCGGCACCTGGGCGGAAAACGACTGGAGGGGCCGCAACCTCTCGTCCCTGCTGTGCTTCGCCTCCGCCGTGGCGGCTCAGCGACTGGGGGCAACCGTGATCTGTGGCAGCGGCCCCACTAAACGAATCAAGGGATACGAACGGGGCGGTCTCCGTTTCCGGCATGACCGCCCCCTGCACGACCGCCCCTTTCCGGGCATCACGGCGTACTACTTCATCAACCGGGCCGAGGCCATCCGCCATCGCGAGGAGCGATTGACCAATGCGGCGGTGCTGCTGGACCGCGCCCTGGACGAAGCGCCCCTTATCCCCACTGACGTGGCCCGCGCCGTCGCCGAGAATCTCGGCCTCAGGTACTTCACCTCCTCGGCATCCGTAGACAACGCACGTTAGGAGATCAATGAACTTGGAAGCGCATCTCGGCACCCTCACCCAGACCGCCGGCAACATGGCTCCATGGCGACCGAGGCTGTACGCACCGGTTGAGCCCGAGCAACGTTCTGCCCTGACAGAGCTCCTCGAAAGCGGTGTCGTCGACTCCGTCCACGACACGTGCGCCGACCAGCTGGCAGAGCTCCTCTCCGCTCGGCGCCCCGACTGGCGTCCGGACGCCGACGAGTTGGCCTCTGCGGTCACTGACCACCTCGGCGGCAGGCCCCCGGCGGAGTACGGCACATGGGCGTGGTACGCCTGGTCGCGGCAGCTCGTCCACGTCCTACCGCCGGCCGAGCACCGCGAGCTCCGTCAGTCCCGTAACCGCTACAAGATCACCGCGGAGGAGCAGAACCTCCTGTCGCGGAAGACCGTGGCCGTGGTCGGCCTCTCCGTGGGCGCCGCAAGTGCGGTCACCCTCGCTCAGGAGGGTGTGGGCGACCGTTTCCGGCTCGCCGACTTCGACCTCCTCTCCCTCTCCAACCTCAACCGGCTCCGCGCCTCGGTCGCCGATGTCGGCCTGCCCAAAGTCGTCATCGCCGCACGGCAGATGTACGAGATCGACCCCTACCTCGACATCACTGTCTGGCCGGAGGGACTGACCGAGGAGAACACCGACGCCTTCCTCGCGGGCGGTGGCCGCACCGACCTCCTCGTCGAGGAGTGCGACGACATGTATCTCAAGGTCCACGTCCGTGAACGCGCCCGCGCGCTCGGCATCCCCGTCCTGATGGAGACCAACGAGCGCGGCATGCTGGATGTGGAGCGGTTCGACCTCGAACCGGAACGTCCCCTCCTGCACGGCCTTCTGCAGGGAGTGGCGGCCGCCGGAGTCAAGGCGATGTCGACCCGCGAAAAACTCCCGCACCTCCTCCGCATCCTCGGTCAGGACGAGCCCTCCGAGCGTCTGGTCTCCTCCCTCGTCGAGACAGGCAAGACCATCTCCTCATGGCCACAGCTCGCCTCGGGAGTCAGCCTGGGCGCCGCGCTGGTGACAGATACCGCTCGCCGCCTCCTGCTCGGTCAATTCACTGCCTCGGGACGGTACTTCGTTGATCCCGGCACGCTGATCCGCGAGGGCGCGGAAACCCCCTTGGCACCAGCGGAGCCCACGTCCGAGCCCACTGCGGAGGTGGCCTCCCCTCCCCTCCTCCTGCCGCCGCCCAGCAACGCCGGCGCCACCCTGGGTGAAGAAGGCATCCGCCGCCTGGTCGCCCACGGCATCCTGGCGCCGTCCGGCGGCAACAGCCAGCCCTGGCAGTTCATAGCCCATGACGAGGCGTTGGACTGCCGCATCGACGCCGCACAGCCGCAGACCTTGCTCGACTTCGAAGGCTGCGCCACCCATCTGGCCATCGGCGCGGCGGTGGAGAACATTCACCTCGCGGCCGGGGCCTCGGGCTGGGCATGCCATGTGCAGTACTTCCCCACCCCGGCCGACCCCGGCCTGGTCTGCCGACTCACCTTCTCCAGCGCGGCTGACGTCCCGCGCCCCGCACTGTTCGACTGGATCGAGCACCGCACCACCAACCGCAGTCCCGGCCCGGTTCGCCCACTCGTCGAGTCGCACGCCGCAGCGCTGACGGACTGCGCCGCCGAGAGCGGCGCCCGACTCCACCTCGTCACCGAACGCGATCAGTTGGACGAGATGGGCCGGGTCCTGGGGGCGGGCGACCGGCTGCGGATGCTTTACCCGCAACTGCATCGGGAAATGATGAACGAGTTGCGCTGGGACCCCGAAGAGACGCTGCGCACGCGGGACGGCATCGACGTCGCCACGCTGGGGTTCGACGACATCGACCTCGCGGGCATCCGTCTGGCACGACAATGGGCCGGTCTGGCTTTCGTTCGCCGGATCGGCGGCGGCAAAGCCTTCGAGGAGAGCGCCGGAAAGGCCCTTGCCGCCTCTTCGGCCGTCGGCTGCCTCACCATCCCGGGCAAGGGCACTCACGCCTTCGTCAACGGCGGCCGCGCCCTGCAACGGCTCTGGCTCACCGCCACCTCCCTCGGCTTGGGATTGCAGCCCCACACCTCCCTGCTCTACCTGTTCGCCCGCGTGGAAGGTGGCAGCGAGACGGGACTCGATGCCACCGAGACCGACGTTCTACGCACTCTGCGCACCAGGTTCACCGCCGTCATCCCCAGCAAGCCGGACGAGGCCGAACTCATGCTCTTTCGGCTCTCCTACGCGTCGCCGCCAACGACCCGCTCGCTGCGCCGCACCGTCGACTCGGTGCTTCAATTCGGAGGGCCGCCTTCACGGAGCAGGGCGTGACGTGGCTCCGGCACGGCCGCGGAACGCTGTTGGTGGTCTTCAGGCGGCCATGTTTCGACAGCGCGTGATGCCGAGAGCGTCCGCAACAACGGATGCGTCATAAGGAGGTTCGCCCTTGTTGACCCGGCCGCGGGACAAGACGCCTGCTGGTTCGCAGCCCCCAACCGGCACTCCTGGAAGCATCACTCCGTTACGGGCAGACACTCGTCGAGCAGACCGACGACGTCACTCCAGGCACGTCGCGCGTGTCGAGGGTGGTGGCCCACTCCGGGGCGCACGCGCTGGTCCACCGGAGGGTGGTGGAAGGCGTGCAAGGCACCGCCGTAGACCACGAGACGCCAGTCGACTCCCGCGGCCAGTATTTCGGCGGCGAAAGCGTCCCGTTGCGCGGGCGGCATGATCGGGTCTTCCGATCCGACCCCTGCCCACACAGGACAGCGGATGCGCGCCGCCTCACCCGGTCGGCCCGTGGTCAGGGCGTTGACTGTCCCGATCGCACGCAGGTCGACACCGTCCCGCCCGAGTTCCAGCCCGATGGCGCCCCCGGTGCCGTAGCCGATGACGGCGATCCGGTCGGGATCGGTCCGCGGTTCGGCACGCAACACGTCGAGCGCCGCGTGACCGATCCCCCGCATCCGGTCGGGATCTGCGAGCAGGGGAGTTGTTCGGGCCATCATCTCTTCGGGGTCGGTGAACCACCGCCCGCCATGGATGTCGAAGGCGAACGCCACGTACCCCATCTCGGCCAGGGCGTCGGCCCTGCTGCGCTGGAAGTCGTTCAGTCCAGTCCCCTCGGGCCCGACCAGAACTGCGGGCCGCCGGTCGGCGCCGGCCGGGAGCGCCAGGTGCCCGACCATCGTCAGACCGTCGGCCGGGTAGGCGACCGAGCGTGTGGTAACCGTGATCATGGGAACGAACTGTAGCGACCTCCGGGCCAGGACGATCGAACCGACAGGGCCGACCGGACAACGCTGGAACGTCTCTGAAGTGCGCTGATTGGTCGGCAGGTCGCCGATCTCGGTCCCGGCACGTCACCAGCATGGAGTACAGGCCGCTGTTGACCTCGGCAACGGTCGACGTCACGACTCGCCGCGCCGTCCGCCGACAACCTCAATGACTGCAGGACATGAGAGGGGCTCGTTCAGCACAATGGCCGTCGTCGGCAAGATCGTGACGATCGCCGACGACGGCCATCCAGACAACCGGGCCCGGCATGTGCCGCAGCCTCCGTGTACAAGGGAAGCAAGGAGGAGGGAAAGAACGCGCACAGCGGAGGAAGGCCCATGACCAACCCCGTCAACAGATCAGCGCCGCACAGAGCACCTCTCCGGCGGCAGGAAGCCCTGGAGAATTTTCCGCGGAGAATCACCTGTGGAAGGTGATCACCTCGACGTCAGTACTCTCCTGGGCCTGCCTTCGCAGTCGAACCTCAGGCCGCTGCATCCTGCTGCGTCAATGCACACCCGCGATGGTGCGAGGAGCAACCACCTGGTCGACAAGTCCGAACTTCAGTGCCTGATCGGCGGTAAGGACTTGGGCTCGGTCGACGTCCTTGTTGATCTGTGCGACGTCCCGGCCGGTGTGCTTGGCGAGAAGCCCTTCGATCAACTCCCGCTGACGCTGGACCTCACGGCCCTGGATCTCCAGGTCGGACACTTGGCCCTGGGTGCCGTCGCTGTGCGGCTGCTGGAGGAGGATCCGAGCGCTCGGCAGAGCCAGACGCTTCCCGGGGGTGCCCGCCGCCAGGATCACGGCGGCCACCGAACTGGCCTGTCCGAGACAGACCGTCTGGATATCGGGCCGCACAAATTGCATGGTGTCGTAGACAGCGGTGAGCGGAGTGAGGTCACCGCCGGGCGAATTGATGTAGAGAGAAATGTCCCGGTCAGGGTCCTGCGACTCGAGGCACAAGAGCTGGGCCATGATGTCGTTCGCCACGACGTCATCGACCGGGGTGCCGAGGAAGATGACGCGCTCCTCGAAGAGTTTCGCGTAGGGATCGTACTCCCTGGTGCCCTGCGACGTACGTTCCACGAAACGCGGTACGACATAACGGCTTTCCGGACGCAAGTGACCGGACCCGAACGGGGGCGAGGCTGATGTGGGCATAGAAGTGCTCACTGGGCGTGGTCCTCCCGAGGTGGATGGATGTGCTGGTCCGTGGGGCAGAGGACTAGCCGACAGCGCCAAGGCCCGGATGATCAGCGGTCATCACCTCGTCGATCAGGCCGTATTCCTTGGCCTCCTGGGCAGTGAACCAGCGATCCCGGTCAGAGTCACGGGTGATCGTCTCGGTGTCCTGGCCGGAGTGGTGCCCGATGAGCTCAGCCATTTCCCGCTTGGTGCGGACCAACTGGTCCACGTAGATCTTGATGTCCGAGGCCGAGCCGGCGAAACCGGCCGAGGGCTGGTGCATGAGGATCTTGGTGTGCGGCAATGCGAACCGCTTTCCCTTCGCACCGGCGGTGAGAAGGAACTGGCCCATGGAGGCACAGAATCCCATCGCAATGGTCACGACGTCATTCTTGATGTATTGCATGGTGTCGTAGACCGCCATGCCAGCGGTAACCGAGCCGCCCGGTGAGTGGATGTACAAGTAAATGTCACGGGTCGGATCCGTGGCGAGCATCAGCATCTGCGCGGTAACGCGGTTGGCGATGTCATCGTCAACTTCCTTGCCGAGGAAAATGATGCGGTCCTCGAGAAGACGGTTGTAAACCGCATCCACGCTGACCCCATCACCGGCACCGCCGCGGGCGTAAGGCATCATCTGGCCTGCTTCGAGAGGCAACTGCCGAGAGCTCATGCGATTCCACTCCTCTGTCGTTGCGTGTCCGCTAAAGGGCCTGGACCGAGTCCGTTCAGCTGCTATCCGACCAATTAGAGCCGGAAGCAGCACTCCACTCGCCCCCTCGCGCTTAACGAAGCTAACACGCACTCCGTCCCTATCCAGGGGGAGCTGAGAAGCCGTTCGCTCAGAGCGGAGGATGCGACTGAGCCCCAATGGCTGGAAACCAGGCAGAGTTCCGCCCCATGGGTGGCCGGGAAAGCGTCGGAACCGAGACGACGTCCGTAAAAAATGGTGCATAAGGAAATAATCGGCGCTTGAATCCGGCCAGGTGCAAAGCGGCTGCCCTGTCCTCCTGTGGACAGCGCAGACGATGCGGCGGAACCCCACGTCGAAGCACAGGAACGGAGTTGGCTTGTTCGCACAGGCACGTTGCCGGCGCACTCGCGCATGTGGCTCTGGTAAGCGAATTCTGTTGACAGATCTTTGTCGGTTTGGTGAAAGCGGGGTGATGGCCTTGCTTTGCTGGAAGGTGTACGGGGTGGCGCTTGTGAAGGTGAGCAGCGATGCCCAACTGCTTGAGCTGTACGCGCGGGTAGACCGCTTGGTCGGTAGCTGGCGACTGCCAATGCACTCCGAGGCGTGCGACAGGGTGGCCCTGCACCAGCAGGCGATCCGGCGCGGTGACCCGTCACCGACGCAGTAGTGTGCGAGTACCCTGGGCAACTGGACAGGACCACCCTGCGCGTGGGTTTCTGCTCCTGGCAAAGGAAGCACGTCATGAATTCTTCGCGGCAGGCACTTCGTCGGTGAGCCCTCCCGGCTCGCAGCCCCCGGCGCTTCGCTCCCACCGGCTGCGGTGAGGAGTGCGTTTTCGCGTTCGCGGCGGGTCAGTGGCAGTGGGCGGGCCCAGGTGAGCAGGGCCGGGGTGCGCAGGCCCTGACATTCCGTGGCGAGGCGGTCGGCGGCGGCCGTGGTGTTCGCGGAACCCGCACGGCGGGCTTGTGGGAAGGCGTCGGCGGCCTGGGCGTGGGCGACTGCTGCTGCGGCGGGGACGCCGTTTCGGCCAAGGCGGCGGCCGCGGACAGTGCTTCGCCGTCGCCCGCGCAGAGTGCCGCCGCGGGCCGGGCGGCACCGTGCCCGACCGGACTGTCCAGCTCGTCCGCCAGTTCCGCGAGCCGCTGTGCCGTGGCCCGGCTCGCGTCGCCGAGGCGGACCGCGCAGTGCAGCGCCCACAGCTCCGGATCGCGGACGGCGAATGCCGCACTGTGTACGGACTGGTCCGCGCACCCGTCTCCGCGGAGGACCGGGACGGCGCGTTCGTCTGCGCGGCGGAACTCTCCGCCGACAACCCCGCCCAGGACGATCCGGGCCTCGACCCCACGTCCATGCCTTCAACGCATACGGCGAGGAGATCTACAACCATCAGAACGACCCGCAGTTCTCCGACCAGCCGTAAGCGGGCCCTTCAACCGGCCTCGGTACTGCCCCGGCGATGCGTCGGGGCAGTACAGACGGGCCCGGCGACCGACCGTCGTTTCAGCCGGCCCGCATCTGACGGCGCAGCTGATTCAGTGCCGCGCGTACGCGGACCGTCTCCGGGGATTCCGTCCCCAGGGTGCGGAGCAGGTCGGGGTAGAGGGCAACCAGTACGTTGAACGCCTCCGACAGCCGGCCGGCCGGCCGAGTGCAGCCGCAGACCGTACCGACGACGGGTGGTCAGGACGAACATGTCGGTGGGCGAGAAGGCCTCGTCCGCCGCCTTCAGTACGGCTTCGAACGCTTCCAGCGCTTGCGCCATCTCGCCCAGCTTCATCAGGCAATAGGCGATCTGACCACGGGCTTTCAGCCCTCCCGTGCCGTTCTCCGCCCCTCGGGCGGCGAGCGGGGCCGCGCACTTGCGGTACAGCGGCAGCGCACGACCGTATTCCTCCTCCTCGAACAGGGCGTCCGCCTCCCGAAGACTGTCCGCGTCCACAGCCGGCGCCCCCTTGCCGGCCGAAGGCACGGCGAACCACGCGGGCTCCGGATGTACGAGAGGGCTGAGCCCGGACGGCTCCCCTCCCGCAACCCCTGTGCCGACCGACCGGTGCCCCCCTCGGGAAGAACGGGAGAAGACGCTCGAAGACCTCCTGAGCAGTCGCGGGCCGGTCCTCCGGGCGCTTGGCGAGCAGGTCCAGCACCAGACGGTCCAGCTCGGGACCGGCCTCCGGACGCAGCTCCCGCACGGGAACAGGAGGCTCGTGCACATGGTGGTAGAGGAGACCGGCCGCATTGTCCTGACTGAACGGTGTTCGCCCGGTGAGGAGTTCGTAGAGGATGCAGCCCAGTGCGTAGAGATCGCTCCGTGGGGTGACCTCGGCCTCCCGCGCCTGCTCAGGGGACATGTACCGGGGCGTGCCGACGGGAAAGCCCTCCGGGGTCAAGGGGTTGTGGTCGCCTTCGAGCAGCGCGGAGACACCGAAATCCAGCACCATCGCGAGACCGCTGTCCGCGGCCATGATGTTGGCGGGCTTCAGATCGCGGTGGACGAGCGGCACACTCCCGGTGTACGTCAGCACCGAGCACAGATGGGCCCCCAGGCAGGCCACCCACGGGATGGGCAGTCGGCCGAAGTCCCGGCAGATGTCGTTGAGCGGTGATCCGAACAGCCGCTGCATGACGATGTAGAGGCGCCCACCGCCCGCGGGATCGGTGACGATGTCGTAGATCTGCGGGATGCCCGAGTGGGCGAGCCGCGCCATGATCTGGGCCTCGCGGCGGAAACGGGCGACTCCGGCATCGGAGCGGGTGGAGCCCTCCCGGGGGTGAATGAGCTTGATGGCGACGTGCCGGCCCAGTTCGGGGTCGCGTCCCGCCCAGACCTGCCCCGTCCCTCCCCTGCCGATGAGTTCTCCGAGTTCGCAGCGACCCAAGCGACGGCGTACCCCCGGCACGCTCACTCGCCCGTGTCCTGGGGAACCTCGACATCCTGGGGGGATTCGAAGTCCCAGAGAGCTTCGGCTAAAGCGTGTTGCAGAAGGCTGCGGCTGGGCAGGCGAGGCCGGGTTGTGTGGCCTTGTGGATCATACGGCTAGGGCGTGGTTGTGGAGTGTGGCGACGGCTTGGACTGCGTAGTGGAGGCCATTGCCACGTTGCCGGCAGTCGCGGAGGATCTTGTAGTGTTTCATGCGGGCGAAGGCGTGTTCCACGCGGGCCCGCACTTTTCGGTGGGCCGCGTTGTCCGTTTCCTGGCCGGGCAGGAGGGGGCGGCCGGGTCGTTTGCGGTGCGGGATGACCAGCCCGGTGTTGGTGTAGGCGCCGTCGCCGAGCACGGTCACGCCGTGGCAGATGTCGGCGAGTCCTGAGTCCCGCCATGCTTTGGCGTCCGCGGTGTTGCCGGGGACGGGGCGGGCCGCCGCGATGACGAGTTTGGTGTCGGCGTCGATGATGACCTGCACGTTCGATGAGAAGCGGTAGTTGCGGGAGGAGGCGCCGACCTTCCGGTCCCGGACCGGGATCAGGGTGCCGTCCACAATCCACAACCGCTCCACGGCATCAGCCGGGCGGGTGGCCGGCTCGATCGCCAGGAGCGGCCGCAGCCGCTGGATGACCCGGCACACCGTGGCTGGAGAGCAGCCGAACAGCGGGGCGAGCTGCCGCATCGTGAGGTTGGTCCGGTAGTAGACGGCCACCAGCAGGACTCGGTCCGCCAGCGGCAGGCACCACGGCCGACCCCCGCCAGGCCCGTTCCCCCCTCGTTCACGCACGACCTTCAGCAGCCGGTCGAACTGCCGCATCCGCAGCCCAGTGAACGTTTCCACCCACAACGCCTCAGCCCGCAACACCCCACCCATACAAGAGAAATACCCGCCCCGCAGCCTTCTGCAACACGCTTTAGGTCGGAGAGACTGCCTTCGCCGGGGACCACCCAATAGCGAGGACCCTGGACAGCGCTCCATGCCTCGCGCCAGTCGGCACGCTGCCAGACTTGCCGGATCAGTCCGTTGATCGAGTACAGGCGCCGTCCGCTGCCCAACGCAGCGGCTGCCGGGCATCGTTGTTGCAGGTCGCGAGGTAGCGGAGAGGGTCCTCGTCGAGCCAGTGGCCGATGGCCGCTTCTTCCACTCCCCCCGGCTGGTACAACACCTGCGTTCCATCAGGGATCCGCCGGTGGTCAACGAGAAGCCGGGCGGATCCGGACCTCCTCCGTGGCTTCGGCGGGGACGCGACCACAAGCTGTGGGGTCCGCTCCACGTCGGCGAGGGCGTGCAGGGCCGCCTCTGCGAGTTGGCGGCACCGCCCGGTCTCCCGAAGGTCGTGGCGACGAAGGAGTTGCTGCCAAAGAGGTCGTCCACCAGCGGGATCAGAGCAGCCAGCACCGGGCGTACGAGCCCGGGCACCTCGTCCAGGAGCTGCTCCCAATCGGCATCGGGATCGTCGATCCCCTCGGCTCCGCGGAGCCGGAACACGAGATGGGTGACAGGCAGGGTTCCGCGCTCCGCGATGGCAGCCGAGCGCCCGTTCAGACGGGGTCTCAGTTCGTGGAGGGCTTCTCGGACGGCGCGGAGCAGGAGGACGGAGCGCCAGATCTGAAGCGCGCTCGGCTGCCGTCCGAACAGGCGGGTGTAGGGCCCCTCCGACGTCGCCTCCCACAGGCGCTCCGTCGACGCATTGGCCAAGGCGCTGAGGGGGCGTCGGGGTGGGCCGCAGGCGAGCGCCACGGCCGCCTCCTCCATCGAGCAGCCCGCGGTAGGAGTGGGGATCAACTCTCCCCGCCTGAACACGTACTCCTTGTCGAGGCTGGTCCGAAAGTCGTCCCGGATACTTCCCTGCACTTCGTCGAGTGCGACGAAGTCCCGCGACCCGGTGTGGTGTTGGGTATTTGTCGCGACACCGACGGACCGGGCGAATCCCTCGGGCGCGTTCGCCAGGGAGATGAACCTGACCGGGACACCGGCCCGCACGACGTTCTCGGGATGCTTCTGGTGTGCGTAGTAGACGGAGGCGATGGTCTGGGCGCCGTTGACGACCGTGGCTCCTGTGAGCCGCAGTCGTACGGGAGCGCCTTCGACGGGGCGGGAGAAGAATTCGGTCTCGATGGCGTCACACAGCACTGTGATGCCGTTGTTGAAGTACGAGAAGTTCTCGGGGGCGGTCCGCAGCGTTTCCACGATCCCGAGGTTGGGCGGGGTCATGCCGAGGGGGTTCCGGATGTTCCGGTCGAACAGGCGGACCCCGTGCTCCTCGTACCAGAGCGCGACCTCGCCGGCGTCGAGCAGCCCGTAGACCGTCCGCTGGGGGAAGTCCCGCGCGAACCAGCTGCCGATCAGGGTGGCGACGAGTTCGATGCTCCGGGGCAGGGAACTTCGGTGGGCGGCGGCGTGGAAATCGGGGAGCGCCAGGACGTGACACTCGACCTCGGAGCCGAAGTCCGCGGCGGCCTGCTCGATCAGCCGGCGGGCCTGTTCCTTCGTCGCCTGTTCGCCCATGACGGCCACGACCAGGTGCACACGGCACTCCGGTGATTCGAGGATGTCCCGGACACGGGCGGCGTGCCGCTGCACCCGGTTGTTGAACCGGTCGAAGTCGCGGTTGTCCAGCTGCCGAAGACCGTGCAGCACCCCGAAGCTCGCGGTGCCCTTGCCACTCCACTTGGCCTGGACGAGCCACAGGCCGGGTGCCGACGAGGAGTACCCGATGGCATCGATCCCCTGGTCGTCCCGGCCGTCGGTGACCGATGCCGCGGCCTCGTCCGGCGAGCAACCGGTAAGCAGTTGGAGCGACATGGCGGCCAACGCGCGGGAGGCGAAGACCAGTTCGGACTCGAAGGCCGACCGCTGCAGCGTGTCCCCGAGGTCGATGAGCCCGGCGTACTCACGGGTGAGGAAGTCCCGGGACAACCTCGGCGGCTTGACCGCGTGTCCCCGCGTTTTCGCCCGGCGGTGGTCAGCGGCCCTCCCGTCGTGTCACAGGCCCGCGGCGCGATGCGTGGGGTTGCCGTCGAGAACGGTCAACAGCACCGGTGCGTCGGCCAGTTCGGTGGCGGCAGGGTGAGCGGATCGGCGGCGAGGACCGCGAGGTCGGCGCGGTGTCCGACGGCGATCCGTCCTGCCTCGTCCTTATCGCCCGCCGCGTACGCTCCGTTTCCCCCGGCTCCGTCAGCCCCCGCCACACCCGCTCCGGCGCGGCCTTGATGTAGGTGACCTAGGAGAAGTCGTCGCACATACCTCCCATCCTGCGCCCCGCACCCGGATCCCGCTCGCCGGGCCTCCCTATCCGACCTATCCGATCCGCACCGCCCGTACGCACAGCACGTCCGGCAGGTGGCGGGCGATCTCCGTCCACGTGTCGCCGTCGTCCGCGCTGGCGTAGATCTCGCCGTTGCGGGTGCCGAAGTAGATCCCCGCCGGGTCGCCGTCGTCCGTGCACAGCGCGTCCCGCAGCACCGGGCCGAAGTGCGCGTCGTCGGGCAGGCCGCGGGTGAGCGGCTGCCAGCTGGCGCCCGCGTCCCGCGTGCGGTAGACGCGGCATCGGCGCTCTGCGGGGACGCGGTCGGTGTCCGCGTTGAGCGGGAAGACGTACGCCACCGAGCCGCGCCGGGGGTGCGCGGCGACCGGGAAGCCGAAGGTGGACGGCAGCCCGGCGCCGATGTCCTGCCAGCTCCCGCCGCCGTCGTCGCTCCGGTAGACCCCCAGTGGTTCTGGAGAGAGAAGCGCTCCGGATCGTCCGCGTCCCGCGCGATCTTGTGCACGCACTGCCCGTACTCCGGATACGACTCCGGCAGGAAGCGCGCTTCAATGCCCTCGTTGGACGCCTGCCAGCTGGCGCCCGCGTCGTGCGTGCAGTACGTGCCGCCCGCCGAGATGGCGACGGTCAGCGCGCTCGCGTCCTCCTTCTCGCGGGCGGGCAGGATGGTGTGCAGTCCGAGCCCGCCGCCGCCCGTCACCCACCGGGGGCGGTGCGGGTGGTCCCACAGGCCGCGTACGAGCTCGAAGGTCTCGCCCCCGTCCGCGGAACGGAACAGCGCGGCGGGCTCCGCCCCCGCATACACCACCTCGGGCCCCTCGGCGGGCGCCGGGATCAGCTGCCACACCCGCTCGAGCGAGGCCCCGGTCCCCTCCGGGAAGCGCACGGCGGGCCGCTCGGGCTCCTGCCAGCTGGCGCCGAGGTCGTCGGAGTGGAAGACGCTGGGCCGCAGTGCGCGCTGTCCCCGGAGACGAGCAGCCGGGGCCCGCCCGGGTGCCGCGCGTGGATGGCCTCGGCGTACACGGCCTGGTCGGGGAAGTGCGGCTCCTCGAACTCCCATGCCCCGTCGCGCCGGTGGGCGAGGAAGAGCCCCTTCCTGGTGCTCGCCAGCAGCAGGGTCGCGGTCATGACGATCGCCTCACTCCTGTCCGGTGCGTGACGCCTCTGTCGCAGCACTGCGGACAGTGTGGACCCCGCCACTGACAGTCCCCGCTGACCTGCGCGAACGGCGTGCCGCGACCGCTCACCCGCCCGTCAGCCCGCCCGCGGCGGGCGTATCACCACCGCACCGGCAGGCTCCGCCTCCCCCGGATCAGCATCCCCGGGAGCCACTCCCCCGGCTCCCCGTCCGCCGTCAGATCCGGGCAGCGCTCCAGCAGCGCGCGCAGCGCCACCTCGCCCTCGAGGCGGGCGAGGGGGGCGCCCAGGCAGAAGTGGATCCCGTGTCCGAAGGAGAGATGGCCCCGGGCCTCCTCGCGCCGTACGTCGAAGCGTTCCGGATCGGGGAAGCGCGCCGGGTCACGGTCCGCGCCGGCCATGGCGATCAGCACGATGGCACCGCGCGGCACCCGTACGCCGCCGATCTCGGTCTCCTCCAGGGCGATGCGCGGCGTGGTGGTCGCCACCGGCCCGTCGTAGCGCAGCGTCTCCTCCACCAGCCCCGCCGCCAGCCCCGCCGGATCGGCCCGTACGGCCGCCAGCTGCTCGGGGTGCGCGAGGAGCGCGCGCACCGCGTTGCCGATCGTGTTGACCGTCGTCTCGTGCCCGGCGACGAGCAGCAGGAAGGCCAACGAGACCAGCTCGTCCTCGGTGAGCTGGTCGCCGCCCTCGTCGACCGTGTGGACGAGGGCGCTGAGCAGGTCCTCCCCGGGGCTCTCGCGCTTGGCGGCGATGAGCCCTGTGAGATACGGCATGACCTGCTCGTACGCCTCCTTCTCCGCCTCGGGGCTGGTGGGCGCGAGGGTCTCGTTGGACCAGGCGTGGAAGGAGGCGCGGTCCAGGCCGGGGACGCCGAGCAGTTCGGAGATGACGATCATGGGGAGCGGGGAGGCAAACGCCTCGATGAGGTCGGTGCGGCGCGCTCCGTCCGCCGTCATGCGGTCCAGCAGCTCGTCGGTGATCTCCTGGATGCGCCCCCGCATCCCCTCGACCCGCCGGGCCGTGAACTCCCGCGCCACCAGCTTCCGCAGCCGGGTGTGGTGGGGCGGGTCGCTCATCAGCATGTTGGCGTTGCCGAGCATGTTAAGGGCGTACGGCGGGCTCCAGCCGGGCTGCCGCCACTCGCGCTGCCAGTCCCGGCTGAGCAGCGGGGAGGTGAAGGCTTCGCGCGCGGCCTCGTACCCGACCACGAGCCACACCCGGCCCCTATCGGGCCCCACTACCTGGTGCACCGGACCGCGCTCGCGCAGCCGCGCGAAGGCGGTGTACGGGTCGGCGTCGAAGTCGGGGCTGAGCGAGGCGAGCACCTCGATCCCGCCGAGGCTGTCGGGCCAGTCGGTTCTGTCGGGTATCGCGGGATCGGCGGCGGCTTTCTCGGTCTCGGTCACGACGGAATTCCCTTCCCTCAGGCCCGGGTTACCGGCCCCCGCCGACCACTCCGAGCACGGCCGTCACTTTAATCCCGCTACCCCACCCGCACAACTACCCGCTCCCCTTGCTACTGACCTTGAATGCGTGCGCTCGTCACGGTGAATCGAGGAGTCTGGTGCCGGTGAGGCAGCCGTCGAGGACGTCATGTCGGTAGTGGAGTTGGCGGAGGCTGTGCCGGATCGCGGTGATCAGGTCGGATGGGGTCTTGAAGGCCCGGTTGGCAGTGGTGGTGCGGCGCAGGACGGACCAGATGCCTTCGACCGGGTTGAGGTCGGGTGCGTAGGGCGGTAGCTGGTAGACGGTGAGCCAGTCCCGGTCGGCGATGTAGCGGCGCATTCCGGCGGCGAGATGGGTGTTGAGGTTGTCCCAGACCAGCACGATCGGCCCGCCGAGCTGGTGGTGGGCGTCCTGGAGCGGGTCTCGGTAGTCCTGCCAGGAGAAGCTCTTGCGTCCGTCGGGCCGGGCGTCCGGGCAGGGCCGGTAGATCAGGCGTGAGTGTTGTCCGGACTTGGAGCAGGACAGGGCCGCGACCGAGAGACGGCGGCGGGAGCGGCCCCGGACGCGGACCACGGGGGTGCGTCTGCGGCGGGACCAGGTGCGGGTGGTAGGCGGCGTCATCGAGAATCCGTCCTCGTCCTCGAAGACGAGCCAGGCTCCGAGCGCCGCCACCGTCCTCCCACCTGGGGCCAGGTCTCCTTCATCCAGCCGGCCACCGCTTCCTCGTCCCGTTCCACCGCGCGACGAGCTGGGATCTGGCAGCTCCAGCCGTGCCGCTTGAGCAGCATCGCCACTCCCTGCACGGTGAAGCTCGGCGCCCGATCAACCTCTTGATCCGTGACAGCGTCCAGGTCTGGTCCGGCCAGCCGTGTGCCATCGGCCCCTTGGACAGCTCGATCTCCAGCACGACGAACAGCTCATCGCTCAGCAGCGGAAGCGACGCCGGTCCCTTCGAGGCCAGCGACCTGGGCCCGCCCTGGGACCAGGCCCGGCGCCACCGCTGGACCGAGCGCACACTGACCCGCAGGTCATGGGCGATGACCGCGTTTTCCTCGCCCCGGCCCTACCCTATGGCCGCCTCCATCCGCAACTTCTCCCGGAAGACGCACCGTTCATCGGTCAGCCCGCCGCCCTGCGCATACCTCATGAACCGGCATAGCGCAGGGATCACGACTCGTCAGCCCTGCCGACACCACGCTTTGAATGTCGGTAGAAGAGGCTCGGGAAAATCTGGATCGGTTGCGGATCGCTCGGGAGATGGTGTCCGAGGTGATGGCTGAGGTGTCGGCGAACGCAATTGCCGCAGTGGATGCGGAGCCGGAAGCCGTCGGGCCGGACGAGACCAAGGAGTCATCTGCGTACGCCGGAGCCGAGCGGCAGAAAGTGGGGGTGCTGGCGGTAGCCCCACTGGCGACCAGGGATGGACCCGACCAGCGGGGATTCATCCCAACTGCTTGATCGCGAGGCTGTTTTACGAACAGACTGCACCGGTGAGCTCAAATCTTTCTACCTTCCGCTACCACCCCGATCCGCTCGCCAGCGGGTCCATCCGTGAAAGCGCCGAGACCTGCGCATGCTGCAATCGCGCCACGGTGGATTTACACCGCGACCTTCTACACCGCCCAAGAGGTCAACGGACGCTTCCGCCCCTCATACCGACGGCAGCTCGGCCGAACGGTTCACGGGGGAGTTCATGGACTCCTATGGACTCGCTGGCGTCAGCAAGGAGATCCTGCACAGGGTCACCCGCCGCACTCCCGGCTTCCACGCCTGGCAGGACCCCCCTGGCTCGCCCACTGCCACGACGTGGCCGCCTTCATCGGCGAGGTCAGCTACAGCGAGCTGGCAGCCCATCCCGAGGCCCTCAACCAACTGAGGCAAGACCTGCGCATCGACGGCCGGCACGACGCCGCCCAACTCGAGCAGTTCCTCGCCCACCTGAAGGTGCCACCGCGGTGCTGTTCCGCTGCACCGACTGCGACACCCATCTCACCTACGCCGACGCCTCATAACGACCACTGAGCTCGGCGGCTCGCGAGATCGAATTGATCATCCCTTCAAAAGAACCGCACCCAACGCACTTAGCATCGGGAGAAGCTCCATGTCTGCTGTTGAAGCCATTGACCTGAGCAGCCTGAGTGCCCCGGCCGGGGGCTCGCAGAGGCTGAAGGGGCATCTCATCCGACCGGAAGGCCCAGGACCCTGGCCGGGCGTGGTCATTGCACACGAGGTACTCGGCGTTGACGACGTCATGCTCCGCCAAGCCGAGCGCCTGGCCGGCGCCGGGTACCTCACGCTGATGCCCGACCTGTTCACCGAGGGCGGCGCACGGCGCTGCCTGATCCCTACGATCCGCGCGGCCATGTCCGGGACCGGGCGTGCTTACCAGGACCTGGAGGCTGCCCGCTCCCATCTGCTGGCCCAGAGTGACTGCACCGGCGCGGTCGGCATCATCGGCTTCTGTATGGGAGGCGCGTTCGCTTTGATGACGGCCGGACGCGGTGGCTACGACGCGGCGTCCGCCAACTACGGACAGCTTCCCAAGGACCTGGATGTCCTCGCCGACGCCTGCCCCGTCGTCGCCAGCTTCGGCGGGAAGGACCGCACCCTGAAGGGGGCGGCCGGCAAGCTGAGCGCGGCCCTCGAACATCATGGAGTCGTGCACGACGTCAAGGAGTACCCGCAAGCAGGCCACGCCTTTCTCAACGACGCCGAGGCCGGCCCCAGGCCGCTGCGCCCCCTGTTCCGCGTCATGAACATCCGTCCGGATCCGGACGCTTCGGCGGACGCCTGGCAGCGCATCGAGACCTTTTTTGCCACTCACCTTCACGCTCCCCGCACCTGAGTAAGCCGAGTCGTGAGCGTTCTTGGCTCTAACGGTTTGAGTTGGGGTCTGGCACAAATTTCGGGCTCTGTCGCGGATGTGGGGGTGTACCCGATCGCGGACGGGTGGGCATCACCTGTTGTGTGCTGGATGCGGTGAGCGCCGTTGACGTCTCGAAGAAGCGCCCGGTCGAGTGAAGCGTCGGCCCCGAAGCCCGAGACGCCGCGTTGGCCCTCCAGCCTGATGCCCTTGTCTCGCAGAATGAGCCGAAGTGCCGGATCACGAGTTCCTTCTCGGAGTCCCGATAGGTGCAGGTCGGATCGGCTTTGGGTGCCGTTCCTTTGGAGTGAAGCTCAAGGCCAGTGTCCTGCGACCGTAAAGGTTGCCTGTCGACCACACTCGGTGGCGGTTCGGCCTGGCTCTGCAGCAATCCCCTCAGCCGCAACCCCAACGATCACGCTAGTCACGCTGCGACCATCCACCTGACGGCCCATCAGCATATGCGTCAAACGAGCGTCACCATTCGCGACAGAACATCACTTCGGCAAGGCGGTATCGCGTGTAACGACCACACCGCCCAAAAGCCACATCTCTCGAACTAGCAGGCCAGGCACCCTCTGCGGGCCGTTCAAGGCCTGCGAGGCGCTCCACGTGGTGCACTTTGGAAAACAGATCGGCCAGCCCAGCCGAAACCTACGAAATCCTGAAGAAACACCAGGTCAGACACCCTTTGCAGCCGGTTCAAGAATCGCCACACACTCAACGTGCGAAGTCATCGCGAACAGGTCAAAGACATCCACACGGAAGCTCCCCCGGCCAACGACGGCGCCGCATCTCTGGCGATTCGAAGCGGAGCAATATAGCCCGGCATCGCCGGTTAGCCAAACCGGCGATCCCCCGCATCATGGATGGTCCACCGCCACCATGTGCCCCTACTCGAAGGGTATTTCCGGACGGCCGTCCAGTGCACCGATCCGCCATGGCCTTAGAGCACACGCCCGGCCGATCAGCACCGCCTTGCAATCACCTGGAGAACTCGAATGCACAGACAGAACGACGAGCCGCAGGGTGCCCAGTACAGCCCCATACGCGTCCGCGCCACCTGGGACGGAACGGGGAGCGTGGAGGAGGCTTCCAAGGTGCTGGGGTTCTCGCGGGCGAAGGGCTACGACCTGGTTCGTCGGGGGGAGTTCCCGTGCCGCGTGCTGCGCATCGGCCGTACCACACGTGTCGTAACCGCGTCCCTGCTCCGCGTGCTCGAAAGCGGAGAGCCGGAGTACAACGGCGCCCGCCCGGCACCCTCGGCGCCGGCGTAGTCCACCTGGCACAGAAGCCTCGCCGGCATCCCGGCGGGGCTTCCTTTTCTCTCGCGCTCTCACACAGCTCTCACCAACTGTGCGCACTCCCTCGGACAAAGACGCCCTGACCTTGACATTAAGCACCGCTCATGGACGGGCTGGACGCCTTTGGACGGTCGTTACGACCTGTGCCAGGTGGGACCGTCACGGCCCAGGGCGGGCAGCCGTCTCGCTATCAGTGGCCGGACGCAGCGCCTTCGAAGGGACGGGTACGCACAGGGCGGAGATCTTGGAGCCGAGATCACCCCTGGGATGCCGGCTGGGCGCCCGCTACAGTCACTCAGCGTGCCTGCGACAGCGCCAAGTTCGTCTCCCGCCGCCCGTCACAGCGGCCCTCCCTGGGGAGAATCTGGGGAGGATCAGCGCTGCTGGGGAGCGTCTGGGGAGAATCGACTACATAAGACGGCACGCCCCTGAAAGACCCTGAAAGATTCATCTGCGCTGGTCAGAGGCGACTGAAGCTGCATCACTCCAGGTCAGCGCGACGTGGTAGACAACTTCATGACGAAGTCCACCGGTTCGGACCCGGTTGCCGTTGAGACTACTCACGCCGACCCCTGACTCGGGCACGCAACCTCGATGCACCCATCAACCGCTTCAGCTCCCGTCGATCAGGGCGGCACAGGCGTCCCCCACGGCGACAGCCGTATTCACCGCCGAATCCGCCCCGGCCACCTCTCGCCGAACGCCTTGGCGCTTCGATGATCGCGCTGCGCGGCGTCCACCCGGGCTGGCTCGCAACCGACACCGAATCTCATTTCGCCCAGGATCCGGGCCATACCCGGACCAGGCCGGGCTCGAAGACCACCGAGGAACGCTTTTTCGCTGGTCACCAGCAGTGCGGAACGCGTACCACCAGCAGACGAAGAATCTGCCGGGATGGCACCACGGCCGGTCCGCACAGCGAACGCCGCTTCGCAATCCCTCCCGCCGCAAGCAAGGGGCTGGAATGTCCCCATACACCACGTGCTGACAAGGCCCGGTGTACGCATGGACACCGACGTCCGGCCACAACCGAACGCATCCTGATTCGGACCTGGGCGCGCCCATGACGTTGTCGCACGTGCCCTTCGCTGCCGCAAGGCCGATACTGCCGACAGGAGCAGGTCAGCCGAGACCCGCCCGACCATCCAGCTAACCTGACGGCCCGTCACCAAAGTCAGCATTAAGTCAGCATCAGTACCGCCAGAACCCGCTCACGACCGCCACGGACAGCCAAGATCACGATCTACCCATACTCACTCTGAACAGCGAAAACGCAGGACAACAACCCACCTGCTACCTGCCTAGGAGATACCCATGAGGATGCTCATCAACGTCCCCGAAACCGTTGTCGCGGACGCGCTGCGCGGTTTGGCTGCCGCTCACCCGGAGCTGACCGTGGATGTCGAGAATCGCGTCGTCGTGCGGCGTGACGCGCCCGTGGCCGGGAAGGTGGCGCTCGTCTCCGGGGGCGGGTCAGGGCACGAGCCGTTGCATGCGGGGTTCGTCGGCCCCGGGATGCTGTCCGGGGCCTGCCCAGGAGAGGTGTTCACCTCTCCCGTACCGGATCAGATGGTGCGGGCCGCCGTCGCGGTCGACAGTGGGGCCGGAGTGTTGTTCGTCGTCAAGAACTACACCGGTGACGTGCTGAATTTCGAGATGGCCGCCGAGCTCGCGGAGGACGAGGGCGTGCAGGTCACCCAGGTGCTCGTCAATGACGACGTGGCGGTGAGCGACAGTCTGTTCACGGCGGGGCGGCGGGGCACGGGCGCGACCCTGTTCGTCGAGAAGATCGCCGGGGCGGCGGCCGATGAAGGTGCGCCGCTGGAGCGAGTGGAGGCCATTGCCCGGCGGGTGAACGAGGCATCGCGGAGTTTCGGTGTGGCGCTCAGCTCCGTCACCACGCCCGCCAAGGGGTCTCCCACCTTCGATCTGCCGCCGGGCGAGCTGGAGCTGGGGATCGGGATTCATGGCGAGCCGGGGCGGGAGCGGCGTCCGATGATGACGTCGCGGGAGATCGCGGACTTCGCGGTGGACGCGGTCCTGGATGACCTGCGGCCGCGCGGACCCGTGATCGTGCTGGTCAACGGGATGGGTGCGACGCCGCTGCTGGAGCTGTACGGGTTCAATGCCGAGGTGCAGCGGGTGCTGTCCGAGCGGGGTGTAGTGGCGGCTCGTACGCTCGTGGGGAACTATGTGACCTCGCTCGACATGGCGGGCTGCTCGGTGACGCTCTGCCAGGTGGACGAGGAGCTGCTGCGCCTCTGGGACGCGCCGGTGGAGACGCCTGCGCTGCGCTGGGGCCGTTGACCCGCCCGACAAGGAGATCATGTGCTCGACGCCGACTTCTTCCACCGCTGGATGACCGCGGCCGCGGCTTCCGTGGACCGCGAGGCGAACCACCTCACCGAGCTCGACTCGGCAATCGGGGACGCCGATCACGGCAGCAATCTGCAGCGCGGATTCACCGCGGTGAGGGCTGCCCTGGCCAAGGAGCCGCCGCAGACTCCGGGGGCTGTGCTGATGCTCGCCGGGCGGCAGTTGATCGCGACGGTCGGCGGGGCTTCGGGCCCGTTGTACGGGACGCTGTTGCGGCGTACCGGTAAGGCTCTGGGCGACGCGCCCCGGGTGGCGCGGCAGCAGTTGGCGGAGGCTCTCGGGGTGGGCGTCGCTGCCGTGGCCCAGATGGGCGGGGCGCAGGCCGGGGACAAGACGATGCTCGATGCGCTGCTGCCGGCCGCCGAGGCGCTCGGCACGTCGTTCGGGGCGGCCCGGGAGGCGGCGGAGGCGGGGGCGCTGGCGACGGTGCCGCTGCAGGCCCGCAAGGGCAGGGCGAGTTATCTGGGTGAGCGCAGCATCGGCCATCAGGATCCGGGGGCGACGTCCTCCGCCCTGCTGATCGCCGCACTGGCCGAGACCGATGGTGCGAGTGGCGGTGACGCGTGAGCGGCGGGCAACAGGTCGGGATCGTGCTGGTCTCGCACAGCGGCCCGGTGGCCGAGTCCGTCGCCGAGCTGGCCAGGGGTCTCGCGGCCGGCGGTGCGACGGCTCCGGTGGCCGCCGCCGGTGGCACCGCGGCGGGTGGTCTCGGGACGAGTGCGCAGCTGATCGCCGAGGCGGCCAGGTCGGTGGACGGCGGTGCGGGGGTGGCGTTGCTGGTCGATCTGGGCAGCGCGGTGCTCACGGTCAAGACGATGCTGGCCGAGGGGGACGAACTGCCGGACGGCTCGCGGCTGGTGGACGCGCCGTTCCTGGAGGGTGCGGTGGCTGCCGTGGTCACCGCGTCGGCGGGCGGCGATATCGCGGCGGTGGAGACTGCGGCGTCGGAGGCGCACGAGTACCGCAAGGTGTAGGCGGACAGGCTCCGCGGTCATGAGGCCGCCCCGCACGGGCGTCCATGGGTCCATGGGTGGTGCGGGGCGGCCCGGGGCCTGTCCGGCCGTGACAGCCGGACAGGCCAGTGGTCCGTCAGGCCGCCGACGCGGCCCCGGCTGCCCCGATCCTGATCTGCACCTTCTGTGTCGTGCCGTTGACCGTGACGGCGAGCGTGATCGTGCCCGGTCGGAGCGCGGTGAGGGTGCCGGTGGACGGGTCGAAGACCGCCGTGTGGCGATGACGGGCGTCGTCCCGGTCGCCGATGTGGACGTTCGGAGATCCGGTCCAGTCCGCGGCCAGCGGGAAGCCGACCGGGACACTGCGGGCGCCCTGGGTGACAGTCGCCGTGACCTTCGTACGGCTTCCGGTGCCGAGCACCGGGGGTGCGTCGATTTCCAGCGCGTCGACATGCGCACGGGTCTGTACGGAGACCCAGTCGGGGCCGCCCTGCCACGGCCGCTGCCGTGCTGCGGCCTGTTCACCGGAGGTGATGTGGTCGGCGCCGACCAGCGACCAGCCGGTGAAGCCGCCCTCATCCGCCGGTCCGGCCGGTGCCTTGCCGGAATTGCCGTTGATCAGATAGGGCACTCCGTCGACGTGCGAGGCATGGAAGACCCCGACATGGCTGCCGATGAAGGCCGCGCCCTTGCCCGTCGTACGGCGGAAGTCGGCGAGCCACTGTTCGACGAGGGCCGCCTCCTTGCGGTCCCCGAGCTGGCTGCCCTTCTGTACGGTCGGGTCGCGCGGCGGCACGTGCTCGATCAGCATGACCGAGTCCACGGTCCGGTCCTTCGCCGCTGCGTCCAGCTGGGCGCGGAGCTGCTTGATCTGGGCGAAGCCTCCGCCGCGCAGACTCAGGCTGGATGTGTCGAGCGTGACGAAGCGGGTGCCCTTGTGGTCGAACGTCCGCTGGGCTGGGCCGAATTCGGTGACGAAATTGTCGATCCTGCCGCCCATCACCTCGTGGTTGCCCGGTACGTAGTACCAGGGCAGCGAGTCGCCGATTTCCTCGGTGAGGATCCGGTGGGCGAAGGCCAGGTCGGCGGGCGACCCCTCGTCGACGAGGTCACCGTTGATCACGAGGAAGTCCGGGCCGGCCGCCTTGATCTCGCGCAGGGTGCGCCGTGCCTGGGTGACGATCGCACTGTCCGGGTCACGGGCGACGAACTGGGCGTCGGACATCACCGCGAACTGCCAGTCCCTGCGCTCGGTCACGGCCGCCGGGTCGATCAACGGGTCGGCGGGAGCGGCCTGTTCGGGAAGGTCGACGGTGGGCGGCACCTGGGCGGTGAGCTCGTCGATGACGACCTCGCCCGTGTACTGCCTGGCGGCCGCGGTCTCCGCGAGGTAGAAGCGCGACACGGAGAGCGGCGCGGCAGCACCCGGCGGTACGGCGAAAGTGACCTGCCGCCAGCCGGTCCAGGTGACGTACGGTCCGCGCAACAGCTGGTCGGAGCCTGCGGCGTCCTTGAGGTGCAGGGTCGGCCAGGCGCCGTTGCCGTCGCCCTTGATCCACAGCTTGAACGACTGGGGCTGGCCGGGCACGGTGACAGGCTGGGGCGGGGCTGCGTAGGCGGCGCGGGTGGCGGTGGACTGGGTGAAGTCGTAGGTGAGCTTCAGTCCGGTGCCGGTGTGGCCGTCGGGCGTGGCAGCGAGCGAACCGCTCGCCCGGGCCTGGCTGAATTTCCAGGACCCTGCGTCGCCGAAGGAGGAGACGGCCTGCTCGGTGAGGCCGACGCTGACGGCGAGGACGGCGGTGGTGCCGGCCACGGTTGCCTTGATCTGTCCGGCGCCGGCGCCGGTGCGTGAGGTGACGGTGAAGGAGCCCTGGCCGTCGTCGCGGATGTCGAAGAGTGCGTGGTCGTAGTCGAGGGCGATGTCGCGCGGTTCGACGGGGGCGCTGGTGCCGTGGGCGTCGAGTCCGACGATGCCGAACCTGCCGGTGGCCTCGGCATCGGCGAGGCCCACCCGCTGGGCGGTCGCCTCGATCCGGGCGAGCTTGTCGAGGACGGTCAGGGATGTGCTGCCGTGCGCTGATCCGTGTTCGGCGCGTATGTCGGTGGTGCCGCTGCGGCGTGCGGTGAAGAGCCCGTGGCCGTCGACCGTACCGACGGCGCCTCGCACCGTACGCCAGTGCGCGTTGCCGTCGGCGGGGCCGTACGTCTCGTCGTATCCGCTCGCGGTGAGCTGTCGGGTGAGTCCGGGGAAGACACGGTCGGGGTGGCCGCCCTTGACGGGGTCCACGCCCGGTGCGGAACCGGCGGGCGTACGGGGCTGGACCCAGAAGCCCCCCAGCCGTCCGCTGCCGTCGGGGGCGGTGAGGGCGAGGCCGTTGGGGACGGTGCGTTCGCTGCCGTCGGACGGGCTGTTCTCCACCCGGAGCGCGTCGCTGCCGGGCTCGCGCGCGACGAGGGTCGACGATCCGCCGCCGTCCAGGTTGAGTGCGCTGTACGAGCCGGCGCGCCGCATCATCAGACCGAGTTCGGTGAGGGTGACGCCGCCGCTGTCTGCCTGCCGCCCGTCGACGGTGAGGATCTGCATGGCCCGGCCGTCCTTGGAGAACCCGACGGCGGTGCGGGGCGCTGCGGTGTTGTTGCCCTCGCCGTCGTGGTTCTGCGCGGCTCCGTCGACGACGAGGAGTTCGCGGCCGCCGACCGCGGTGCGCGGCACGGCTCCGCTGTCGGTGCGTGCCCGGTAGGTCAGGGACACCGGGTCGCCGGGCTTCAGGGCGTCGAGTGCGGCGGCTCCGGCCTCACGGCCGACCAGGACGGTGGTGTCGTCGGGGACGGTCCCCGATCCGGGGGTGTCCGAGACGGAGACGACCTTGCCGTCCCGTACGACCGCTTCGGCGACCGGGGTCGCGTTGTCCACGGTCAGGGCACGGTCGGCGGTTCCCCACGCGGAGGTGTACGCGCCCACTCCCCCGGCCGGCACATTGGCGGCGTTGTACGCCGCGAGCGGCTGCTGCCCGGCGGGCAGGGTGAGCGTCCCCTCGAAGTACAGGTTCAGGATGCGGCCGGCGCTGTCGGGGCCGATGCCGACAGCCCGGTTGATTCCCGGGGCGGGCGACTGGACGGTGGCCCCGTCCTTCACGCCGATCCCCTCCGGCGCACCGGTCTGGTTGATGTCGAAGAAGTCGGCGTTGATCGCGGCGACGGTGCGGCGGCCGCGGCCCGCGTCGTGTCCGGCGGCGAGTTCGGAGACCGTGCGCCGGTCGGAGACCTTGCCGGAGGAGAGGTAGTCGGCGCGTACGCCGGTGCCGGTGAGGTCGACGGAGAGGGAGTCGACCCGCAGCCACTTGTCGGATTCGAGCCGGTCGTACGAGTCGATACGGACGCCCGGGGCGATCGGGCGCGACGTACGTGCAGTCTCGATGCCGTCGCCGTCCGCGACGGATCCGGATCGCCCCGCCGGGTTGCTCGCGGGTGGTGGGGCGACCGGTCTGAGGACTTCGGCGGAGGTACGGGGACGGGGGTCGGGGGTCGAATCGGCGAGGGCGGGAGAGATCGCCCCGGCCGTCATCGCGGACACCGTCGCGAGCAGCACGAGCGGTCGCGCGACCGTCCCGTACCGTCGCGCTGCCCTCCCCCGCGGTCCGGTCGTCTTGCCGACTATGCCAAGGACCACAAATCCTCCTGGAATCCCGATGGTTGCGCGGCCCGGCCCGCGGGCAGAAAGCGCTGTCGGCGGACAGCATGGCCGCGCGCACAGCCACGCACCAGGGGGCATCGGGAACCTCGGGGGAAACAGGATGCGTCGACTCGATGACGGCAATGACCACCGGGAAGGGGGTGTCGTCCGTGGCGGCGTACGGTACCGGCACGCAGACTTGACGGCATGCCATCCCAGAAGCGCGCCATGCGCAGTGCGGGTCTTCTCCTGTTCCGCCGACTGGACGGGGCCGCGGACGACGGCGCCGATTTCGAGGTGCTCATCGGGCATATGGGCGGCCCGTTCTGGGCGGGCCGCGACAGCGCGGCGTGGTCGATCCCCAAGGGCGAGTACGGCCCTGACGAGGAGCCCGCGGCCGCTGCCCGCCGTGAGTTCGCGGAGGAGTTCGGCCGTCCGGTGCCCGACGGTGAGTGGGTGGCGCTCGGTGAGGCCCGTCAGTCCGGCGGCAAGACCGTGACGGTGTGGGCGATGGAGGCGGATCTCGACGCCGCGGCGGCCGTTCCCGGGACATTCACCATGGAGTGGCCGAGGGGGTCCGGTGTGCTGCGGGAGTTCCCGGAGATCGACCGCTTCGCCTGGTGCACGCCCCGGGAGGCCGCGGAGCGGCTCGTCACGGGCCAGCGGGTCTTCCTGGACAGGCTGCGGGAACACGTGGAGGACGGGCGGGTGACACCCGCTCAGGACCGGTCCTGAGCGGGCTTTTCGCGGTCTGTGCGGTTGATCTCCGGGCTGTGCGGATGGTGTTCGACCGGCCCCCCGGCTCACACGGGACCGCTCCCGGCCGGGCGGCCGCCGTGCAGTTCCAGACGGTCGCCGGTGAAGCGGCTGCGGAAGCTGCGGTCGTGCGAGACGACCACGACGGCTCCCCGGTACCTCGCGAGCGCCGCCTCCACCTCCTCCACCAGGCTGAGCGCGATGTGGTTCGTCGGCTCGTCCAGCACCAGCAGATCGGCCGGGCGGGTGACCAGGCGGGCCGGTGCGAGCCGTCGCTGCTGCCCGACGGAGAGGGCGGCGACCGGCACCGTCAGGTCCTCGGGACAGAACAGGCCCAGGGCGAGGAGGCTCTCGGCGTACTCGTCGGGGTGGCCGGGCCGCCCCGCGGCGAAGGTCGCCAGCAGTGTGCGGCGCGTCGGCCGGGCGGGGAGTTCTTGCGGGAGGCAGCCGATCCTGGCCCGCCGGCGCACCGTGCCCTCGTCGGGGGCGACCTCGGCGGCGCATGACGGTGCGCTGTGGGGCGGGGCTGCCGGACGGGCGGAAGGGACTGCCGCACGCGGGGGTGGCCCTCGGGGTCACCCGGCGAGGCTCAGCGCCGCGCGGCGGCGTCCATGCCCGGAATCAGCGCCCGCTCTCGCCCTGTGCTGCCTCGATGCTGCTGTGCAGATCGCTCGTCGCGTCGAGCGCGGCGGCGCCGGAGACGACCAGGCAGGCCAGCAGCGCCGCGGCGGCCGCCCGGCCGACGCGGGGCCGCGGGGCGCTCCGGCCGAGGAGTGCGGCGACGCGGCGCGGTACGGGCCCGGCCGCTGCGGCGAGCGCCACTCGTGGGCGAGGCTGCGGGGCGCCTTCGGCGGCGCGTGCGGCGAGGGCGGCTCGGCCGATGGCCCGGGCGGCGAGCATTCGGTCACCGACGGCGGAGGCGGCTGCCTCGTCGGCGCAGCGCTCCAGGGCGTAGCCCATGGGGGCGCGCAGGGAACGCAGCGCGGGGTGGCAGAGTGCCGCCACTTCGGCAGCGGCGATGAAGAGGTGGTGCCGGCCCGCGAGATGGGCGCGTTCGTGTGCCAGCAGGGCGTCGCGTTCGGCGGGGTCCAGGGCGCGCAGCATCCCCGTGGTGACGACGATCCGGCCGGGAGTGCCCGGACGTCCGGGCAGCGCATACGCGTCGGGGCGGCTGTCGCGCAGGACGGCCAGCTCGCCATCGGCGTACGGGGACGGCTGCGCGGCCCGGTGCAGCTCCGCCCAGTGGCGGCGGGCGGTGCGGGCCACGGCGGCGGCACAGCCCGCGAGCAGCGCCAGTGCGGCAGCCGCGAGGGGCACGGCGGCGGCGGGAACGGCGTCGGAGAGCGGCCTGACAAGTTCACCGAAGGCGGAGACCGCGGCGAAACGGGTCGCGCCGGGCACCACCAGCAGGGCCAGGGCGAGCAGGCTGCACAGGGCGAGGCCGATGCCCGTCGAGGCGAGCAGCCGTACGGCGCGCACCGGCGACAGGGCGTCCGCCAGGCGACGGGCCGCCGGTACCGCGACGAAGGGCATCAGCAGCGGAACCCACACGGCATAGATCATCGGGCGTCTCCGTCGAGCAGGTCCCGGAGCAGCTGCTCGTCCTCATCGGTGAGCTGTGACACGAATCGCGCCAGCACCGTGCTGCGGTCGTCCTCCTTCTGCAGCTCGCTGTGCATCCGGCGGGCGGTCAGCCCGGGCGCGTCCTCGGTGGGGGTGTACGTGAATCCGCGGCCGGCACGGGTGCGGATGACCGTACCCTTTTCGTACAGGCGCGACAGGATCGTCGTGACGGTGGTGCGGGCGAGGGCCGCCCCGATCGCACCCTGCACCTGGCCCGGGGTGAGCGGGGTTTCCGCTGCCCACAGGGCCGCCAGGATCGTGGACTCCAGCTCGCCGGACGGGCGCCGCTCCGATGCGGTGTGGTGCGGTGACGGGCGCTCCGGCCCGGCTTCCGCTGCCGGCCCGGGGGCCGGTTCGCCGTACGAGCGGGGGCCGGGTTCTCCACTCGATATCCCCTTCACCTGGGACATGGGAACTCTCCTCCCCTTTCGGGCGTCTACAGTGATGTAGACCGTCTACATCACTGTAGTCAGTCCGGGCGTCCCGTGGGGCCGCCCGCTCACCATTATGGGAGACCCTCCACCGTGTCCGTATTCTCACTGGCGGCCGCGCCACAAGCGGTGAACCTGCTCGACGCGGGTTCACTGCTCGGAGCGTTCGGTGCACTCGGCATCGCTGCCGTGCTCTTCGCCGAAACAGGACTGCTCGTCGGCTTCTTTCTGCCCGGCGATTCCCTGCTGTTCACGGCGGGCCTTCTCTGCGTGTCGGGCACCGACGGTCCGGTCGAGCTGTCATTGCCGCAGGTGCTGATCGCCGCGGTGGCCGGCGCTCTGCTCGGGGCGCAGACCGGCTACTGGATCGGCCGCCGTGGTGGCCGGGCCCTGCTCGCCCGCAGCCGCGCCAAGCGGCTGCACGAGGGTGCCGCCCGCGCCGAGGAGCTGCTCGGCAGATACGGGCATGCGCGGGCGATCGTGCTGGCCCGTTTCGTACCCGTCGTGCGCACGGTGCTCAACCCTCTGGCCGGGGCGCTCAACGTTCCTGCCGGGCTGTTCACGCTGTGGCAGGTCATCGGCGGGGCGGTCTGGACCGTGGGGCTGGTCCTCGCGGGGTACGCGCTGGGGTCCTCGGTGCCCAACGTCGACCGTTATCTGCTGCCGATCGTCGCTGTCGTGGTCGTGGTCTCCCTCATCCCGCTCGCCGCCGAGCTGCTCCGCTCCCGCAACCGGCGCACGGCCGAAGGAGACAACAGCTGATGCTTCTCGCCTCCACCGCCACCTCGATCGACGGTGGCCTGTACACCTGGATCACCGAGCTGGCCCAGCGCTCCCCCGCCGCGCTGGACTCCGCCGTCCGTGTCTGGTCGGACTACGGGCTGGCCCTGTTCGCCCTGCTGATGCTCGCGTCCTGGTGGCGCTCTCGCTCCGCAGGCCCCGCCCGTACCGCCATGGCGCTCTGCGCCCCGCTCGTCGTGGTGGCCGCGTACATCGTCAACGATCTGGTGAAGTCGGCCTTCCATGAGCAACGGCCGTGCCAGACCCTGCATGTCGTGACGGTGGAGGCATGTCCCGCACTCGGTGACTGGTCCTTCCCCAGCAACCACGCCGCCATCGCGGCGGCCGCGGCGATGGCCATCTGGCTGACCGGCCGCCGGCTCGGGGCGATCGCGGTGCCTGCCGCTCTGCTGATGGCGGCGTCCCGGGTGTGGATCGGTGCGCACTACCCGCACGATGTGCTGATCGGGCTGGGTACCGGCGCGCTCGTCGCGTGGCCGTTGACGATCGCGGCGCGACGGTGTGCCCCGGCGGTGGTCCGGCTGCGCGAAGGCCCGCTGCGCCCCCTGGTGGCGACACGGTGACCGGGGACGCTTCGACGGCCGCGCGCGCCCGGTCCGTACCCGTCGCGTTACCGCTCCGTGCGCCGCTGGGAGCCGCTCTCGTCGGGCTGCTCGCACTGATCGGGCTGGCGGCTCTCGTCCTGGCCACCCGGCACGGCTCCCCGCCCGCCCTGGACCGGGCCGCCCGCGACTGGTCGCTGCGGCATCGGCCGCCGGGCCTGGTGGCGGCCGCCCGTGCCGTCACCACCACCGGGACCGGAGTGTTCCCGTACGCGACAGCGGTGATCGCCGGGCTGATCGCGGGCCCTGACACCCGCCGACGGCTGGGGTACGCGGTAGGCGCCCTGGCCTTCCTGCTGCTCGCGCAGGGCGTCCGCTACGGCCTCATGGAGCTGATCGCCCGGCCCCGCCCGCCGCTGGGCGACTGGGCCACACACGCCTCGGGCTTCGCCTTCCCTTCCGGGCACGCGACGACGTCCGCGCTGATGGCCGGCCTGCTGCTCACGGCCATCGGTCTCCGGACGCGCGGTGAGACCGGGCCGCGTCCTGTCCGTACCGTCGTCGCTGTCCTGGTGGTCTGCTGGGCCGCGGCCGTCGGTCTGAGCCGGATTCTGCTCGGGGTGCACTGGGCGACGGATGTACTCGCCGGATGGCTGTTCGCCACGGTCTGGGTGGGGCTAGGGACCGCGCTGATACGCAAGGCACTGCCACTCCCGCAGTGACCGGTCCGTTCAGGCCCCACCCTCATCGAGGACCCGTGCGATGCCCCTCATGTCTCCCGCACGCGCCATCCGTCCACCCATCGTGCCGCGTATGCTCTCGCTCCTCCAGCGACGACTGACCTGGGTGATGGTGGCCGCGTACGCGGCGGCCACGCTGCTGCCGCAGGCCGGACTGGCCTTGCGGCAGCTTCACCTCGCCGCGGTGCCCGTCCCCGGCGGCACCCGTACCCAGCTCACCCTGCCGTCGCTCCTGCTCGGCTATCTGCTCTTCACCGCGGCGTTACGGGTGCCTGCCGGGGGGCTGCCTCGGCTCGCCCGCCGACCACTGCCGCTGCTGGTGGGAACGGCCGCCAATACGCTCATTCCGCTGGCCCTGCTGCCCTGCCTGGCCATGGCACTGGGCCGACTGCCCGATGCCGACGGGTGCAGCGGACTGATCACCGGGCTCGCGCTCGTGGGGGCCATGCCGGTCGCGGCCGGCGCCACGGTATGGGGCGGCCGGGCGGGCGGCAATCACTCCCTGGTCGTGGGGATCGTGCTCGCCTCCACCCTGCTGAGTCCGCTGACGATTCCGCTGATGCTCTCGGCGGCCTCGACTCTGACACGCGGCCACTATGCCCACGATCTGTCCCGGATGGCGGCGACGGACGGCGGGGCGTTCGCCGTGATCAGCGTGATCGTGCCGTGCGTCGCCGGTCTGGCCGTCCAACAGGTGACACCCCGCCATGTGCTCGAACGGCATCTCCCATGGCTGGGGCTGCTCGGACTCGTCGACGCGGTACTGCTCACGTACAGCAACGCCTGTGGGGCGCTCGGCGGCTTCCTGCTCCACCCGCGGCCCGCACTGCTGGTCGCGGCCGTCGTCGTGGCCGGGGTGCTGTGCGCGGCGTCCTTCGTCATCGGCTGGTGTCTGGCCCGCACGGTACGGGCGAACCGCGCGGACACGGTCGCGATCACGCTCACCTGCGGAATGAACAACAGCAGCGCAGGTGCGGTACTGGCGGCGACGAATCTGCCGAGCAGCCCTCAGGTGCTCCTGCCCGTTCTCGCGTACAGCCTGTTACAGAAGTGCGGGGCGGGGCTGGCGGACGCGGTGCTGCGCCGCAGGGCCGCCCCCTCCTAGCTCCCGTGGCCGGGCAGGCGGATGACGGCGCGGCCGCGGTCGAGGTCGACGGCGAGGAGGGCGGCGCGCCGCCCTCCTCGCCGTCGCGCAGCAGCCGCCGGCACCTGGCCCTGACGGGCGCTGTTGCGGCGGGCCGTCGCACTGCGCGACGGCCCGCACGGTCCTGAGGGTCAGGGCTGGGCCGGTCAGCCGTTGGGGAGGATCACCGCGCGGCCGTTGATCTTGCCGTGGTGCAGTCGCTCGTACGCCAGCGGTGCCTCGTCCAGTGTGTAGGTCTCGACGTGGACCTCGACCGATCCGGCGCGGGCGAGGTCGAGCACCTCGGCGAGCTCGGAGCGCGATCCCCAGTACGGGGAGGTCACCGTCGTGCTGTTCGGCAGGGAACCGAAGCCGACCGGCAGCGCACCGCCGCCGAGGCCGACGATCGTGACATCGGAGTCGATGGCGGCTGCGGCCCCGGCCGTGGCGACAGTGGGAGGTGCTCCGACGAAGTCGAGGATGACCTGTGCGCCGATACCGCCCGTCAGTTCACGGACCTTCGCCGCGGCGTGCTCGTCGGAGAGCACGGTCTCGTGGGCGCCGACGGCACGGGCCAGGGCGAGCTTGTCCTCTGAGACATCCAGGGCGATGACCCGGACGGCCGTCATGGCGCGCAGCAGCTGGATCGCGACGTGGCCGAGGCCGCCGCTGCCTATGACGACGGCGGTGGCTCCGGGCACCAGCTTGGGCAGGGACCGCTTGATCGCGTGGTACGGGGTAAGGCCCGCGTCGGTGAGCGGCACGGCCTGGACCGGGTCGAGGCCGCCGAGCGGCACCAGGTGGCGGGGGGCGTCGACGATCATGTACTCGGCCATGGCGCCGGGCGACCCGAGTCCGGGCGCAGTGATGCCGAGCTCCTTGGCGCGCAGGCAGTAGTTCTCCTTGCCCTCGGCGCACTTGATGCACGAACCGCAGCCCCAGGGGCCGTAGACCGCGACGGACTCGCCGGTCGAGAGGCCGCTCACTCCGTCGCCGAGCGCTGCGACGGTGCCGACGCCCTCATGGCCCAGGGTGAGCGGCAGCGGGAAGGGGATCCGCTCCGCGGGCCGGCTCATCACGGCGATGTCGGAGTGACAGACACCTGCGGCGGTGACCTTCAGCAGCACCTGGCCGGGGCCGGGCTCCGGATCGGGCACGGTGACGACCTCGGGTGCCGAGCCGACGGCGCGGTACTGAACGGCCTTCATGGGGTTCTCCTCATACTTTCTTTGTGTTCTGTTGCTCGCCCCCGTTCCCCGTTGCTCGCCCCCCGTTCCCCCGTCGGCCGATCAGGGGGCGGAGTAGCCGCCGTCCACCAGGTGGTAGCTGCCGTGGATGAAGGAGGCGCGGTCGGAGAGCAGGAAGGCGGCGAGTTCGGCGACCTCCTCCGCCTTGCCGAGGCGTCCGGCCGGGTGCAGCGAGATGAGGTGGTCGCGAGCCGGGCCGTCCGTGTTGCGCAGCAGCGGCGTGTCGATGAAGCCGGGGCCGACGGCGTTGACCCGGACGTTCTGTGCCGCGTATTCGAGGGCGGCCGTCTTGGTGAGGCCGACGACACCGTGCTTGGCGGCCACGTAGGCGGGCGATCCGGCGAAGCCGTTGGTGCCGAGGATCGACGACATGTTGACGACGGCGCCGCCGCCCGCCGCGACGATCGCGGGAAGCTCGTAGCGCATCGAGTAGAAGACACCGCTGAGGTTGGTGGCGACGACCCGGTTCCAGTCCTCGATCGCGTACTCACCGGTGGGGTTGCTCGGACCGCCGATGCCCGCATTGTTGACGGCGAGGTGCAGGGCGCCGAACGTGTCGACAGCGAATCGCACGCCCGCTTCGACGGACGCCGGGTCGGTCACGTCCATGGCGACCGCGGCGGCCTTGGCGCCGGTGCTCTCCAGTTCGGCGACCGCCTTGCGGGCGCCCGCCTCGTCGTAGTCGGAGACGACGACGGAAGCGCCGCCTGCGGCCAGCCGGTGGGCCAGGGCCAGTCCGATGCCGGAGGCGCCGCCGGTGATGAGGGCGGTCTTGCCGGCGAACTCCTGGTCGGCGGGGGTGAGGGGGGTGCTCATGAGGTTGCGTTTCCTTCCGTGGTGCTGTGCGGCGCCGGCCCGGCGGGAAGCTGCCCGAGCAGTTCTCCGGAGAGGGCGTCGAAGGCCTGCCCGACAAGTTGGGGCAGGTCGTCAGGGTGTCCGCCGCGCACCCAGGCGGCCTGGGCCGCGAGGAGTGCGCCGGCGCCCGCGGCGACCGTGACGGCGGGACGGATGTCCAGCCGCGGGTCGACTCCGAGCCGGTCCGCCACGATGGCGACCGAGTCCTCCTGGGCGTCCACCCGGATGTGGTGGAACGCGGCGTAGAGGGTCGGCTCCTGCTCGGCGAGTACCAGCAGGTCGAAGATCCGGTCTCGGCGGTGCCACGCCTGCGCGCCGGGGTCGTCGAGCCAGGCGAGGACGGCACGGCGGTAGGCGGTGAGCGGGGGCTCGTCGGCGGGACGTACGCGCAGGGCGTCGTTGATCCGGTCGCCGTCGCCCCGGAGCGAGTCCAGGACCGCGGCTTCCTTGCCGGTGAAGTACCGGCTGAAGGTGCGCCGGTCGACGTCCGCGCGTTCCGCGATCTCCTCGACCGTCACATTCTTCAGACCCCGGTCGAGTACGAGCTCGAACGCGGCCTGCGCCAGTGTGTCCCGGGTCCTGCGGGCCTTGCGGCTCCGTCGCTCCTGGGTCTTCCGTTCCGGATTCATAAGTGCACCGTACACCTAAAAATGTCCCGATGCGACAGAAGTCTCGTCGGGACACGGGATCAGCATTCGACTGCCCCCGGCCGCTCTACCGGTCGCTGAAGGTCTCTGCGGCCCGGCGAGCACCGTGGCCGGTCGCCACGGGCCGGTGGCGGCTGCCTGCCGGTGCCCGGTGCAGGGCGAGCGCGGCGATGTCGTCGCGCCGCACGCCTCCGGAGAAGGACTCCAGGTCGGCATGGAGCGTGTCCAGTACCTCGCGCGGCCCGCGCTCCGCCCAGCGGCCCAGCCGGGCGTCCAGCGGATAGAAGGCGCCCGATGCGTCGCGCGCCTCGGTGACCCCGTCGGTGAAGACCAGGAGCGTGGCGCCGGACGGGAAGTCCAGCCACTCCGCGGCCCGTGCCTCCGCACTGAGTTCCGCCATGCCCAGCGGCACGGATGTGCGGCGCAGCGCAACCGGGCAGGCCACGCCGTCGTGCAGCAGCCGGGGTGGCAGATGTCCGCAGTTGACGGCCTGCACCCGGTCCTCCCCGTCGAAGCCGAGCACCAGGGCGGTGACGAAGCGTTCGATCTCCCCTGTCTGGGCGGAGAACGCGTTGTGCCGGGCGACCGCGTCCTCCAGCGCATCGACCACACCGGTCAGGGTGGGCTCGCGAATGGCCGCTTCCCGGAACGCTCCGAGCACGGCGAAGCCCGCCCCGATCGCGGCGAGCCCCTTGCCCTGGACATCCCCGATGATCACCCGGGTTCCGTAGGGCGACTGGACGACCTCGTAGATGTCACCGCCGACCAGGCGGTCCTCCTCGATCGGCGTATAGATGCCGTGGGCGAAGATCTGCTCGGTCAGGATGGGCAGCGGGCGCAGGATCTGCCGCTGGAGCGCGACGGCGGCGGAGCGCAGCCTGGCTATCTCGGCGGCGTGGCGGATCCGCAGTGCGCAGGAGCCGACCCCCAGGAAGCAGGCCAGCACGGTGAAGGCGACGCTGCTGGTGATGTCCCAGAACGTTCCCCCGGTCACCAGCCGTGAGCAGACGACGACGGTCATGATGCAAGTGGCCACGCCCACGGTCTGCCGGATCGTTCCGAAGACCGAGACGAGTGCGGGTACGACCACGAGGAGCGGTACGAGGCGCAGCTCGTCGCCGGTCCGGATGTCGAGGATGCCGACCAGGGCGGTCAACAGGGCCAGCCCGCCGAACAGTGCCCCGTTCCCGACCCGGGGGGCGAAAACGGCTGCCTCCCCCGCGTCCGTACCCGGGAGCGTCTCTACTCGGCGCTGGAGCCCGATGGTCACGGCCCATTCCTCCCGGGATCTGCCGGCCCCGCGCCGGCGGTCACTCCCAGTCCATCCGGTTCAAGGGGGCAGCGCACGAGGCTTACGGCCTCTTGGAGTGCGCCGAAGGTCCCGGAACAGGAAATGGCAGTGACCTTCGGCCCGGAAGTCCCGGGCCGAAGGTCCTGTGTCCCGGGTCAGCGCATAGCTGCCGTACGGACTCCGCCGGGCCCCGGCAGGCGCGTCGGCGGGTGTTCCGGTACGAGCGCCGAGAGGAAGGGCGTCCGGCGGCGGAGCACGAATCCCATCGATTCGTAGAGCCGGATGGCATTGGTGTTGGAGGCGGAAGCGTGCAGGAACGGCGTTTCACCGCGCTGCCTGATCTCGTGGGCGACGGCGAGGACGAGGCCGCTGCCGAACCCCTGTCCGCGCGCGGACTCGTCCGTGCAGACGCCGCTGATCTCGCTCCAGCCGGGTGGGTGGAGGCGTTCGCCCGCCATCGCGACGAGCGCTCCTTCGCGCCGGACGCCGAGGTAGGTGCCGAGTTCGACCGTACGGGGCAGAAACGGCCCCGGACGGGTGCGGGCGACCAGGTCGAGCATCTCGGGCACATCGGCGGGACCGAGCCGTACGGCCTGCGGAAACGGGGCCGCCGCGACGCCGGCGTCGACGAGCTGGACGCCCTCGGCGTTGAAGGTGATCTCCCAGTCGTCCGGCGGCGGCTCACGGAAGCCGGTGATGGTGACGGCGCCACCGGGTCCGGCGAGCGTTGCGGCGTCGGCCCAGTCCTCGGCCTCCGGCGCGTCGGGGACCGCGACCCAGGGGGCCACGTCCACCGGGTAGCGCAGGATGCGGCCGCGGTGCTCGGCGAAGTGGGCGTGCGGGCCGGTCAGTGCGGCGCGGACCGGGTTGTCCAGTGGATGCGTGTCACCGGCAGTGGCAAGCGGCGCGCTCATGCGATCGCCTCGATCACGATCTTCCCGCGCGCATGTCCGCTTTCCACGGCGTGCAGCGCTTCTCCCGCTTCGGCCAGCGGGAAGGTCCGGGTCACATGCGTCCGCAGGGCTCCGGTGACGACGAGGTTCGCCACTTCGTCGAGGACCGCCGCGGTGCGGGCCCGTGCGACGGCCGCCCCGCCGAGCTCCACCGCCAGCGGCTTGCCCCCGGCGCTGATCAGCGTGGCCGGGTCCGCGAGCAGCGGGGCCACCGCCCTCAGGGTGGCGCCGCCGACCAGGTCGAAGACCGCGTCGATGCCGTCGGGTGCCGCTGCCCGGACCCGGTCGGCCAGACCGGCGCCGGATTCGACGTGCACCGCGCCGAGCGACTCGATGAAGTCCTTCTTGGCCGCGCTCGCGGTACCGATGACATGGACACCGGCGTGGCGTGCGAGCTGTACCGCGACCGTTCCGACACCGCCGCCCGCCCCGGTGATCAGCAGGGTCGAACCGGGGGCGAGACCGAGCTGGCGGACACCGTCGTAGGCGGTGGCCGCCGCGACCGGCAGGACGGCCGCGTCGGTGAACGACAGCTCGGCCGGTTTGTGCGCGGTCACGGCGGCGGGCAGCAGCGTGTACTCGGCGTACCCGCCGGTCACCGGATTGCCGAAGACCTCGTCCCCAACTGCGAATCCTTCGACATCCGGGCCCACGCCCTCGACCACTCCGGCGGCCTCGCTGCCGAAGACGGTGGGAAACGGCTGCGGTTCACTGCCGGGCCTGGTGTACCCCGTACGCAGCTTCCAGTCGACCGGGTTGACCCCGGCCGCCCGAACGGCGACGAGCAGCTCGCCGGGCCCGGGCACCGGCACGTCCTGGTCGACGAGGGCCTCCACCTCCGGTCCGCCGTTGCGGGTGAAGACGTACGCCTTGGGCATGAGCTCCCTCTCTCCTGTTCGTGGCAGCGACGGTTCACGGCACCGACGGCCGGGCCGGTCACCGGTCGCTACAGCAGCAGGAAGGTCCTGTTCCGTGCACGTATTCCCGGGCCGGTGGAGTGTTCACCGGGCCGCAATGATTCAGCGGACGCCGCCCGTGACCGGGTCCACGACCTTGTTCACGAGGAGTTCGAGAAGTCTCCGGCCGTCGCCCGCGGTGCCGCGTTCGGCGGCTGTGTCCGGGTTGACGTCGAGCAGCACATGGGCGTCGCCCAGCTCGCCGAGTTCCGCCAGATCGACCCGGATCCGGTCGATCGTGCCGTGCCCGGCGGGGCGCTCACTGCCGAGGAGTGCGTCGGTGACACGGATCTGCAGCCGGAGCACGAGCGCGGGAACGGGGCGCCGGACGAGACCTCGGTCGATCTGCTGCATTCCGGCCACGAGCAGGGCCGCATCGAGATCTACCGCACCCGTCTGCATCCGCGCGCCCAGAGCCAAGCCAGCTCGCGCGGTGCGGACTCGGCGGAGTGCGTGCTGGTGATGCCGGGCCAGGTGACACTGGTCGTCAGCGATGTGCCGCATCTCCTGGGACGGGAGACACGGCCCGGTTCTCGGAACTCAGCAGCCACTACTACACCACCGAGGACTCCCCCGCCGTCACGCACACCGTCGTCGGCTACCCGCGCGCCTGAGGCATACGGGCATCGGTCCGCAGTCGGGGCACCGTCGATTTCGACTCAACTACCGCTGGATATGTGCCGGTCGGCCCCGATGCGCCGTCTGCTGTGGCAGTCTGGAGGCGACCGCCCCACCGGGCTCCCCCGTACCGGTGGGGCGGTTCTGATGTCCGGTGCGCCGCGCCGGCACAGATATGACGAGGGATCACGGTGATTCCCGGCCATTGATGCCGTGTGACCTGATCGACTTCCACTTTTCCGCATGGGAGCCTCCTTCGGGGGCAGACGCATACACCTCACCTACGACCAGGGGAGCGTGACGAGATGACGGCGCACACTGCGCGGACCGCCGGTACGGAGCGAGCGGAGAGTGCACGGTCGACGCCTGCGGGGGAGGCTGCCGGGGACACCGGCGACCTGCCGTGGATCGAGGACGCGGGGAAGATCACCCCGCCGGATGCGCGTGAACTGTCGCGGCTGTTCTTCGACCGGCTCCAGGCCATGGAGGAGGGAACCCCCGCACATCAGTACGCGCGAAGCACCCTCATAGAGATGAACCTCTCCCTCGTCCGGTTCGCCGCAGGACGGTTCCGGAACCGGGGCGGCGGCGACATGGAGGACATCGTCCAGGTCGGCACCATCGGGCTGATCAAGGCCATCGACCGGTTCGATCTCTCCCGTGAGGTCGAGTTCACCTCCTTCGCGGTCCCGTACATCACCGGCGAGATCAAACGGTTCTTCCGCGACACCAGCTGGGCGGTGCATGTCCCGCGCCGGCTGCAGGAGTTGCGGGTCGACATCGCCAGGACCAAGGAGTCCCTGGCCACGCAGCTCGACCGTGACCCCACCGTCCCGGAGCTCGCCGAACAGCTGGGGCTCAGCGAGGACGAGGTCACCGAGGGCATCGTGGCGGCCAACGGGTACACGGCAGGTTCGCTGGACATGCCGGCCGATACGGCGGACGCGGGCCGGCGCAATGCGCCGGGGCGCACCTTCGCCGATGTCCTGGGCGAACCCGATCCCGCCATGGAGACGGTCGAGAATCTGCATACGCTCGCACCGCTGCTGGGCGGTCTCGACGATCGTGAACGTCGCATCATCGACATGCGTTTCGGCCGCGAGATGACCCAGTCCCAGATCGGCACGGAGCTCGGCATCTCGCAGATGCATGTGTCGCGGCTGATCAGCAGGATTCTGCGGAAGCTCCGCAGCGGGATGCTCGTCGAGGAGTGAGACCTCCTCGACACGGTCCGTCGACGCAGGCGGGTACCGGGCCCGCTCTCCCGAGGCCACGGAGCGGTGGGCAGCTCCCGGTCACGATCACCCGTCGGAGTTCCGCAGCGCCACCGCGACCAGGCCGCTGATCTCCTCCCTGGGCACGTCCCCGCCGCCCACCAACCGGTCGAAGACCAGTCCCTCCACACACGCGAGCAGGGTGAGGGTACGGCCCTCGGCGTCCGCGACGCCGTGGGCGCGGGTATCTCCCTGCACGCGAACGGCATCCGCGCCCTGGATTCCCTGGGCGTCGGCCGGGCAGTACGCGCGGCCGTACGGCCCCAGTACAGGGACAGCGGGCTCCCGACGGCTCCAACGCGGTGCTGGTGCTGCACGCCCTGACCGGCGACAGCCATGTGGCCGGGCCAGTGGAGCCGGGGCATCCCACGGCCGGCTGGTGGGATGCTCTGGTCGGCCCCGGGAAGGCGCTGGACACCGACCGCTGGTTCGTCGTCGCGCCGAATGTGCTCGGCGGCTGCCAGGGCAGCACCGGTCCGTCGTCGCGCCGTCCTCAAGGTCCGTTCTGGGGCGGCGACTTCCCGTATCTGACGGTCCGTGACCAGGTGGCGGCCGAGGCGGCGCTGGCCGATGCGCTGTCCATCGGACGGTGGGCTGCGGTGATCGGCGGATCGATGGGCGGCATGCGGGCGCTCGAATGGGCGGTGAGCCGGCCGGAGCGCACCGGATCGCTGCTGGTGCTCGCGGCGTCCGCGTCGGCGTCGGCGGAGCAGATCGCCTGGGGGGCCGTGCAGATCTCCGCGATCCGCTCCGACCCCGGGTGGCGGGGCGGCCACCACCACGAGGCTCCACCGGGCAGTGGCCCGCACCAGGGCCTCGGTCTGGCCCGCCGGATCACCCATGTGACATACCGCAGCGAGCCCGAGCTCGGATCCCGGTTCGGCAGCGAGGCGCAGGCGGGTGAGCATCCGTGGCACGGCGGGCGGTACCAGGTGGAGTCGTATCTCGACCATCATGCGGCCAAGCTGGTGCACCGCTTCGACGCGGGCAGCTATGTGACGCTGACCGAGGCCATGAGCGGGCACGATGTCGGGCGCGGGCGCGGTGGCATCGCGCAGGCGTTGCGCCGTGCGCGGATGCCCGCGCTGATCGCGGGCGTCGACTCCGACCGGCTCTATCCCCCGTCGCAGCAGGCGGAGTTGGCGTCACTGCTGCCGGGTGCGGGCCGGCTCAGGATCGTGGATTCGCCCCATGGGCACGACGGGTTCCTGATCGAGACGGGTCAGGTCGGGGCTCTGGTAAGGGAGTTGCTGTCCGGTCGGCCGGCTGTCCCGGGCCGCTGATTCACCACCGCTGTCCCCTCCTCCTCGTCCCCTGGAGATGCCCATGAGATCCGTTCCACCGTCCGAGGCCGCGTACGACGGGATGAGGCTGCGCCAGTGGTCGCGCGGTGCCGCACGGTCCGCCGGAATCGAACGCCGTGATCTGCTGAAACTGGTGGCGGCCGCCTCGGCGGCCGGGCCGCTGGCCGGGTTCGCCGCTCCCGCACATGCGGCGCCCGCCGCTGCCTCGCCCGCCCCCGGGATCGTGAAGCCACTGCCGCCCGAGCTGTTCACCGTGCGCGGCACCAACGCCGAGACGAACTTCGCGGCGCTGCGCGCCACCGGGCTGCTGACTCCGGCCGACCGTTTCTTCGTACGCAATCACACCGTCACCCCGCGGATCGACGCAGCGGACTGGCAGCTGACCGTCTGGGGCAGCGGGCTGAAGGGCCCGGCCGTGGAGTTCACGTACGACGAACTGCGCACGCTGCCTTCGGTCACCCGTACCGCGTTCGTCGAGTGCGCGGGAAACGCCCGCAGCTTCTACGCGACACAGCAGAACCAGCAGGTCAGCGGCACCGCCTGGACCCTGGGCGCGATCGGTACGGCCCGCTGGCGCGGGGTGCGGCTCGCCGATGTGCTGCGGCGCGCGGGCATCGGCGGGGACGCCGTGGATGTGCTGCCGCGCGGCCTCGACGACGAGGTGATCAGCGACGGGATCAATCTGGGCCGGGTGCGCCGGCCGCTGCCGGTGGCGAAGGCGCTGGACGACGTGCTGCTCGCGTTCGAGATGAACGGTGAGCCGCTGCCGCCCGATCACGGCCGTCCGGTGCGGCTGATCGTGCCGTCCTGGGTCGGCGTCGCGAACATCAAGTGGGTCGGCGACATCGAGGTGAGCGCTGAGCCCCTGCTCTCCCCGTGGAACACCGGTCTCTACCGGCTGTTCGGCCCCGCCTATCCGCCGGAGGGCAGCGCTCCGCTGACCCGGCAGACGCTGAAGAGCGCCTTCGAGGTGGCGCCCGGCGCGTCGTTCCCCGCCCGTAGGCGCCATGTGCTGACGGGGCGGTCGTGGTCGGGCGGGGCGCCCGTGCGCACGGTCGACGTCAGTACCGATGGGGGCGTCCGGTGGCGGCGTGCGCGGCTGTGCGACGAGCCGAGGAGCGGAAGCTGGGTCCGCTGGTCGGCCGACTGGCTGCCGAGGGACCGCGGTCCGGCCGTCCTGCTGGCGCGGGCGACGGACCGAACGGGCCGTACCCAGCCGGAGGTTGCCGTCCACAACACGCAGGGCTACCTGTTCGATGCCGTGGTGCGGCACGAGGTGCAGGTCGTCTGACGGCTCTACGGGGCACGGCGGTGCCGGAGCGGTTCGCTCCGGCACCCTGGGCCGGCCGGTCGGCGGGAGTCAGTCGCCGTCCTTCTCCGGGGCGCGGCCCGCGTAGTAGGTGGCGATCATGTCCTCACCGCCGTGCCCTGCCGCCTCGGCACGCGCGAAACGGTCGGCCGACGCGGCGACCAGGTCCAGCCGCACCCCCGACTTCTGCGCCGCGTCCAGGATGAGGCGGGTGTCCTTCAGCGCGGTGGACAGGGCGAAGCTCGGGGTGAGGTCACCGGAGAGAACCGCGGCGGACTTGCCCTGCAAATAGGCGGAGTCCAGCGGGCCGCCCTTCATGACGTCGAGGAATGTCTGCGGGTCGACTCCCAGTCCTTCGGCAAGGTTCAGGCATTCGGCGATGTTGTTGACCATGGTGATGACCCAGGTGTTGACCACAAGCTTCAACCGCGAGGCCGCCCCGGGGGTCTCCGCGACCCAGACCGTGCGCTGTCCGATCGCGTCCAGCACGGGGTTCACCGACGCCCGGGCGGTGGAGGGGCCGGAGACGAAGACCGTCAACGTGCCCTGCTCCGCGGGCTGTTTGGTACCGGAGACCGGTGCGTCGAGGTAGACCAGACCCGCGTCCATCGCCTGCCGGGCGAGATCGGTGGTGGCGTCGAGTCCGACGGTCGAGCTCTGGAGGAGCACCTGGCCGGTGTGCAGCCCCGGCTGCGCGGCGGTGAGCGCGGCGGCGACGGCGGGACCGTCGTTGAGCATGGTGACGATGACATCGGCGCCGCGTACGGCTTCCTCCTCCGTATCCGTGACCGTGGCGCCGTCGGCGGCGAGCGGGGCCGCCTTGGCCTGCGTGCGGTTCCAGGCACGGACGTCGAGGCCGGCCCGGAGCAGACTCCGGGCCATGCCGGATCCCATGATTCCGGTGCCGAGGACGGCGACGGTCGGCCGCTGCGGGGCGGCGTCGGCAGCGCTTGAGGTCATGAGAGGACTCCCTTCATCGGCCGCGCCCCGGTCGGCTCGCGGCGCGGTGGGTTCTCAGGATTGCCGCAGCGCACCTTCCAGGACGGCAGCGTGCACGGCCCTGGCGAGTCGCGCACCCCAGCGGGAGCGCGGTCCCGCGAAGGGTTCACCGGGGGCGGGCCCCGGGGAGGGGGCGGCGATGCAGACGGCGTCGGTGGGGGTGCCCGAGCAGTCGAGCCCCGCGTCCAGGAGTGCCTGGACCTTGGCCTCGGTTGCCGTGGCGACCGCGTTGACAAGTGCGGCGTCGGAGAGTGCCACCGGCAGGGTGACGACGATATTGACCGTGCCCGGCCGCGGCGGCCCCTCGGTGCCTTCGGCCGGGGCCGCGGCCCAGCCGCGTACACCGAGTCCGCAGGTGGCGGTCGCCGTCACACCCTCGTCGGCCGCGACTGTGTACGCGGTGACATCGGCGGCGGTCATCAGTCCGGCGCCGGGTCCGGTGAGGTGTTCCGCGGCGGCGATCTCGGCGAGGTGGCGGTCGGGGTCCAGGCGCGGATAACCGCCGGGCACCTGGGCGTTGAGGATCCAGGCGCGCGGGCCGATGCCTCCGCCGAGCACGGCGCTGCTGCACACCCGCCACCCCGGCCCCAGCCGCCACACCAGATGGTGAAGGTCCAGACCGTCCTCGCGCCGGGTCAGCAGTTCACCGCGCTGTTCGGGCAGCCGGATGCGTACGGAATGGATGAGGCACCCCCGGTGCACGACAGGAGACGGCAGGACGACAGTCGGCACGTGGCCCGTCGATCATATGCGCCGGGGATCTTCAGCCCGCGACGGGCGCGGCGCCGGGCCGGAGCCGTACCGGAAGCGTCCCCGTGCTGTTGCCGACGAAGCCCGCACGGTGGGGCAGCGCGGCCCCGGGAACGGCGAGGTCCAACTCGGGGAAGCGGGTGAACAGCTGCTCCAGGGCGATCGTGGCCTCCATCCGGGCGAGCGGCGCGCCCAGGCAGTAGTGCGGTCCGTGGCCGAGCGAGAGATGCCGGGCCGTGGTGTCCCTGGCCGGTCCGGTCACGTCGAACCGGTCGGCGTCGGGGCCGTGTGCGGCCTTGTCCCGACCGGCGGCCGAGTATCCGGCGAGCACGGGTGTGCCCTGCGGTATGACGGTGCCGTCGAGGGTGAGGTCGCGGGTCGGGTAGCGGAACGGGAAGTAGCTGACCGGGCTGTCCCAGCGCAGTGTCTCCTCCACCACGTCCGCCCAGCGTGCCCGGCCGGACCTGACCAGGCCGAGCTGGTCGGGGTGGGTGCACAGCGCCCGTACGGCGTTGGTGATGAGGTTCAGCGTGGTCTCGTGCCCCGCGATGATCATCAGGAGCAGGGTGCCGATGAGCTCGTGCTGACCGAGCCGGCCGCCGCCCTCGTCGCGGGCGGCGATCAGGGCGCTGGTCAGATCGTCGCCCGGTTGCTCCGCGCGGGCCGCGGCGACCGCTCCGAGCAGGGCCACCAGCTCCCGGTTGGCGGCCATCGCCTCCTCGGGGCCGGTATCGGTCGCGACCACCTGGCTCGAGAGACGGTGCAGCCGGTCCTGGTGCTCGGCGTCCACACCGAGAAGTTCACAGATGACGCCCATCGGCAGCGGCAGGGCGAACCGGGCGCGCAGATCCACCGTGCCGTCACCCTCGGCGGCGGCCCGGTCGACGCCGTCGAGCAGCTCGGCGGTGACGGTCTCGATCCGCGGCCGCAGCTCTTCCACCCGCCGTGCGGTGAACGCCTTGCTGACCAGTGAGCGCAGCCGTCGGTGGTCGTCGCCGTCGGCGGTGGTCATGCCCTGCACGGTGGCGAATGTCCTCAGCGGCCAGCCGTCGGGGATACGTCCCTCGGCCAGCTCGGTGAAGTGGTGTGCGCCTTTGGCCACATCGGGGTGGGCGAGGAACTCCTTGAGCGCGTCGTGTCCGAGCACCACCATCCCGGCCACATCGCCGGGGAGCACGACGGATGCCACGGCCCCCTGGGCGAGCAGCCTGGCGTTGTCCGCGTGCGGGCAGCCGCCTGCCGGGTCCATACGGTGCGGGGTGCTGGTCAACGGGCTCTCCTGACGGTCGTCGGCCGGGGCCGGTGGCCGGTGCCGATCCTATGGTCAACGGCGCTGACAGGAACACCTGTTGCCGGTTTTCACGCGGCCTTCCGCACGGTCAGGAGTTCATGCAGATACCGCTTGGTGATGCTCCCTCCGTGCTGTTCGTCGATCAGGGTCCGGATGCAGGCGAGCAGACCGTGCCGCGCGTCGGGGGCCAGATCGCGGTGGCCCGAATAGGTCATCAGCAGGTCCGGATACTGCTCGGCCGGGTAGGTGATCTCCCGTCCGTGGCGGCGTACCCGGACCGGGCCGCCCCAAGGGGGGTGTTCCATTTCACCGAAGACCGTTTCCGTCGACGCCTCGTCCGACAGCTCGATGCCGGGGCGGGTGGCGGGATCCCAGCGCTCGTAACACCGTTGTGCCTGCTCGAAGAATTTTCCGCTGCCGCCCGCCACATGGTGGGTGGTGACGATCGCCAGCGCCCCGCCGGTCCGTAGCGCGTCGGCCGCTCTCGTGAAACGCAGTGCGGGATCGATCCAGTGGATGGCGGTCGCGCACACCACCAGATCGAAGGGCTCCGATGGAGGCGTCCACTCCTCGAACGGGGACACCTCGACATGTGCGCGGGGGAAGCCGCGCAGATTGCGTCGTGCCACGGCCGCCAGCGAGGGGCCCAGTTCGACGGCCGTCACCTCACACCCCAGCTCCGCGAGCGGCACCGTCAACTGACCGGTGCCCGGCCCCTCTTCGAGCACCCTGCTCCAAGAGGTGAGACCGGTCAGGACCACAAGATCCGTGACCAGGTCCGCCGGATAGCGCGGGCGCATCCGGTCGTAGAGCTCCGCGTCCTCGTCGAACGTGCCGCGCAACGTGTTCATGCCGGATACAACGCCGGACGGCTCCCCTCGGTTTCATGGCGCGGCGGCATGGCCGGGGACCCCAGCCGTACCTGCGGTCACTGTACGGAAGCAGCTCTGTTCACCATGCGGCGCGCGGGCCGAACCGGTCCACGGGCAGTACGGCGCGCTCCCGGAGTGACCCGCCCGGACGGACCGTCCCGCCCGATACGCCCCAATGTCACTGAAGAGGCAAATTGCCGGTTCTTCGGCGTCGCACCTTTCGGCCGCTCAGTCCCGGTTCTCGTGTCCGAATTCCGTGCACGCACCCTCCACATTTCACCCGATTGACCTAACGCGAAGATGGTGTGCGCACCGCCGTGACGGGCTGCCACCGACGAAGCGCCGAGCATGTGGCGGCCGGCCTCCACGGGCGGGGAGGTTGCAGCGTCCATCCGGGTGAGGCGCGATGGAAATCGGACGCGCCTTCCCTGATGGACCCAGCCACAGGACGCGCCCGGGCGAGGAGGAATCGGTCATGGGAGCCGCTGACGGCTTCACGGATTCCGGAGAGCTCGACGGCCTGACGGTGTACGACACCGCGGGCGAGAAGATCGGCAGTGTGGGGCGGGTGTATGTCGACGACAACACCGGCCGCCCGGACTGGATCACGGTGAAGACCGGCCTGTTCGGTATGAAGGAAAGTTTCGTGCCTCTTGCCGGAGCCCGTCGAGTGGGCTCCGACCTGCACATCTCGCATCCGAAGGACCGCGTCAAGGAAGCCCCCCGGGTGGACGCGGACGCGCATCTGTCCGTGGCGGAGGAGGAGGAGCTCTACCGCCACTACGGCCTCGCCGGGAACACCACCGCCAGGCTCGGCGGCCAGGCGGGCACGTAACCACAACGGCGTCCGGGACCGGCACCACGGCCATGGGCGCGGCCGGGGCCGCTGGAACCGGGGCCATGGGCGCGGCGGGCACCGGACGCACCACCGGGACCGACCAGCCGGCCATGGCCGGCACCTCCGGCTCCGGTACGGGCACTTCCCGCACCACATCGCGCACGACCGGCATGACCGGCACCGGAGCTGGGAGGGGCTCACGGCAGCTGCCACTACGGCCGCATCTGCCCCACTGGTCCCATCGGCGGCCGCAGCTTCCGCTACGGCCGCTCCGGCAGGAAGCGCACCGAGGGCCTCCCGTCCGGTCCGTCCGGAGTGACTCGCGCCCTGACCCGGTAGACGTCGGCGATCAGTGCCTCGGTGATCACTTCCGTCGGGGACCCGGCGGCCACCACCCGCCCCTCCCTCATGACCACGATCCGATCGCAGAACATCGCGGCCAGATTGAGGTCGTGCAGAGCGATCACACCGGTGAGTGGCAGCGAGGTGATCAGCGACAGCAGTTCCAGCTGGTGCTGGATGTCGAGATGGTTCGTCGGCTCGTCGAGCAGCAGCTCACGCGGCTGCTGGGCCAGTGCGCGCGCGATCTGGACGCGTTGGCGCTCGCCTCCGGAGAGGGTGTGCCAGGACTGGTCGCCGCGATCGGCGAGACCGGTCCGCTCCAGGGCCTCGCGCACCGCGTCGTCGTCCGCCCGGCCTGGCGCCGACCAGGCCCTGCGGTGCGGGATGCGCCCGAGGCGCACCACGTCCAGGACGCTCAACTCGACCTGGGTGACGGCATGCTGGTCGACCACGGCGACCCGCTGGGCCACGGTCCGGCGGCCGATCTCGTCGAGCCGTCGGCCGTCGAGGGTGACCACACCCGTCTCCGGGGCGAGGACTCCTGCAAGCACCCGCAAGAGGGTCGACTTGCCTGAGCCGTTCGGCCCGATCAGCCCGACGGTGGCGCCGGGCGGCGGGGCGAGATGGACCCCGTCGAGGATGAGTCGGCCGCCGGCCTCCCGGCTGACCCGCTCGGCACGCAGCCCCTCGGTGGCTCCACCCGTCATGTGATCCTCCGGGTGCGGTACAGGACCAGGACGAACGCGGGCACGCCGATGAGTGCGGTGACGACACCCACCGGCACCTCCTGCGGGTCGAGGACCGTCCTGGCGAGGGTGTCGACCCAGACCAGGAACACCGCCCCGGCCAGGGCGGTGACCGGCAGCAGCCGCCGGTGCCCGGAGCCGGCGAGCGCACGGGCGGCGTGCGGCAGGACCAGACCGACGAAGCCGATGGCCCCGGCGGAGCTGACGAGCGCGGCGGTCAGCAGCGCGGTCGTGCAGAGCAGCACGATCCGGGTGCGCGCGACATGGACGCCGAGGGTGGCCGCGGCGTCCTGGCCGAAAGCGAAGGCGTCGAGCGTACGGGCGTGGCCGAGGCAGATCAGCAGCGTCACGAGGAGAACGGCGGAGCAGATCCACACATCGGTCCAGCCGACCCCGCTGAGCGAGCCGAGCAGCCAGAACAGCACCCCGCGGGTCTGCTCGGCGTCGGCGGAGGTCATCACGACGAAGGAGGTGAGCGCGGAGAACAGCTGCATGGCCGCGACACCGGAAAGGACGACCCGGTCGGTCGTGCCGCCCAGGGTGTGGCTCAGCAGCAGGACAAGGGCGAACGAGCAGAGCGCGCCGATGAACGCGCCGGTCGAGATCGACACCGCTCCCCCGCCGACGCCGAGGACGACGACCACAACGGCGCCGGTCGACGCACCGGAGGAGACGCCGAGGACGAACGGGTCGGCGAGCGGGTTGCGGAGCAGGGACTGCATGACGGTTCCGCATACCGCGAGCCCGGCGCCGCACACCGCGGCGAGCAGGGTGCGCGGCATGCGCAGGTTCCAGATGATGCCGTCCCGGATCGGGGTGAGGCGTGAGTGGCCCCAGCCGAGGTGGGAGGCCACCGTGGACCAGACGTCGGCGACGGAGATGCGGGCGGGGCCGATGGTGACGGCGACCGCGACGGACAGCACGAGCAGCGCGACGCCGAAGACCCATAGGGCCCCACCGGGCAGCTTCCGTACACCCGTTCCGCCGCGCACGGTCGATTCCGAAGCCCGCGGCACATCCACCGCCGTGGCCCGTTCGGTGTCCGTCACCCCGCGAGCCCGAACGCGCGCAGCCCGGCGGCGACGCGTTCCACACCCTCGACCGTCCGGATGGACGGGTTCATGGCCTGGCCGCTCAGCAGGACGTACCGCTTGTGCCTGACGGCGTCCATGTTCTTCGTGACGGGGTTGGACTCCAGGAATTCGATCTTCTTCGCGGCGCTCTCGGCGGTCTGTGCCTTACGGGTCAGGTCGCCGATGACCAGGACGTCGGGGTTGCGGTCGGCGACGGTCTCCCAGCTGATCTGGGGCCATTCCTCACGGGTGTCGTCGAAGACGTTCTTCGCTCCGAGTTCTCCGGTGATGATGCCGGGTGCTCCGCAGCAGCCGGCCAGGTACGGGGCCTTGGAGTCGGAGAACCAGTAGAGGAGGGTGGCGTCGGAGGCGTCGACACCCTCGGTCGCCTTCTTCACCCGGGCCCGCAGCTGCGCCACGAGCGTGTCGCCGCGCTTCTGCACGCCGAACACCCTGGCCAGGTCGCGCACTTCGTCGTAGACGCTGTCCATGGTCAGTGGCGCGGTACGGGCTCCGTCGCCGCCGCCGCTGTTGTCCTTGCCGGTGCAGTCGGCGGGCGAGACATAGGTGGGGACGCCGAGTTCCTCGAACTGTTCGCGGGGTGCGACGCCGCCCTTGGCCAGGGTCGACTCGAACGACGCGCTGATGAAGTCGGGTTCCTGGTCGAGGACCTTCTCCGACGACGGCCGGTTGTCCGCGATTCTGGGAACCTCGGCGTTGGCCTTCTCCAGGCCCTTCATCACCGGGTCGGTCCAGGTCGCGGTGGCGGCCAGCCGGTCGGCGAGGCCGAGGGAGAGCAGGATCTCCGTCGATCCCTGGTCGACCGAGACGGCGTGGTGCGGTGCGGCTTCGACGGTGACGGTGCGTCCGCAGTTCTTCAGCGTCACCGGGTATCCGTCGGCGGAGTCGGACTTCGCGGCGGATTTGCCGGTTCCGCCCCCGCAGGCGGTCAGCAGGATCAGTCCCGCCGAGAGCAGGGCCATGGCGCGGACAGGGCTGGCTATGGACGGCACGGAGTCCCTCTGCGTCTTGGGACTCATGCGCGGAGCCCGTTGTACGGAGCCCTGCGCCCAGTACCGGGTCGCAGGTGCCAGCAGGTCTTCGGACTCGGGTTCCTACGGACGGGACGCCTTCCCAGGACACCCGAGGGTGGTCCCAGTGGCCGTGGCCCCGCCCGTCCCCCTCACCGCTGCGCGTCAGTTCCGGATTCTCACCGGATTCCCTGACCCCTACGTGGAGTTTGACTGGCCCCGGCAAGTTATCACGAGCCTCTGCGCAGCTCATGGGCGGTGTGGCCGGTGGTACGCCGGGCTGTGCTCCCGTCGCACCACCCGCCTGATGCCTACGGACGCTGAAGAGCGATCACGGCGTTGTGTCCGCCGAAGCCGAAGGAGTGGCTGACGGCGCGCCGGATGGGCTGCCGCAGCGGTCGCTCGGTGACGCAGTTGATGTCGAACTCGGGCGCCGGGGCGTCCAGGTTGGCGATCGGCGGTACGACGCCGCGTTGGAGCGTCAGGACGGTCAGTCCGGCCTCGATCGCTCCGGCCGCCCCCATGCAGTGCCCGAGTACGCCCTTCGGGGCGGTGACGGGCGGCCGGTGCGGGTAGACCCGGCTGATGAGGGCGGCCTCGGTGGCGTCGTTGACCGGTGTCGCCGTGCCGTGTGCGTTGACGTGCTCGACGTCCTCGGCCGCCCAGCCCGCGTCGCGCAGCGCGGCCTCGACCGCCGTCTGGGCGACCGCGCCGGACGGGTGCGGGCTGGTGGGGTGGTGGGCGTCGGTGGTGGCGCCGGTGCCCGCGAGCAGTGCCCGCGGCGCGGCGCCCCGGGCGTCGGCGTCGTCCGCCCGTTCCAGGATCATGACGGCGGCGCCCTCGCCCATGACCAGCCCGGCACGGTCGGCCGCGAAGGGCCGGCACCGCCTGGCCGGGTCGCCGTCCGCCCGGGCCGCGGCTCCGGACCGGGCGAACCCGGTCATGGCGACCGGGTAGACGATCGATTCGGTGGCTCCGGCGATCGCGATGTCGCACTGCCCGGTGACCAGCAGATCGCGGGCGACGGACAGGGCGGTGGCGCCGGACGAGCAGGCGGTGCACGGTGCCAGGCTGGGACCGGTGGCCCGCAACTGGATGGCGATCTCGGCCGCGGGCATGTTCGGAATGGTGAGCAGGATGCCCGCCGGCGAGGTGGCTTCCGGTCCGTGCCGGTCGAGCACGACGGCCTGCTCGGTCAGTGCGGCGGAACCTCCGCTGCTGGTGCCGACGACCACCGCGACCCTGCTGCCGTCCCACTGCGCCGGGTCCAGTCCGGCGTCGGCGACCGCCTCCCGGGCGGCGAGAACGGCGAACTTGACGTATTTCCCCATCCGGAAGGACGTACGGCCGCCGATCGCGGCGTCCAGATCGATCCCGTCGACCGTGCAGGCGAAGTCGATCTCGCACCCTTCGAGTGCCGCGACGGTACGCACCGGCGAGACTCCGGCGCACACACCTTTCCAGGTGGATTCGGTGTCGTTGCCGACCGGGGTGATCATTCCCAGGCCTGTTACGGCAATCGCGGGCTTGTTCATCGGGCGTTGCTCGTCGGTGCCTCGCCGCCCATCAGCACCCCGCTGCCGGCTGTCACGTCGATGTACCGCGTGATGTCGGCCAGGGTGGCGTCCTTGGGGAGCTTGTCGAAGTCCCCGTCGCCGCCCAGCGTCTCCCTGATGAGGACGGCGAACTCGGCGACGGCGAGGGAGTCCATATCCAGGCTGCCCATCGTGGAATCCGGGCGGATCTCGGCGACGGGCACTTTGAAGGTGTGCGTCAGAACCTCGGTGATCTTGGGATGAATCGCACTCATGAGCTTCCTCTCCATCATTCGGTACGGCTGCCGGGGACGGCGGGGGCACCGTCCCGACGCCGAATCAACTGGGTGACGTGTCTCCAGTTACGCCTTGTGCCGAACCGATTCGCCACCGCCCTGCCGCGGTCGCGTGCACCACCTGGCCAGGACGGCTGCCGTACCCCAGAAGACCAGCAGCACAACGCGGACACCGAGGGCCCCGGCCACCTCCCGTACCCGCTGCGCCCAAACGACTGTTCCCGTCCCTGTCACGGCCCTCACCGCTCCCCCGGGGCCGTCGCCCGGTCCCCGTCCGACTGCCAGGCGGCCGCCGCATCGTCGTACGCATCGACGTAATCGGCCCCCGCGATGGGCCAGTCGGCGAGCAGTTCCTGGGGCAGCGCGAAGGAGTCGGCGAGGGCGGGCAGATGAGCGGCGACGGCGGTGATCAGCTGTTCCAGGACTTCCGGCAGTCCGTTGACCTGATCGGCTGTCAGATGCCCTGCGGCCAGCAGATCACCGCTGTTCCGGGCGATCCGGTCGAGTGCGAACAGCCGCTGCAGCTCGGCCAGTCGCTCACGGGCGGGCCCGTCCGGAAGACCGGCCACCGCGTCCGTGTACGCCTCGGCCGCCTGCCGGTGGGCATGGGCCTCGACGCCGAGAAGGGCGGGACCGGATGCGGCGTTCCACCGCTCCAGCGGGTCACCGTGCGGTGCGCTGGCCATCCGTTCCCTGGCCCGGCCGAACCAGATCTCCTCCAGCGCCGCCAGGAGCCTGCCGACGAACCGGGGGTCGGTGAGATCGCCGGATTCGCGGCCGAAAGGAGCGTCGTACGCGGCCGGTTCGGTGGAGAAGAGCATTTCCGCAGCCGCCTTGGCGTGGATGGCCAGGTTGTCGCCCTCGGCAGTGATGGCGCCTTCCACTCCGGTGAGGAGTTGGCTCATGCCGTTGTTCTCCAGGAGTGCCTGGGCACCGCACCGTTCACGGCATTCGACGATCACTGCCCTGGCCTGCCAGGTGATCCATCCCTTGGCGACGGCGACCAGCCGCTCCGCCTCCTCCGTGCCCGTACCCGAGCCGTCCTCCCGTCGCTCCCAGCGGTCCAGGGCCCTGCGGTGCAGGAGGCTCATCGCGAAGACGGTGGCCATGGCCCGGGCGAGCGGGCCGTGGTGGCTGCGGTGGTCGATCACCGGTACCCGGCGCGATCCGCGGGGCCCGGAAATGTACCGGTGGCCGCCGTAGCGGACGGCGACGGCGAGCGTTGCGCGCGCGGAGCCGACCGCGCAGGCGCTCATCGAGATCTTGCCGGAGGTGACGCGCCCGATCGACGCGAGGAGGCGACGCCTGCGGTTGCCGACGGCGCTGCTGAACTCGCCGTCGTCGCCGATCCGTCCGTGGTCCCCGCCGAGCAGCGCGTCGCGCCCGACGAAGACCTGGTCGAAGGAGGTCAGGCAGTGGTCCACCGGGCTCCCCATGCGTGCGGGAAGTCTGCGGACCCGTACACCGGGCAGGGCCCGTACTGCATCGGTGAGCGGTACGAGGAAGAGGAAGACCCCTTGATCGGCGCCGTCGACGAGCAGACGCGCAGCCACAAGACCGGTCTTGGGGCCGCCTGCCGGACTGGTGTTGGGCATGAATTTCTGGGCGCCGGCGTGCGGTGTGCGGAGCACAAACCCGTCGCGTTCGCGGTCATAGTCGGCCGTGGTCTCGACGGCCGCCGCGTCGTTGCCGTGCGCCACCTCCGTACAGAGAAAGGTGCCGGTACTCCGCAGCCGGAGGAAGTCCGACAGATCGCGTCGGCCGTCGCCGTCGTGGTCGAGGAGGCTGCCGAGAAAGAGGTTGTAGTGGATGCCCGCCACGGTGGTGAGGGCCGGGTCGACCGGGCCGAGCCATTCGTGCAGGGCCGCGAGGGCGCGTGGGTCCGCGGCGAGCCGGGCGCCGCTGTCGAGGCAGTCGTTGAGGATGCGCAGCCGCTCGTACGTGAGCCGCAGGCGCTCGTCGGGAGTGCAGCGGTCCGGACGGCGGAAGGGTTCTGTGCTGATCAGCCGCTGCCAGAAGCCGTGCTCCCGGCGGAAGTTGTCGCCGAGGAGCACACCGGTGAGGAGTTCCGTGGACCGTTCGGTGGAGGGGCTGTCGGTCATTGCGGTCATGAGACAAGAACGATCAGCCGACGGCGAGGACACCGGGGGCCGTCCGCGTCGGGCCGTCCGCGTCGACGCGCTGGAAGGCCAGCGCGACGTTGTGTCCGCCGAAGCCGAAGGAGTGGCTGAGCGCCCGCTCGACGTGCTGCATGCGGGGCTCCCTGACCACGCAGTCGACGTCGAACCCGTCCGGCAGCGGGTCCAGGTTCGCGATCGGCGGGACGAGGCCGTGCTCCAGGGTCAGTACGGTGGCCACCGCTTCGATCGCCCCGGCCGCGGCGAGGGTGTGCCCGAGCACGCCCTTCGGGGCGGTCACCGACGGCCGGTGGGGGAAGAGCCCCGAGATGAGCGCGCTCTCCATCGCGTCGTTCAGCGGGGTCGATGTGCCGTGCGCATTGATGTGGTCGACCTCGTGGGCCGCCCAGCCCGCCTCGTGCAGCGCCGCCTCCACGGCCCTGCGCGCACCGGCTCCTTCCGGGTCCGGGGCCGTGGGGTGGTGGGCATCGGTGCCGGAACCCGCACCGGTCAGCAGGGCGCGCGGCCGTCCCCCGCGGGCGTGCACATCGAGTGCCCGCTCCAGCACGAGCACGGCGGCACCCTCACCGATCACGAACCCGTCCCGGTCCGCGGCGAACGGCCGCGATGCCCCCGCCGGATCGCCGGTACGCAGCGAGAGCGCTCCCATTCCCGCGAAGGCGCTCACCACCAGCGGAGTCAGTACGGACTCCGCACCGCCGGCCACCACCACATCGCACCGGCCGCTCGTCAGCAGGTCGCGGGCCACGGCGATCGCGGTCGCCCCGGACGCGCAGGCCGTGGCCGGTGCCAGGCTGGGGCCGTGGGCCCGCAGAGCGATGGCCACCTCCCCGGCGGCGGCATTGGGCATCATCATCGGGACCAGCAGCGGCGACACCGCCTCCGGTCCGCCGTCGTCCAGCCTGCGCAGATTGTCGACGAGCACGGACACCCCGCCCACACCGACGCCCAGCACCACGCCCACCCGGTCGCCGTCCCACCGCTCCGGTGACAGCCCGGCGTCCGCCACCGCCTGACGGGCGGCGACCAGCGCCATCTTCACGAACCGTGCCATCCGCCACACCGAGCGTCCGCCGACGGCCTCGTCCAGGTCGATCCCGTCGACCGGACAGGCGAAGTCGACCGGCAGCCCGGCCAGTTCTTCACAGCTCCGGGCCGCGGACACACCGGCGCAGAGTCCCGCCCAGAAGGTGTGTTCGTCCGCGCCCGCAGGGGTCACCAGCCCCACTCCCGTAACCGCGACACCCATGTCGGCCCGCCCCATGTTCCGCCCCCTCCTCCGTAATCGATCACGTCCACCGGTTGTCGAACGGCAGTAGCCGCGGCGAGGATGCGCTCACTGAGCCGAACGGGTCACCGATGCGCCGAGTGGACCGAGCCGCGCCACGCGCCCGGTGACCGCGTTCACCCGTCCGCAGCAGTCCGCCGCGCTGTGCGCACCGGCAGGGCATCCCCTGGGGACATGGAAGCGGACGGTAACCAGCCGGAGTCCCCGGGGGCGCGCGCGGAACTGGAGGCGCTACGCGCCAGGGTGGCGGTGCTGGAGGCCCGTGCCCCGGCACGGCACCGGCTGCGGGCCCGTTCGTTCTTCGCCGTGCTGCTCATCCTCGTCGCGGCCGTCCTCACGCCGCTGAGCATCGTGTCCACCTGGGCGAAGAACGAGATCGGCGACACGGACAACTATGTGGCGATGATGGCGCCGCTCGCATCCGACCCCGATGTGCAGTCCGCGGTGACCGATCGCGTCACCGGCGCGGTCATGAAGCACCTCGATGTGAAGGCGCTGCTGGCCGATGTCTCCCCTGCGGACCGGCCGGTTGTCGACAAGGCGCTCTCGAGACTGAGCGGCCCCCTGACCACGGGGGTTTCGGACTTCGTGCACGGGACCGTGGAGAAGTTCGTCACGAGCGACGCCTTCGAGACGATCTGGACCGACCTCAACCGGACCGCCCAGTCCGCGACGATGAAGGCGCTGACCGGGAGCGGCGGCGGGGCGGTGAAGCTCACCGATGACACCGTCACCATCGACCTGGCACCGGTCATCGACCGGGTGAAGCAACGCCTCGTCGACCGGGGGCTGACGATCGCCACGAAGATCCCGGAAATCCACACCGACTTCACGGTGCTGACCTCCGACTCGGTCGGCAAGGCCAAGAAGTGGTTCCGGGCCCTCCAGATCATCGGTTTCTGGCTGCCGTTGGTCACTCTGGTGCTGGCCGCGGGCGGGGTGCTTCTCGCGGTGCGCCGCCGTCGCGCACTGGTCACGACGGCGCTCGCGGTCGCGGCGGGCGCCGCAGTACTCGGTCTGGCCGTGTGGGTGGGCCGCGCTTTCTATCTCGACAGTCTCCCGTCCGAGGTGTCACAGCCGGCGGCCGGTTCGGTGTTCGATGCCCTGGTCGGTTACGTGCGCGCCCTGGTCCGCCTGGTGGTCACGCTCGGCATTGTGGTGGCCCTCGCGGCATGGCTCACCGGTGACGGCCGCGCCGCCACCCGTGTCAAGGCCATGTGGAGCGGCGGCATCGGTGCCGTACGGGACGCGGCAGGTGTCACCGGCGGCCCGGTCGGCAGGTGGGTGCACCGCGCCAGGCGCCGGCTGAACTGGACGGTGGTCGTGGTGGCCGCCGCGGTCCTGGTGGCGTGGGACCGGCCGACGGGCCTGGTCACCGTGTGGATCGCGCTGTGCGCGCTGTTCGCCCTCGCCGTCATCGAGTTCCTCGACGACGACAGCACGCCGCATCTGGCGGCGCCCGGGTAATGAACGGGTAATGAGCGGTTCCCACCGAACCTTCACGGCCGGCGGCACAGGTGACGGCCGAGGACCGGCAGCACCGTGGACTCGGCGCTCCCCCGGGCCGTCCCGGTCGGCCGGCCCCACGCCGACGGCATGACGGTGCCACCGCCTCGCAAGGGGGTGGTGGCACCGTCGTGTTCAGCCCCGGGCGAGTGCCGCCTTCAACTCCGCCTCGTCCGGCGGGTTGGCACCGGCCCGTGCGACGGTCACAGCGGCACAGGCCGCCGCGTGACGCAGGACATCGGTCACGGTGTCCCGGTCCAGCGAGCGCAGCCGTTCACGGCCGTCCGCACCCAGCAGCCCGTGCGAGGCGAGGGCGTGCAAGGTGCCCGACATGAAGGCGTCGCCCGCTCCCACGGTGTCGACGACGTCGGTGGGCAGCGCGTGCACCGTCACCTGCCCACCGGGGAAGACGGCCAGCGCACCGTCGCCTCCCCGGGTGACGAGGACGACGGCCGGGCCCGTGGCGAGCCACCGCTCGGCGACCTGCTCCGGCTCCTGGCCCGGATACAGCCACTGCAGGTCCTCGTCGCTGGCCTTGACCACATCGCTGAGCGCGACGCAGCGCTCGGCCTTGCGGACAGCCACGTCGTGGTCCCCCATCAGCTCGGGCCGCACATTGGGGTCGTAGCTGACGGTCGCGGACGTCCGCAGCGACTCGACGGCGGCGAGGACGGTGGCCGCTCCGGGTTCCATCACCGTCGCGATGGATCCGGTGTGGACATGGTGGGGCGGCCGGTCCAGGGAGACCGGGGCGAGCGTCCAGATGATCTCGAAGGTGTACGCGGCCTGGCCGCCGTCGTCCAGGGTCACTGCGGCGGACGGGGTGGGCGCCGCGGCACCGTCCGTGCGGACCTCGACCCCGGCGCCGGCCAGATGGTCCCTGATCAGCCGTCCGTTGCCGTCCGGGCCGAGCTGGGTGAGCAGAGTGACGCCGTGCCCGAGCCTGGCCACGCCGTATGCGACGTTGGCCGGGCTGCCTCCCGGGTGGACCTGGTCGGCCGCACCCGGCAGCCGGACGATGTCGGCGACGCATTCGCCGATGACCAGCAGGTCGAGTCTGTCGAGCATGAGGGTGGGGTCTCCTAGAGTGCGGTGACGAAGGTGTCCTGGTAGGCGGTGCGGCCTCCGAACACATTGAGACCGATCCTGCCGCGTGCATAGCGGGTGTCCGTCACATCGATGACCGGCCGGCCGTCGATGAACGCCTCGATCCGCCCGCCCCGGGCCCGGATCCGCAGCGCAAGAGTGACCCCGGTGCGTAGCAGCAGGGGCACCTCGGCGAGTACGGTCGTCTGTCCGCCGTCCCTGCGGAAGAGCCGGGCCGTCCGCAGGTTCGGGTCGAGGTTGACGGCGTATCCGTCGGCCGTGTCGGGCGTGGCGCGGAGCAGCACGGATCCGGCGCCGCTGGTGCCGTCCGGGCCACCGAACCGGACCAGCGTCGTCAGTTCCAGATCGCCGTACTCGGTGCTGGAGACGGCGGTCGAGTCCCGGTCGAAGGCTCCGGTGCGGCCGGCGCCGGTGGTCGTCCAGTGCCCGGCCGGCACCACGGTGAGATCGCCGAGCCCGCCGCTGCGGAACGCGCCGCCTGACGGGGGCGTGGGCGTTTTCGGGTCGGTGCCGGTGACCCGGAAGACGTCACGGAGCCGGTGGACGGTCAGCGTGACGATACGGGCCTCGCCTCCGGTGGCGTAGAACGCCATGCCCTGGTCGTCCGGTTCGGGGAGGAGGAGGCTGCTGATCGTGACCCGGCCGTCGCCGCCGAAGACCTCGACCGAGGAGGTGTCCATGAACAGCCGTATCCGCAGCCGGCGTTCACCGTCGACCGTGTCGAGGGGCAGAGACGTGGAGGTCCGTCCCGCGAAGTGTTCCGTGAAGTCGGAGACACCTGCGTCGGTACGGTCCACGAAGAGTTTCCCCGCGCCGGCGTCGTAGCCGACCAGCGTCCGTCGGTCTCCCCCGGTGCGGAGCCGGAAGCCGAATTCGGTCGCGGCGCCCGTGCCCGGCAGGGAGATCTCGGCCTCGATCTCGTACGAACGGCCGCGCAGCTCCGCGAGCGGGTTCGCGGAGTCCGGACGCACCGTGACGTCCTTGATGGTGGTGCTGCTCGTGCGCAGGGTCTCGACCTCGACGGCGGGGCGCTGGACAAGTCCCTTGTCGGACAGTGTCAGTTCGCGCGGGATGCCGAGCTGGCCGTTCCATTCGCCGGTGGGGGCGCTGAACGCATAGTCCCAGTTGCTGAGCCAGCCGAGCTGGACGCGTCGGCCGTCCGGCAGTCCGTAGAAGGTCATGGCGGCGTAGTAGTCGCGGCCCGCCTCGGCGCGCAGCGGGGTGCCCGCCGTGTCGGTGGTGGTGAAGGTGCTGCCGTCCCAGTCGCCGAGGAAGTACTCGGCTGCCGAACCGTCGGTCTTGCGGACCGCGCCGGTGGAGAGCGCGAGCACCCAACGCATGTGGCCCGGGTCGCCGTCGACCGGCAGCGGGAAGAGGTCTGGGCACTCCCAGACTCCGCCGGTGACCCAGTCCCCGTATCCGAAGGAGGAGCGGTACACCCAGTGCAGCAGGTCGGTGGAGGTGAAGAAGCGGACATGGTCGCCGCCGGAGACCACCATCACCCACTGGTCGCGCTCGTCGTCGCGGACGACCTTCGGGTCGCGGAAGTCCCAGCCGCCGTCCGGGCCGCCGGGATTCTGTACGACGGGTTCGGCGCCGTACCACTTCCAGGAGCGGCCCCTGTCCTTGCTGTGGGCGACACGCACGGACTGGTTTCCACCGGGCTTGTCGGGGTGGTAACTGGTGTAGAAGGCGATCAGCCCCGCTCCTCCCCCGAAGAGTCCGCTGGCGTCGCCGGTGTCGGCCACGCACGACCCCGACCAGGTGTGGCCGAAGTCCGAGACCGGCAGCGCGACGGGGAGCGCGCGCCAGTGCAGGAGATCAGTGGAGACGGCGTGCGCCCACTGGCCCGAGTCCTGGTGGAAGAGGTGGTATTCGCCCTCGTACCGGACAAGACCGTTGGGATCGCTGGTGTGCGAGGCGAGCTGGGTGTAGCGGTATGCGGGCCGGTAGGTGTCCGTGTAGTACGTCTGCGGGGTGCGGGCCCTGACTTCCTGGAAGAGGGCCGTGCCTCCGGTCGCGGTGAGTCCGACAGCGGTTCCGCCGGTGCGGGACACGGTGGCGGTAAGTGCCTCGACGCCGTCCACGGTCACGGTCACGGCCGTACCCAGGGCGCGGACCTCGGTCCGGTAGGTGCCTCCCGCGGCGAACGGCCGGACGGGCGGTGCGGCGCGGCCGAGTTCGGTGGTGTCCGTACGGTCGAGGAGCCGTACGCCGGTCGCGTCGAGCCGTACCTCGTAGCCGCCCGCTCCGGCCGCGTCGGCCCGGACCACGAGACCCGCGGTGGTCGCGCCGGCCAGACCGATGTCGGCACCGATCAGTACGTCGCCGCCGGGGAACGGGGCGATCCGCAGCGCGCCGTCGCCCTCGGCCCGCAGCCCGCGCAGATCGGGGGTCCAGCCTCCGTTCACCGTCGTCCAGCTCTGAAGATCCGTCACCAGGCCGGTGGTGGTGATCTCTTCGAAGAGGACGGACCCGTTGTGGGCCAGGACGCCGAGCTGCCCCGCCGCGTGCGTGGAGTCCTCGGCCGTGATGACGGGGGCGTAGCCGTCGGGGGTGATGAAGTCGGTCTGCCAGCGGACCTTGAGGTGTGGACCGTCCGCCTCGATGCGGATCCGGTACACCTTGTCCACATCGATGGTGGTGCTGTAGGTGCCGAGGGTGGTGTCACCGTCGATTCGGTAGAGCCGCAGCCGGTTCTGGTTCGGATCGATCTGGATGCCGTAGCCGGACGTTCCCTGGGCGTCGGTGCGGAGCAGCAGGGCGGCGACCGCGTACGGATCGGCGATCCGGACGTCGGCCTGGTAAGAGGCGTCGTACACCCGGGTGGACGCCATGGCACGGCAGTTGGTGTCGGCGGGGGCCTGCGCGTGCCAGCCGAGGGGGGTGGCGGTCCAGGTGCCTCCGTCGGTGGTCCAGCCGGTGGCGTCGGTGGTGACGGAGCGCAGTCCGGGCGGCCCGAAGACGACTGTGCCGTTGTACGCGTGCAGCCCGGCGGCACCGTGTTCGTACCCGGTGTCCCGCGCGGCGAGCACCTGCTTGCCGTCCAGCAGGACGGTCAACTCCGGCCCGTCAACGGTCATTTCGAGGAGATACGTGGTGCCGGGAGACAGTGCGACGGAGGCCGGTGGTACGAGGTCACGGCCGGCAGCCAGGTCGTACAGCCGTATCCGGTGCAGGTTCGGGTCGAGGCTCGCCGCATACCCGGCCGATCCGTCGGCGGTGGCGCGTACGACCAATGAGCCGACGGCGTACGGGGATCCGGGGTCGATGGTGATGCGCGCCGCGTATCCGGCGACGGCCGCGATGCGCTGCTCGGACAGGGCGACGGCATTGCGTTCGGTACCCGTCACGACCCGCTGCCCGCCGTCGGTGGTGCGGGACCATGTGCCGGTGAGGCCGAGCGGATCGGGAATCGCCGCGAGGTCGCCGGACAGCGACGCCGTTCGGGGTCCGGTCGCTTCGGGCACCGGGGGCGCGGCCGACGCCCGGCCGGCCCCCGAGAGGGGGGCCAGCAGCGTCAGACCGGCCGAGGACAGGAGTGCACGCCGGGAAATGGACATGATCGTCTCCTCAGGATGGGGGGAAGTGGGCCGTTCAGGGCCAGAGCGGGCGGGGGCCGTCGAAGACGGCGGCCATCTGCCAGGCGTCGAGCCGCTCCACGGCGACCGCTCCGACGGCGGCGATGCTGACACCCAGGGCGTCGGGACGGGTCGGGTAGATCCGGGCAGCCAGCGCACGCCCGTTGGCGAAGATCTCCAGCGCGGAGTGGTCGACCAGCACCCGCAGGTCCACGGCGCCGTCTCCGTTCAACGACAGTTCCCCGTAACGGGGTTCGCCGTCGACGGACGGGTCGAGGCTGCTCGCCCCCCGGTGCAGCCGCAGGGTGCCCGTCGTGCCGTCCGTGGCGCGCGACACCTCGATCACGGTCCGCTCCGAACCGTCAGGGGTCTCGCGCACCACGAGCCGGGCCGCGGCTCCAGGGGCGAGGCGCAGCGTCGTCTCGATGTCGAGCTGGTCGCCGGTCACGTCGTCCAGCTGTACGTACGTCCCGTCAGTCACGGTGAACGCGCCGGTGTGCACGGCGTCGCGGCGCAGGCGTGTGAGTTCCGGGACGGGTGCCTGGGCGAGCCGCCCGTCGGCGCCCAGGGTGACCACGCGCGGCAGCGACATCACACCGCACCAGCCGGCCTCGGCCATGGCGTCCTCGTCGCGGCCCTCCTGGAGCCAGCCGAACATGACGCGTCGGCCCAGTGCGTCGCGGGTGGACTGCGGGGCGTAGAAGTAGCGCTGCCCGTAGTCGAGTCGGTGGAGTTCCGCGGGGGTGAAGGTGTCGCCCTCGTACTGTCCGGTCCAGTAGAGCGGGTAGTGCGTGGCGCCTTCGTCCCAGGCGGAGAAGGCGAGGATGTCGGCGCCGTCGATCCGGAACAGGTCGACGCACTCCCACATGGTGCCGGTCCAGTCGAGATCGGCCGCCGTCCCGGTGCTCGCGTCGCCGCTGAGCAGCGGGCCGACATACCGCCAGTCGCGCAGGTCCTCGGACTCGTACAGGAACGCGGTGCCGCCGACGTCCCGGATGCCGGAGCCGACGAGCTGGCGCCACTTCCCGTTCTCGCGCCATACGCAGTGATCGCGGAAGGCCGTGATGTCGCCCTGCGGCGGGGCGGCGATCACGGGGTTCGCGGGGTCCTTGCGCCAGCTGCGCAGATCGGGCGATCCGGTGGCCACGCAAGGGAGTTCGCTCTCGCCGTGCCGGCCGGAGTAGACGAGGGTGGGTGTGCCGCCGTCGTCGACGAGGACACCGGACCAGCAGCCGTCCCGGTCGGGGCCATCGGTGCCGGGGACGAGGGCGACGGGTTCGTCGGTCCAGTTGATCAGGTCGCGGCTGGTGGCATGGCCCCAGTGGATGCGGTGGTGGGCGGCGGCGAGGGGATTGTACTGGTAGAAGAGGTGGTAGACGCCGTCCCAATGGGCAAGCCCGTTGGGGTCGTTGAGCCAGCCGCCGGGGGCGGTGAAGTGGAAGCGGGGCCGGTGCGGGTCGAGGACGGCCCGTTCGGCCAGGCCCTTCGGCGCGTCCTGGTGGCGGGCGCGGGGCAGGGTGAGGTCGTGGGTCATGATCAGGCGTTCTCGGCTTCCGGGGTGGCCGCGGTCAGGACGCGGCGCGCGGTGGGGGTGGCGGGGGCGTAGAGGTGGCAGCGCACCCAGTGGGGCTGCCCGTCGTCCTCGCCGACGGCATGGCGGACGGGCTCGGTGCGGCTGCACTCGCCTTCGTCCTCGTACGGGCACGACTCGGGTGTCAGCACGGCAGCGCGCAGCGCGGCCCGCTCGACGGGGTCGTAGCCCTGGTTGCGCTCCGGGTCGGGGACGGCGGAGAGCAGGAGTCGGGTGTACGGGTGGGCGGGGCGGTCCATCAGGGCGAGCGAGTCGCCGCCCTCGACGAGTTCTCCGGCGAACAGCACCTGTGTGGTGTCGGCGACATAGCGGGCCGATGCCAGGTCGTGGGTGATGTACAGCATGGAGATGCCGTGCTCGTCGCGCAGCCGCCGCATCAGGTTGAGAATGCCGATGCGTACGGAGACGTCGAGCATCGAGGTGGGTTCGTCGGCGAGGACGAGGCGGGGGTCGACGGCGAGCGCGCGGGCGATGGCGACGCGCTGGCGCTGGCCGCCGGAGAGTTCGTGCGGGTAGGACTGGAGCATGTCCTCGGTCAGCCCGACCGTGGTGATGAGTGCACGCAGCTCGCTCTCGCCGGCGGGCCGGCCGTGCACCAGCAGGGCCCGGCGTAGGAAGTGCTCGACGCGGTGGACGGGGTTGAGGGAGCCGAAGGGGTCCTGGAACACCATCTGGACGGCGCCCCGGTAGGCGCGGGAGGCACCGCGCCTCTGGGTCTTCAGCACATCCAGGCCGTCCAGCAGGACCTGCCCTGAGCTCGGCTGTTCGAGCCGGGCGAGACAGCGGGCGAGGGTGGATTTGCCGCTGCCGGACTCGCCGACGAGGGCGACGATCTTCCCGTGCGGGATGTCGAGGTCGACGGCGTTCAGGGCCCGGTGGTGGTCGCGGGAGAACAGCCCGCCCATCCGGAAGTCCTTGGTGAGCCCGCGCACGCTCATCAACGGGGTGCGGGTCGCGGTGGCCGGGGCCGTCATCGCGCGCCTCCACTGGTTCGGGCGACGAATCGGCCGGCGGCCACCTCGCGCAGATCGGTAATGTTCATGGAGCAGTCCGACCGGTCGCCGGGGCAGTGCGCGTGGAAGCCGCAGCTCGTCTGCGTACGCGGCAGATCGGCAAGGCCGGTGAGGTGGACGCGCGGTCCGGTGAGCGGCGGGAAGGCGTTCATGAGGGCCCGGGTGTACGGGTGCAGCGGGTCGGCGAAGAGCTCCTTGGCCGGTGCGAGTTCGACGAGCCGGCCGCCGTACATCACACCCATCCGGTGGGAGAGTTCGACCATCAGGGAAATGTCGTGGGTGATGAGGAGTACGGAGAAGCCCAGTTCTCGCTGGAGGTCGCCGATCTGCGCCATGATCTCCTGCTGGACCACCACGTCGAGTGCGGTGGTCGGCTCGTCCATGATGAGCAGCGCCGGTTTCAGGGCGACGGCCATCGCAATGACGACGCGCTGGCGCATGCCGCCGGAGAGCTGGTGCGGGTACGACTTGAGCCTGGCCGGGTCGATGCCGACGAGTTCGAGGAGTTCACCGGAGCGGCCCCGGGCCTGGCGCTTCTTCATCCGCTCGTGGGTGGTGAAGATGTCGCCGATCTGCTCGCCGATGGTGAGGACCGGGTTGAGCGAGTTCATCGCGGACTGGAACACCATGGCGATCTCGCGCCAGCGGAAGGCGCGCAGTTCGCCCGGGTCCATGGCGAGCACGTCGCGGCCCTTGAATGTGACCGATCCCGCGGTGATCTGTGCGGGCGGCTTGAGGAGGCGCATCAGGGCGTTGGCGACGGTCGACTTGCCGCAGCCGGACTCACCGGCGAGGCCGAAGATCTCACCGGCGCCGATGGTGAAGGAGACGTTGTCGGCGCCGACGACGCTGCGGCCGTCCCCGCCGTACTCGACGCGCAGGTTCCGTACATCGAGAACGCCATTCTGAGAGGGCACGGTCTGAGAGGGCACAGTCATCGTTCAGCCCTTCCGGTTGCGGTTCTTGGTGCGGCGTGCGCGCAGTCGCGGGTTGGTGATCTCGTCGACCGCGTAGTTGACCATCGCAAGGGCGAAGGCGACGAGGGCGATACAGAGGCCGGAGGGTACGAACACCCACCAGGCGCCGGTCATCAGCGCGCCGTCGTTTCCGGCCCAGTAGAGGTTGGTGCCCCAGCTGACGACGGAGGCGTCGCCGAGGCCGAGGAATTCGAGGCCCGCCTGGGCGCCGATGCCGAAGATGACGCAGCCCAGCAGCGTCGTCATGACGACGGAGGCCATGTTGGGGAGGATCTCCCGGAACATGATCCGTATCGCGCGTTCACCGGTGACGACGGACGCGGCGACGAAATCCTTGCCGCGGATCGACTTGGCCTGGGCGCGCAGCACCCGGGCGGAGCCCGCCCAGCCGGTGACGACGAGGACCAGGATGACGGTCGCCGTACCCGGCGGCATGAACGCCGCGAGGATGACGAGCAGCGGCACTCCGGGCACCAGCAGGAAGATGTTGGTGACGAGGGAGAGCACATCGTCGACGATCCGGCCGAAGTAGGCACAGGCCATGCCGACGAGCACGGCGAGGGCGGTCGCGGCGATCCCGACGGAGAATCCAACGAGCAGCGAGCTGCGTGCGCCCCACAGGGTCAGTGCGAGGACGTCCTGCCCCTTGGCGGTCGTACCGAGCAGATGGGACGCCGACGGGAAACCGGCGCCCAGACTGTTGATCTTCGACGGGTCGCCGGGGGCGATCACGGGTGCGAGCAGGGCCAGCAGGACGAACACCACCAGCACGACAGCGCCGAACAGTGCCTTACGGTTGGCGAGCAGGGACCGCAGCAGTCCGGCCCGGGATCGCCGGGGCTTCGGGGTTACGGCGGCCGGCGGCTCGGTCCGTGGTGCGGCGGGCTCCGTGTGGGAGTCGAGGACGCTCATGGGTCTTCTCCTTCTCCGGCCGCTCAGCGGACGCGCACACGCGGGTCGAGACGGACATAAACAAGGTCGACGAGGAAGTTGGCGACCAGTACGGCGGCGGTGATGGTGAGGAAGATCCCCTGCATCAGCGGGTAGTCGAGGCCCTGGACGGCGGCGAGCAGTTGGAAGCCGACGCCCGGGTAGGCGAAGACGACCTCGGTGAGCAGCGCGCCACCGACCACGAATCCGAGCGCCATGCCGAAGTTGGTGACGGAAGGGAGCATCGCGTTGCGTGCCGCGTACCGGAACATGATCCGGCTCGGGCTGAGGCCCTTGGCCTCGGCCATCGTGATGTAGTCCTCGGCGACCGTCGCGATCATGGTGTTGCGCATGCCGAGCATCCAGCCGCCGATCGACACCAGGACGATGGTCAGCGCGGGCAGGAAGAGGTGTGAGGCGGCGTTGGAGACGAATGCCCAGGACAGGTCGGGGCTGAGGCCGACGTCGAAGGCGTGCCGCATGGGGAACCAGCCGAGTGTCATGCCGAACAGGTAGAGCGCGCCCATGGCGAGCCAGAAGTACGGGAACGAGCCGGCAAAGACGAGCAGCGGCGGGAACACCGAGTCGAGTACGCCGCCGCGCCGCCACGCGGCGACGATGCCCAGCAGGTTGCCGATGACGACGGCGATGACGAGGGCGGTGCCGCCGAGCAGCAGCGTCCAGCCGATCTGGGAGGCGATGACCTCGGAGACGGGGGTCGGGAAGCGGGAGATGGAGATGCCCATGTTCCCGGTGCAGACGTCCTTGATGTAGTCGAGGTACTGCTGCCACATCGGCCGGTGGTCGAGGCCGAAGAGCCGGCGGAGCTGGTCGATCTGTTCCGGCTGCATCTGGCTCTGGGAGCGGGCGAACATCCGGGAGACGGGGTCGCCGGGCATGAAGCGGGGCAGCATGAAGTTCAGGGTGATGGAGGCCCAGAAGGCCAGCAGATAGAAGCCCAGATTGCGCAGGATGTAACGCACTGGTCCCCCTCCGAATCTATGAGGGCCGGTGGCCCGCCTGTGGTGTCGGTGCGGGCGGGCCACCTGAGTGACGGGGTGTCAGTGCTGTCAGTTCCTGACGGGCTTCAGGCTCATCAGGACGAGGACGGTGGTGTCGCCGCGGTTGGTGAGCGTGGCGTACGGGTTGTCCTCGGTGGGCCAGCCGGTGAACCGAGTGTCGGTGTACGCGCCCCACTCCGGTCCCGGGAAGAGCGGCACGACGGGTGCGTCCTCGGCGAACAGCTTCTGCAGTCCGTCGACCGCGCGGCGCTGCCCGGCTTCGTCGGGGGCGGCGGCGAACCGGTCGAGAAGCGTGTCGGCCTTCTTGTCGCCGAAGCGGTGGTAGTTGCTGACCGCCTTGGTGCCGACGGGCTTGACCGATTCGGTGCCCATGGTGGTCCGGTAGAACTGGAACGGCGTGGCGCCGTTGTCGCTCCAGACGATGCCGGTGTCGTAGTCCCCGGTCTCGTAACCGCTGACGACGGCGGCCCAGTCCGGCGACTTCACCTTCGCGGTGACACCGATCCCGTCGAGGTTCTGCTTGATGATGTTGGCGACGGACAGCCAGTCGGAGGATGCGGAGCCGACCGAGATGCTGAAGGTGAACGGCTTTCCGTTCTTGAGCTTCCGCTTGCCGTCGGGGCCCTTCTTGTAGCCGGCTTCGTCGAGCGCCTTCGCCGCCGCTGCGGCGTCGTGCTTCGTCCAGGTGCAGGAGTCGGCGAGGGTCTTGTCGCGCCACTTGTCGTATCCGCCGGACAGGCCCGTGCAGTCGGCGGGCTGTGTGTAGCCGTTCATGCCGACCTTGGTGACGCTCTCTCGGTCGACGGCCTGGCTGAGCGCCTTGCGCACCTTCGGGTCGTCGAACGGCGCCTTGGTGGTGTTCATCGTCCAGTCGACCATCGAACCGGTCTTCGGGTACCAGTACTTGTTGTGCTTCGGGCCCTTGGCCACGAAGCTCTTCTGCACTTCGGGTATGAACGACTGGGTCCAGTCCGCCTCGCCGTTGACGAAGGCCAGGTTGGCGCTGTCGTTACCGGAGAAGCCGAGCACCCGGATGCCGTCGATCCGCTGCTTCTTCGGCTGCCAGTACTCGGGGTTCCTGCGGAGCTCGTACGACTGGCTCTGGAAGTTGGCGACCTTGGTGTACGGGCCGGTGCCGACCGGGTACGGGTTGGTGTCCTTCGCCGGGTCCTTGACCTTCTCCCAGATGTGCTTGGGCACGATGATCTGCTTGCCCAGCTCGAACAGACCGGGCGAGTACGGCTTGGTGAGGGAGAAGACGACCTTGTCGGTGCCCTCGGCCTTCGCCGTCCGCAGATACTCGTAGCCGCCGAGCAGCTTCTTCTGCAGACCGAAGGTGTACGCGACGTCCTCGGCGGTCAGCGGCTTGCCGTCGGACCACTTGACGCCGTCGCGCAGGGTGAACGTGACGGTCCTGCCGTCCGCAGACGTCTCCCAGGAGGTGGCCAGCCATGGGGTGGCCTTGCCGTCGGCCGGGTTGTAGACGAGCATCGCCTCGTAGATCGCCTGGGTGGTCATGGGGGCCACCACCTGGCCGGGGGCGAACGGGTTGAAGTTCCGGGTGAAGGTGGCGAAGTCCTCGCGGGGAATTGTCAGGAACTGATGGCCGGAGGTGTCCCCCGCGGCGTTCGTACCGGTGCCGCTGCAGCCCGTGAGCAGCAGGGCCGCGACGGGGGCGGCGAGCGCTGCGGGCCGGAGGCGCCGGGCACGTATCGACGGTGCCATAATGTGTTTTCTTCTCTCTCTTCAATTGACCGAAGACGGGTGAGGATTCCCGCCGGACTGATTCGCAGTCAGACCGACGAGCGTTCGATCAGCGGGCAGTCGACCATCACCTGTGTGGTGGTGAGCGGCTGTCCCGCTGTGAGAGCGCCGAGCATGTCGACGCCCTTGGCTCCCATGGCCTCGAAGGGCAGGGCGACCGTGGTGAGGCCGGGCCGCAGGTAGGCGGCGATGAGTTCCTGGTTGTCGAATCCGATGACGGCAATGTCGTCCGGGATCCGCAGTCCGCGTTCCTTGATGGCGTCATAGGCGCCCATCGCCGTCCGGTCGTTCCCGCAGAACAGCGCCGTGGGGTGGCGGCCGTCCGTGCGGTCGAGCAGTTCACAGGCCGCGGCGTACCCGCCGTCGGCGGTGGCATGTCCCGGTACGACGAGGCTGTCGTCGATGTCCAAGTCAGCTTCACCCAGGGCCTGTTCATACCCCTGGCGTCGTCCGACGGCGGCCGGGATGCCCGTGTCGAGATTGATGAACCCGATACGGCGGTGACCCGCGTCGAGCAGCCGCCGGGTCGCCGTGTGGCCGCCCGCCACCTCGTCGGGCACGACGGACGGCAGGGCGCCGTCCGCGTCGAAGCAGTTCACCAGGACGACCGGCACTTCGCGGGCGGCGGGCGGCAGTGTCACCGCACGGTGCCAGGTCGTGGCGTACAGCAGCCCTTCGGCACGCTGTTCGAGAAGCTTGTCGAAGGCAGCGGCCTCCATGGCGGGATCCCGGTCCCCCGCCGTGATGAGCAGAAACTTGCCTTCGGCCCAGGCCCGGTCCTGCGCCCCCTTGATCACATCGACGGCGAACGGCGCGGTGACGATCTCGGTGATCAGCCCGTACCACTCGCTCCGCTTGGCGGCGAGCGCCCTCGCTCCGGCGTTGGGCCGGTAGCCGAGCTCCTCGATCGAGGCCCGGATGCGGACCCGGGTCTCCTCGGGGATGCCGGCGTCGGCGCGCTCGTTGAGGACGAAGGAGACGGTGGTGCGCGAGACACCGGCATGACGGGCGACATCGCTCATCGTCACGCGTCGCGCCTTGTTCGTGGCCACTTCGAATACCCCCTGCGTCCCGCCGACAGCGGGCCGTGCTCTGGTTACGCGCTTTAGTAACGCGCGTTAGTACGATGTTGCAGGCAAGTTACGAGGGGTTGGCCAGCGGTGTCAAGAGATGTGACGGACGGAGTCCCCCGGCCCCTGGGAGGCAGGCCGGAGGACTCCGGTGCGTACGCGGGTCAGCTCGGGTCGGTACGCCGGTCAGGAGGCGTCCTTGTGCCCCTCCTCCCCGTACCGGCGCTCGAACTTGGCGACCTGTCCCTCGGAGTCCACCACGCGGGCCTTCCCGGTGTAGAACGGGTGGCTCTCCGCGGAGATCTCCACGTCGATGACGGGGTAGCTGTTGCCGTCGTCCCAGTCGATCGTCTGCTCGCTCGATGCGGTGGACCGGGTCAAAAAGGCGTAGCCCGCCGAACGGTCGCGGAAGACGACGGGACGGTAGGCCGGGTGCTTGTCCTGCTGCATGCCTGCTCCTGGGGACGTGCGGTGTCGGCTCGGGACGCTCCTGGCCAGCCTCGCGAACCGGGGCGGCCTGCGCGATCGGAAGCGTCCGTACGGGGCATCGGCGTACGCGTCCCGTGCGGCGGGCGGGGGCGGCCGCACCTTGTGGCCACGTACGTCAAAGCCGGTGGGCGGCGGCCTCCAGCGCATCGGCCACAAGTGTCAGGAACCGCGCATGGGCCTGCGGACTGCAGACCGGCTCCGGATTCCAGGGCACCACCCGGGCGGCGCGCTCGATCGCCGACCACTCCTCGTTCGTCCGGAGTTCGTCGAGGGGCGTGGCATTGGCCCGGATGTCGGCGAGCACGATGGCGGGGCGCAGCGCCGAGGCGTCCGCCCAGCCGACCGTGGACCAGTTCGCGCCGGGCCCCTCGGCCGGTTCCACGAGGTCGACGCCGAGCTCGGCCAGCACGCGCAGCTCGGGCCACATGCGGGGGCGGGCGAGGTGCGCCTGGTCCTGGCCGGCCGGGGAAAGGGCGACCACCCGGGGTCGTGCCGGTCCGGCGGCGAGGGCGCGCAGCCGGTCCCGGGCGGCGTCCAGGTCCTGTGTCGCCGTCGTGGGTTCCCCGGCGCCGAGTGAGCGTGCCAGCTGCGCGAACCGGTCACCGATCTCCGCGAGGGTGCGCGCCTGGCCCACGTCGATGACGACGACCGGGACGTGCTCCTCAAGATGCTTGGCGGTCTCCGGGGCGAGCCCGTAGACATGACCGCCGCCGTAGCTGACGGCCACGACGAGGTCCGGCTCACCGCTCAGCAGGGTGTCCACGTCCAGGGTGCTGCCCGCGCCGAGATAGCCGACCTCGGTCAGCGACAGCGATCCGGTCTTCGCTGCGTCCGGCACGGCTCGGTCGTCATGGTCTGAGCCGAATATCGCGCTCGGGCGTATCCCGTGGTCCCACAGGGTCGCTCCGGCCTGGACATAGGCGAGCACCCGCGCAGGGCGCCGCCCGGCGGTCGACAACTGTCCACGATCGTCGGAGAACTGCCACACGGTCTGCTCCCTCACGTCACACGCCCCTCGGCACCGTCCGCTTCGCCCCTTTTCCGGGTCGTACACCAGTACCTGCCCAGCCGACCCCCGTGACACCCCCTCGGTGGCCTGTCCGTTACGGATGACGCGAAGACGCCCGCGCATGGCCGGGGCCGACACCCCCGGCACGGATTCCGCTCCGGTCGAGGACCTCCCCACCGGCTCGTAGGGGCGTGCATGTGATGCTGATGCCATGACTGTTCGATCCGGGATTGTCGTCGTTCGCCGGCCCGGCCGGAGCGGTGCCGCCGAGGACTGGCCGGCCCGGCTGCTGGCGGCCTACCATCTGCGGACCCAGGCCGAGAAGGGCGAGGCCGTCGCCGACGCGGCCGACCTGCCCGCCCGGTACCGGGCGGAGATCTCGGACCCCCGGACGGCATTCCACGGCGATGCCGTGCTGCTGGCGCTGAGCGGTGACACCCCTGTGGGCTGTGTCGTGGTCACCGCCGCTGTCGAGGGCCGGTCGGAGATCAAGCGGTTGTGGACCGATCCGGAGTTCCGGGGACGCGGCATCGCCTCCCATCTGATGAGCGCCGCACTGGCGCACGCCGAGCAGAGCGGTGTCGGCACGGTCCGGCTCTCCGTATGGAAGTGGCGCACGGGCGCCATCGCCCTGTACGAGCGGCTCGGCTTCGAGATCACTGAACCGTGGGACGCGCGGGACGAGTTGGTGTGCATGGAGCGCACCGTGTGAGTGGGCGCCGGGAGTCGCCCCGCCGATGCCGACGGATCGCTACAGGTCCGCTTCGGTGGTGCGACCCAGGTAGGTGACGGGCCCGGGGTCCGGGGCCTGGATCTCGCCGAAGCCGAGCCGGTCGTAGAAGGCCCTGGCCGGAGTGTTGGCCCTGAGCATGGACAGATGCACGGTCTCGACTCCTTTGGCCCGCAGGGCGGCCAGGAACGTACGCATCAGCGCTCTGCCGTACCCCTTCCGCTGCCATGCGGGCAGCAGATCGATGTGCAAGTGGGCTGGGTGGGCGGCCAGTTCGGGAAGGATCATCCGCTCGGGGTCGTGCAGGAGGGCGATCATCTCCTCACTGGGGGTACGCGGCGGGCCGTCGAGCGCCGGGAAGCGCTCCTCGACCAATGGCAGCCACTTCCCCCGGAACGCTTCGACGAATCGCTCCGTGTTCGCGGTCCCCAGGATGTAGCCGACCGCCCGGCCCGTACCGTCGTCGATCACGAAGGCCAGATCGGGTTCTAGGTACGCGTACGGCGCGGCGAAGATCGACGGCATCAGCTCCTGGTCAGGGTACAGATGCCGGGAGTCGCCGCCGTTGTCGGCCGTCCGGACGCAGATGTCCGCGAGGGCCGCACGGTCGTCGGGGTGGTAGGCCCGTGGGCCGGGAGGCTGGGTCATCACCTCATCCTGCCGAGCCTGGGAGCGCTCCCACAAGTCTCGGGGAGAAATTCTTCGAACACGACCGTGTTCCGTGTCGATCCGGGCGGCACCCGTTCGTATAGAGGGTGAGACACCGGCAAGGCGCCGGCGTCGCACCCGAAGGAGGCACACCATGAAGCACTACCTGCTCAGCGTGGTCACACCGTCCCGGGGCGAGCCGCCCTCCCCCGAGGCACTGGAACAGATCATGCGGAACGTGGACGGCTTCCACCAGGAGTTGCAGCAGGCCGGGGCCTGGGTGTTCGCAGGTGGACTGAGCTCCCCGACCACGGCCACCGTCGTGCGGGCGAAGGACGGCGACACGCTGCTCACCGACGGCCCGTACATCGAGGGGAAGGAGTACCTCGGCGGGCTGTGCATCATCAAGGCGCCCGATCTGGACGCCGCCCTCGACTGGGGCCGCAAGGCCGCTCGGGCGATCACGCTGCCCATCGAGGTCCGGCCGTTCGAGGGTGACGTGGAGGGCTGATGGCCGGTGCACCCGGCCCGTCCACCCCGGCCGGCACACCAGGCCCGTCCACCCCGGCAGGCGGGCCGGACGCGCCGGCTGTGCCCGCCGCGGACATCGAGCGTCTCTTCCGCGCGGAGTACGGCCGCTGCGTGGCCGTACTCGTCCGCGCCTTCGGTGACATCGATATCGCCGAGGAAGCGGTCCAGGAGGCGTTCACCACCGCGCTCGACCGGTGGCCGGTGACCGGGCTGCCGCCCGCCCCGGCCGGCTGGATCATCACCACCGCGCGCAACCGGGCGATCGACCGCCTGCGCCGCGAGGCCTCCCGCGCCGACCGGTATGCGCAGGCGGCGCTGGTGCGCGCCAGGAACGAACCGGCCGAGGAGGGACCCGTGCAGGACGACCGGCTGCGCCTGATCTTCACCTGCTGCCACCCCGCGCTCTCCACCGGTGCGCAGGTCGCCCTGACCCTTCGGCTGCTGGGCGGGCTCACCACCGCGGAGTTGGCGCACGCGTTCCTGGTGCCGGAGCCGACCATGGCACAGCGTCTTGTACGGGCCAAGGGCAAGATCCGCGACGCCCGGATCCCCTACCGGGTGCCCGCCGACGCCGACCTTCCCGAGCGGGTCCGCTCCGTGCTCGCCGTTGTGTATCTCATCTTCAACGAGGGGTACACGGCGAGTTCGGGCGACCGGCTGGTGCGCGAGGACCTCTGCGCGGAGGCCACCCGCCTCGGTCGCCTCCTGGCCGGGCTCATGCCCGACGAACCCGAGGTGCTGGGGCTGCTCGCGCTCATGCTGCTCACCGACGCGCGCCGCGGCGCGCGCTCGGGCCCGGACGGCGAACTGGTGCCCCTGGCCGAACAGGACCGCGACCGGTGGGACGGAGCGCTGATCGCCGAGGGGCAGGCGCTCGTACGGCAATGCCTGCGGCGGGGCCGGCCGGGCCCGTACCAGATCCAGGCGGCGATCAACGCCGTGCACAGTGACGCGGCGACCGCTGCCGCCACCGACTGGGGGCAGATCCTGCGGCTCTACGACCAGTTGCTGGCCCTGAGCCCGAGCCCGGTGGTGGCGCTCAACCGTGCCGTCGCGGTGGCAGAGGTGGAGGGGCCGGAGGCGGCGCTCGCGCTCGTCGAGCAACTCGGGCTCGACGGCTACCACGTGTTCCATGCCGTACGGGCCGATCTGCTCCGCAGGCTGGGCCGCACCTCGCAAGCCGCGTCGGCGTACGACGCAGCCGTCGACCGCACGCAGAACACGGCAGAGCAGGACTTCCTGCGGAGCCGCCGCCGGGCGCTGCCCGACGACTGAACGAGACCGTCAGCCGGCTTCCACACCGAGTCCGGTCAGGAACGCCACGGCGGCCGGGGTGGGACGGAAGCGGCTCCAGACCAGCCGCTCCGTGCGGGCGGGCGCATCGCGGACGGGCAGCACATGTACGCCGGTCAGTTCCGCCGCGAAGGCAGCCGGCAGCATGGCGATGCCGAGCCCGCTGCGGACCAGGCGGACGATGAAGTCGGTGCCGCTGACCTCGAACGCCACCTCGCGGGTGAGCCCCATCGCCGCGAACGCCTCCTCCGACTGCGCCCGGGCCGCGGTGCCGTCGGGGTAGTCGACGAACATCTCCTTCGCCAGCCGTTCCAGACCCACTTCCGCCTTTCCGGCCAGGGAGTGGGTGGGGGCGACGACTGCGACCAGTTCGCCCGTGGCGAGTTCGTGATCGCTCACGCCCTTCGGCCGGTAGCTCGGCAGCACGCCCAGGAACGCCACGTCGAGCGTGCCGTCCCGTACTTCCTGGACCAGGTCCTTGCTCGCCCCGTCCCGCAGGACGATGTGCACCTTCGGGTAGCGCAGGTGGAACGCCCGCAGCGCGGCCGGGATGTCGATCGCGGCAACGGTCGGGATGGCTCCGACCGCGAGGCGTCCACGGACCTCGCCCGCCGTGGCGGCCACTTCAGCACGGGCCCGCTCCGCCGCGTCCAGCGCCTGCCTGGCCTCCGGCAGGAACGCCTCACCCGCCGCGGTGAGCCGCACATGACGGCTGGTGCGGTCGAAGAGGCGCGCCCCCAGCTCCTTCTCCAGCCGAGCGATCTGATGACTCAACGCGGACTGGACGACCAGGCACCTCTTCGCGGCGCGGGTGAAGCTCCCCAGTTCCGCCACCGCGACGACGTACCGCATCTGCTGAAGTTCCATCCATCTATCGTGAACCACGATAGATGGAATGAAAAACATGTGTTGGACTCATGGATGGTGGATCCCCGACGCTGAGGGACATGGCACATTCCACACACGAGACCCTCGGCCGGGCCGTCCCGCGCACTCTCCCCGATTCGCCCGCGCTCGGGCGCGGCCTGGTCCTGCTGATGGCCCTGGCTGCCGGGCTCTCGGCCGCCGGCAACTACTTCGCGCAGCCGCTGCTCGACATCATCGAGGTGAATCTGCACATCGGTGTCACCGCGGCGGGGCTGATCGTGACCGCCGCCCAGGCCGGGTACGCGCTGGGCCTGATCCTGCTCGTTCCCCTCGGGGACGTCCTGGAGCGCCGAAGGCTCGCCGTGAGCCTGTTCGCGCTCACCGCTTTCTTTCTCCTGGTGACGGCCGCGGCCCCCACCGGCCCCCTGCTGATCGCCGGGACCCTGCTCACCGCACTGACCTCCGTCGGGGCGCAGGTAGTGGTGCCGTTCGCGGCGACCCTGGCGGCTCCGGCCGAACGCGGCAGGATCGTCGGTGTCGTCATGTCCGGCGTCCTGCTCGGCGGGCTGTTCGGGCGGCTGGCCTCCGGCGCACTGTCCGAACTCGGCGGCTGGCGGACCGCGTACTGGGTGAACGCGCTGCTCATGGCCGTCATGGCGATACTTCTGCACAACCGGCTCCCCCGGCTGCCCCGGCCCGGCGACGCGGCCCCGATGCCGTACACCGGACTTCTGCGCTCGACGCTGGCCCTGCTGCGGCAGGAGCCTCTGCTCCGCTGGCGGGCAGCCATCGGCGCGTTCTCCATGGCCTCGTACAGCGTGCAGCTGACCGCGCTGACGTTTCTGCTGACCCGGCCCCCCTTCCACTGGAACGCCGCCGCCATCGGACTCTTCGGTCTGGTGGGCGTCATCGGTGTGGTGGGCATGAACTTCGCGGCCCGGTTGAGCGACCGCGGCCGGGTGCAGGCGGTGTCGGGAACGGCGGCCGCGCTCCTCACGCTCTCCTGGCTGCCCCTGCTGGCCGGCGAGTCCTCCCTGCTGTGGCTGGCGGTCGGAGTGATCTCGCTGAACATCGCCCAGCAGGCAGGGCTCAACAGCAGTCAGAACGTGATCTACGCACTCCGCCCGGAGGCCCGCAACCGGGTCAACTCCGGGTTCATGACGCTCTTCTTCATGGGCGGGGCGGCCGGTGCCGCACTCGCTTCGGTGGTCTGGGTGCGGGCGGGCTGGAGCGGCATCTGCCTCCTGGGCGGTTCGCTGGCCGCCGGAAGCCTTGTGCTGTGGGTCCTGGAGCGCGTCCGGATGGCCTCCGCCGCACGTCCCGGATCCGTCACCGTCACTCGTTGACGGTAGTCAGCAGCACCACGGCGTCCTCCAGCGCCAGCAGCCCGTGCCGCTCCTGCGGGATCGGGTGGAGCCCTCCGGCGCTCAGCTCCACATCGCCGGAGGGCGCCGTGAGGCGCACCCTGCCGCGGAGCACCTGGAGGGAGGCCGCGGCGGGTGCGTTGTGCTCGTCGAGGGCGGAGCCGGAGGTGAGGGCGATGACGGTCTGGCGCAGGGGTTCCTCATGCAGCAGGCGGTGGGCGCTGCGGCCGTGCGGGGAGGTACGGGCCGTGGCCAGATGCTCGTCGGCGAGGGCATTCAGATCGTCCATATGCCCACTGTGCCGCAGCCCTCGTCGCCCCGCGATCCTGCCGCACCTGCGCACACGGCCGCAGCGGTCAGTTCCGCAGCCAGGCCGCCGTGTCCTGCGGGAGCCTGCCCTCCGCGTCCAGCGGGCCGCTGGTGAGAAGGATGTCCGTGTGTCCGGGCAGCTCGACGGGTTCCGCGCCCGGATTGGCGACGCAGATCAGTCCGCCGGGCCGGGTGAAGGCGAGTACCCCGGGTGCCGAGGGCAGCCAGGTCAGCTGTTGCGCACCGGAACCCGCCGCCGTCCGGAAGCCCGGCTCGGTCCGGCGCAGCCGCAGGGCTTCGCGGTAGAGGCTGAGCATCGACTGCGGATCGGTGCTCTGCCGGTCGGCGGCGTACGAGGACCAGTCGGACGGCTGCGGAAGCCACGGCTCCGTGGTGGAGCCGAAGCCGGCGTACGGCGCCCGCTCCGACCACGGCAGTGGCACCCGGCATCCGTCGCGTCCCGGGTCGGTGCCGCCCGAGCGGAAGTGCATGGGGTCCTGGATCCGGTCACGCGGGATGTCCGCCTCCGGAAGTCCCAGTTCCTCGCCCTGGTACAGGTAGGCCGCACCGGGCAGGGCCAGTGACAGCAGGGCCGCGGCGCGGGCCCGCCGAGTGCCGAGTGCCAGGTCCGTCGGTGTGCCGAAGGACTTCGCCCCGAAGTCGAATCCGGTGTCCTCGCGGCCGTACCTGGTGACGGTCCGGGTGACGTCGTGGTTGCACAGGACCCAGGTGGCGGGGGCGCCGACCGAGGTGTGCTCGGCGAGCGTGTCGTCGATCGCGGTGCGCAGCGGCCCGGCGTCCCAGGGGCAGGCCAGGAAGTTGAAGTTGAAGGCGGTGTGCAGCTCGTCGGGGCGCAGATAGCGGGCGAAGCGCTCGCTGTCGGGGAGCCAGACCTCGCCGACGAAGACCGCCCCGTACTCGTCGGCGATGGCCCGCCAGGAGCGGTAGATGTCGTGGAGTTCGTCGCGGTCGGTGAACGGGTGGGGGTCGCGGCCCTTGACGAAGTCGGGCAGTGCGGGGTCCTTGGCGAGCAGGGCCGCCGAGTCGATCCGTACACCCGACACGCCCCGGTCGAACCAGAAGCGGAGGACGTCCTCGTGCTCCTGACGGACGGCCGGGTGTTCCCAGTTGAGGTCGGGCTGCTGGGTGGCGAACAGGTGCAGGTACCACTCGCCGTCCTCCAGCCGGGTCCACGGGACGCCGCCGAACTCGGAGACCCAGTCGTTGGGCGGGAGTTCGCCGTCGGTGCCGCGTCCGGTCCGGAAGTGGAAGAGTTCCCGCTCGGCGCTGCCGGGGCCGGCGGCGAGGGCCGCACGGAACCATGCGTGCTGGTCGGAGACATGGTTGGGGACGATGTCGACGATCGTACGGATGCCCAGTTCGCGGGCCTGAGCGATCAGCTTCTCGGCCTCGGCGAGACTGCCGAAGGCGGGGTCGATGGTGCGGTAGTCGGCCACGTCGTATCCGCCGTCGGCGAGCGGCGACAGATACCAGGGGGTGAACCAGATCGCGTCCACGCCCAGTTCGACGAGGTGGGGCAGCTTGGCCCGTACCCCCGCCAGATCGCCGGTTCCGTCACCGTCGCCATCGGCGAAGCTGCGTACATAGATCTGGTAGATGGCGGCGTCGCGCCACCAGTTCGCGGTGGCCTCGGACGGAAGGCTGGCTGCCACGTGGCGTTCCTTTCGGGCAGGTGGGACTCCGCCGCCGGCCCCGGACAGCGGGGCGCTGAATGGGAGAGAGCCGACGGCGGAGTGCTGGGGGGGTGACGGCGGTTCGACGGCAGGTGCTAGCCCTTGAGTCCGCCTGCGGTGAGACCGCTCATGATGTTGCGCTGGAAGAGCAGGAAGATGAGGAGCGTCGGAACGGAGGCGATGGTGAGCGCGGCAATGAGTACGTTCTCGGGTACTCCGCTCGCCAGCGAGTAGATGCCCACGTTGAGGGTCTGTTTGCCCGGGTCGGGGAGGGTGAGCATCGGCCAGAGGAAGTCCTTCCACACACCGACGATCGCGAAGATGGAGACGACGCCGAGTATCGGCCGGGAGATCGGCAGGACCACCGAGCGCAGGGTGCGCAGCGGCGTGGCTCCGTCGATGGCGGCGGCGTCCAGCAGTTCGCCCGGTATCGAGTCGAAGAACCGCTTCAGCAGAAAGATGTTGAAGGCGTTGGTGACAGACGGTAGCCAGATGACCCAGGGCGAGTTGAGCAGATTGCGCTGCACGATGGGCACATCGAGGACCGTGAGGTACTGGGGTACGACGAGGACGGTGGCCGGGATCATCAGGGTGGCCAGCATCATGCCGAGGATGGCCTTGCCGAACACCGGTCGGAGTCTGGACAGCGAGTAGGCGGCGGTGACGTCGAGGACCAGTTGGAAGGCGAGTGCTCCGAAGGCGTAGTAGAGGGTGTTGAAGAGGAGTCTGGACAGGTCCATCACGGTCCAGGCCCGGGAGTAGTTCTCGGTGTGGACGGAGGCGGGGAAGGCCGTGGGCGGGCTCTGTACGGCTTCCTGGGTGGTCTTGAGCCCGCCGGTGACCATCCAGTAGAGGGGTCCCAGGAAGGCCACGGTGAACAGGATGATCACCAGGGCGAAGACGATCCAGTAGACGGCCTTGCCCCGGGGCCTGGCGAGCTGGGCCGATGAGATCAGGGTCCGTTGGCGTCCCTGGTCGGCGGCGCGCCGCCCGGCCCTGCGCTGTCCGGGGACGCGTCGTCGGGAGACAAGGGTGTTCGATGCCATGGTCGGGCCCCCTACTGGTCTTCGCTGCTGCGGCTCAGTCGTACGTACACCGCGGAGAAGCCCGCGAGGACGACGAGCAGGACGAGGCCGAGTGCCGCCGCGCTGCCGTAGTTGTTGAAGTTGAAGGCGTACTGATAGATGAGGTAGACGACGGTGGTGGTGGAGCCCTCGGGACCTGCGCCGTTGGTGAGCAGGAAGGGCTCGGTGAAGACCTGCATCGTCGCGATGATCTGCATCAGCAGGAGCAGCGAGAGGATGAGCCGGGTCTGCGGGACGGTGACGTGCCAGACCTTGCGCAGCAGCCCGGCGCCGTCGAGCTCGGCCGCTTCGTACAGCTCGCCGGGGATGCCCTGGAGGGCGGCGAGATAGATCAGGGTGGCGCCGCCCATGTTCATCCAGGTGGCTGCGATGACGACCGAGAGCATGGCGGTGCTGGTGGACTGGAGCCATTGCTGGGCCGGGAGGTGGACGAGTTCCAGGATGCGGTTGAAGAGTCCGTAGCCGGGGTCGTAGAAGTACTTGAAGAGGAGTACGGAGGCGACCGGGGGCAGCATCACCGGCAGGTAGACCAGGAGCCGCAAGTAGCCCTGTCCGTGCCGGAATTCATTGAGGACGACGGCGACGACGAACGGCACCGCGAAGCCCAGCAGAAGCGCGAGCCCGGTGAAGAGCAGGGTGTTGCGCCAGGCCTGCCAGAAGGCCGGGTCGTTGAAGACATGGCTGAGGTTGGACCAGCCGGCCCAGGTGGTCCTGCCGTCCTCGTTCTTCTGGAAGGCCAGGATGAACTCCCTGACCATCGGATACCAGGAGAAGAACGAGAAGCAGAGCACCGCTCCGATCAGAAAGCCGTGCGCGGAGATGTTGCGGCGCAGGGCTCGCCGGAACTCCTGGCGGGCGGAGTCCGCACGGACGGTGCGCACCCCGCCCCACGCGTCCGTCACTGGTTCGCCAGTACCTGGTTGACCTGCTGTTCGGCGGTGGAGAGCAGTTTGTCGATGTCGGCGTTTCTGTTGGTGAGGACCCCCGACATGGCGTTGTCGAGAATCTTGTAGATCTCCTGCGCCTTCGGCGGCTCGGCCTTGCCCTTGACGGGGTTGTCCATGAATGCCTTGAAGTTCTCGACCGGCATCGTGGCGTTGGCGACCCGCTGTGCGTCGTCCTTCGTCTTGGTTGTGCCCAGGAAGAAGTTCGGCTGCGGCAGTCCGACGGGCAGCTGGTCGGCCTTGGTGCGCGCCCAGTCGAACTGGCCCTTGCCCTGGGTGAGGTTCTTGAAGTTGAGCCAGGCGATGGCGGCTTTGATCCGGTTGGGCGAACTGCCCTTCTTGATCATGTAGTCGTTGCCACCGAAGAGGGTTCCCTCCGCGCCGGGGATCGGGCCCATGCCGAAGTTCTCGTACGTGGCGCCGAGCTGCTGGACCATGTACGTGATGTCGTCGGGTGCGGCGAGGAACATGCCGAGCTTGTCGCTGGCTATCTGCTTCTGCAGATCGCCCCACTTCAGCAGCTGGGTCTGGCCCATGCTGTTGTCCTCCCACCGCATGTCGTGCAGCTGCTGGAGAACCTGCTTGCCCGTGTCGTCGTTGAAGGCGGCCTTCTTTCCGGTGGAGTCGACCACTTCGCCGCCGAGGCCGTACTGGGCGGCGGTGAAGTGCCAGCCGCCGTTGTTGCCCGCGCTGTACTCGCCGTAGCCCGCGATGCCCTTGCCGAGTGCCGCGATCTTCTTACTGGCCTCCCGGACCGCGTCCCAGGTGGCCGGTGGCTGGTCCGGGTCGAGGCCGGCCTGTGTGAACAGCTTCCGGTTGATCATCAGGCCCATGGTGTAGTTGCTGGTCGGCAGGGCGTAGAGCTTGCCGTCCTTGCGCGCCACATCGACCACCTGGGGCTGGATGTCCTTCAGCGCGGGGACCGTCCTGTCGGTGACGTACGCGGAGATGTCCTCGGCGCCGTTGTTGTCGAGCACCTGCTCCAGGTCGGTGAAGTAGGCGTAGAACACGTCGGGTTGCGACTTCGCCTTGAGCATCGCCGTGAAGCGCGGCGGCTCCAGGCACTGACCGGGGGTGGACTTCCCGTTGATCGTGACGTTCGGGTACGTCTTGTTGAACGTCTTGATGTCCTCGTTCCACTCCCGCAGTTCCGCGGCCTTGGCGGCCGGCGGCATGCAGTCGATCGAGATCGTCACCTTCGCCTTCCGGTCGAGCGGGGCCGACGGGTCCGAGGACCCCTCGGATCCGTCCCCCTTGCCGCCCCCGCTGCTGCTCGTACCGCAGGAGGCGAGGGCGGTCAGGGCGAGCGCGGTGACGAGGGTGACGGCGGAGGCACGGCGTGTACGGCGGAACCCAGCACTTCTCATCGGTGGTCCCCTTCGGGCATGAGCGCGGAAGGCCCTCGGCCGGCACTCTGCCGGGGCGCGGCACACTCAACCACTGCATGCAGGGGAGAGCAATATCCCGCGCAATTTTCGTAAATGTTTGACAGTACGATGCATGTGGCGTGCACGGATGGCAGGGGGCACGACAGCAAGGAGCGGGGCCTGCGGCTGCGGGCCCCGCTCGTCATGTGCTGTCAGCCGGCCGGGATCAGAGTCCGGTGTACGGAAGCCGGTTCGGCGAACGCGGACTCGAGGGTGACGAAGTACTGGCCCGCGACGGCCCGGGAGGAGTGCTGCACCGCGACGCGGGCTTCGTCCCGGACGGGGCAGGGCATCAGCCGTTCGCGGTCCACCGGTACCTGACGTCCGGTTCCTTCTCCTCGTTGCGGCTGCCGTCGTCGAACCCGACCGCGGTGAAGCCGTACCGCTCGTAGAAGGCCCGGGCGCCGGTGTTGCGCTGGAAGACGTACAGGGTGAGCTCGTCGGGGGCGATCTCGCGCGCCTTGGCCAGAAGCAGCGAGCCGATGCCCCGCCGCCGTACATCGGGCCGCAGATACAGGTGCTCCAGCTCGGTTCCGTCGAGGGAGGCGAACCCCAGCACCTCCCCGGTCCCGGTCCCGGCGATCCACACCGTTGTTCCGGGCAGGACGACATGGGTCATCCAGGCCAGCGTGTCCTCGTCGCTGTGCACCTTCGGCAGGTACGGCATGGCTGCGGCGCGGGAGTCGAGGAAGAGCCGGGTGAGCGGCTCCGCGTCCTCGGCGGCGGCCTCGCGCAGCAGGACGCGGTCGGCCGCTGCGGACTCGTTCGGTGCCATCTCGTCTCTTCCCGTTCGGTCGGAAACCCGCCACTTCTCGCACTCTGCGGTGGGCTGCTCGTCGTCGTGGACGAACATATGCCGGGGCCCGGCCACGCCTCCACAGGATTTGGGCCGTTCATCCCTCCCCGCCGTGCCGGTGCGTGTCCCCGGCGGGGCAGTCGCGTACCGGCGCGGGCCACCCGCGAAAATGGCGGAGGGGAAGACCGCAACGACCGACCGATACGGAGGAGTGGGCAGATGCCGCACGAACGAGCTGGACAGCCGGCCCGGCCGGAGGATCTCACCGATGTGGCCCGGCTGGTGACCGCGTATTACACGCTGCACCCGGATCCGGCCGAGCCGGACCAGCGGGTGGCGTTCGGTACCTCCGGCCATCGCGGGTCGTCCACGGCCACCGCGTTCAACGAGGACCACATCGCCGCCACCAGCCAGGCCATCAGCGAGTACCGGGCGCGGCAGGGCACGAACGGGCCGCTCTTCCTCGGCGCCGACACCCATGCGCTGTCGGAACCGGCCCGGATCACCGCCATCGAGGTGTTCGCCGCCAATGACGTGACCGTGCTCATCGATCCGGCCGACGGCTACACCCCGACCCCGGCGGTGTCGCACGCCATCCTCGCCCACAACCGGGGCCGGACCTCGCAGCTCGCCGACGGCGTGGTGGTCACCCCGTCCCACAACCCGCCCGGTGACGGCGGGTTCAAGTACAACCCGCCGAACGGCGGTCCGGCCGGCTCCGAGGCCACCGGCTGGATCCAGGAGCGGGCCAACGAGATCATCGCGGCCGGTATGAAGGACGTACGACGGCTGCCCTACGTCCGCGCACGGGCGGCGTCGACCACCGGGACGTACGACTTCCTCGGCAGCTATGTGGCGGACCTGCCGTCCGTGCTCGATTTGGACGCGATCCGATCGGCCGAAGTACGCATCGGTGCCGACCCGTTGGGCGGCGCGTCGGTCGCGTACTGGGGCCGCATCGCCGAACAGCACCGGCTCGATCTGACCGTGGTCAATCCCCTGACCGATCCCACCTGGCGGTTCATGACGCTGGACTGGGACGGAAAGATCCGGATGGACTGCTCCTCGCCGTACGCGATGGCCTCGCTGATCGGGCAGCGCGACCGCTATCAGATCGCGACCGGGAACGACGCCGACGCCGACCGGCACGGCATCGTCACACCCGACGCCGGGCTGATGAACCCGAACCACTACCTCGCCGTCGCCATCAACTACCTGTACGCCCACCGCGAGCAGTGGCCTTCCGCAGCAGGCATCGGCAAGACGCTGGTCTCTTCGGGAATGATCGACCGGGTCGCGGCCGGTCTCGGCCGTGAACTGGTCGAAGTGCCCGTCGGCTTCAAATGGTTCGTGGACGGACTGGTCGACGGATCGCTCGGGTTCGGCGGCGAGGAATCCGCCGGGGCGTCGTTCCTGCGCCGGGACGGATCGGTGTGGACGACCGACAAGGACGGCATCATTCTGGCGTTGCTCGCCTCCGAGATCCTCGCGGTGACGGGCACGTCCCCGTCGCAGCACTATGCAGCGCTCACCGCCCGGTTCGGCGAACCGGCGTACGCCCGGATCGACGCTCCGGCCGACCGCGAGCAGAAGGCGGTGCTCGGGCGCCTCTCCCCCGAGCAGGTCACGGCCGACACCCTGGCCGGTGAACCCGTCACGGCCGTGCTGACGAAGGCGCCCGGCAACGGCGCACCGATCGGCGGCATCAAGGTGACCACCGAGAACGCCTGGTTCGCCGCCCGTCCCTCGGGCACCGAGGATGTGTACAAGATCTACGCCGAGTCGTTCCTGGGCGCCGGCCATCTCGGCCGGGTGCAGGAGGAGGCCAAGGCCGTGGTCTCCGCGGCGCTGGACGCCTGAGTTCGGCCGGGGCCGCCTCGGGCGGCCCCGGCCCTTCGGCGGGCTCAGCGCACGATGTCCACGAAGACCGGGTTGGTGTAGAACCAGGTGTCGAGCCACGGGTTGCCCTTGCCGGGCTCGTGCGGGAGCGGGCCGTGCGGGTCGATCGACGCGCCGAGGAATCCCTTCCCGTGCCGCTTGCCGTCGCTGCCGCGCAGCCGCAGGTAGAACGGCTCGTCCGCGCGCCCGACCGGGATGCGCAGGGTGTACGTGCCGCGGCGGCCCGAGACGTCGGCGGTGTGGGCGAGCCGGGTGTCCGGGGCGTGCCAGTCGTCGCGGTCGGCAGCCGGACCGCGGACCGCGCCACGGATGACGTCCACGTGCTCCAGGCGCGGCAGCACACCGTACGGATTACGGCGGGAGGCGGCCGTCACCGTGACGGTGAGGGTGAGCTTCTCGCCGCGCCTGGCGCGCAGCCGGCCGCCGAGTGTGGCGCTGTTGCCGTGCTCGCCGCGCACCTTGACGTCGATGCCGTCGATGAGATGTCCGTGGTCGACCCAGACCCGGCCGGCCCGCAGCCCCTCCATCACGTTCCGGTAGCCGTACCGGGTGACGCCGACATGCGTACGGCTGAACTGGCCCGGCCAGAAGTCGCCGCCGGGCTGCGGCTCGGTGGTGTTGTACGGGTCGGGGATGTGGCCGGTGTTGTCGAAGTTCCGGCCGGGCGGCCAGGCACCGTTGACCCAGGTGTCCTGGGCGACGCGGTGGACGTCGGAGTTGGAGGTGATCGTGAAGAGCTTGCCCTCCGCCAGCATCGCGTCCCACAGGCCACCGACGGTCGCGGTCGCCCAGTCGAAGCCCCCGTAGGTGACGTACGCCTCGCGCGGGTAGCCGGGCCAGGAGTCGGCGGAGGGTGAATTCGTGTACTCGCCGCGGATGTTGGTGTCCGGGTGCCAGCCCGGGATCGCCCCGGCCTGAGCGCCCGGGGCGCCCTCCATGCCGATCATGATCTCGGGGGCCGCGTCGCGCCAGCCGCGCATCTCGTGCGGGGAGTCGATGCCGAGCCGCATGGGGTGGTTGGCGAGGACGAGCACGTCGTCGACGTACCGGGTGCGGCGCTGTTCGGCCAGCCACTTGAGGGCCTTGACCGCGTGCGCCTCGTTCCGCGGGGTGTCGGGGTGCGTCGGGCCACCGGCGGTGTAGCCGAGCAGCTTGCCGTCGAAGGCTTCCTCGAAACGGGTGAGGAGGTCCACTTCATGCCGTCCGGGCGGCGAGAAGACGGTGCAGTGCTCGGCACCGGGGATGTACCACTCCAGTCCCTGGAAGATCAGCATGCGCTTGTTGTCGGCGCGGGCCTTGAGGATCTCCCGGTGCTCCTGAGCGGCACCGAACTCGGCATGGCCGATGTTGCTGTGCTCGGTGAAGACCATCCAGTCGAGGCCGAACTTCTGTCCTGCCGAGGCAAGTTGGGAGAAGGTGTACTTGGCGTCATGGCTGTAGACGGAGTGGTTGTGGTGATCGCCGACCAGATAGACCAGGTCGGGGGCTTGTCCGTGACCATGTCCGCGACCGTCGGACCGGGCTCCCCTGCTGTCGGCCAGCGCGGGCAGCGGCAGCGACGCGGCGGCGAAGGCCGCACCGAACAGACCGGCTCGTCGCATCAGCCCTCGGCGGCTGAGGCCCTGAGGGTCGAGTGAGTCCGCGGGAACCTGGGGGTCGGCCCATTCGGGCACGGGGTGGGACATGACGCGACGTTCTCCTTCGTGCGGGGCGGCAGCGGTCCGAGGCCCGGATCGCAGGGCCGCCGCCACAAGGATTTCTTGATTCCGGAACTATCGGGTGAACCGGTCATGAAGGGTGGGGGTAGCGCCTGTGGCGCGCCGGGGGCCGTGGCAGCGGACCGGCTGGGCGGAAGCCGTTCAGCGCGATACATCGGGCGCATAACGGCACGCATCGCTAGAATTTGGGCATGGGAGAACGGCCTGTCGCGCCGACTGCGCCCGAACTCGTTCTCGAAACCGACGAGGGACCCACAGTGATGAGCCCGAGCCGGGATTACCACGTCGGGCGCGATCCCTTGAGCGACATCGTCATCGACGACGCACGGGTTTCGTGGCACCACGCGGTGCTGCGGCCCGTGGCCGACCACTGGTCACTGGAGGACGAGGACAGCACGAACGGCACGTACACCGGGGGCAGGCGTATCCATGAGTCGGGCGTGGGCCCCGGCAGCGTCATCCGGTTCGGTCATCCCGCGAACGGGCCGTGCGCCGTTCTGGTCGGCCAGGAACCCCCGGCCCCCGCGCTGCATCCGGCCGACCGCCCGTCCGCCGTCTCCATGCCCGCGGCCACCGGCACGTTCCGGCAGCCGACCACCGTGCGGCCGCGGCCCGTCCACACCGTACGCATCGGCCGCAGCGCCGACAACGACCTCGTCGTCGACGACCTGACCGTCTCGCACCGGCACGCCGAACTGCGGGCACATCCGGACGGCACGTACGAGATCGTCGACCTCGGCTCGCACAACGGCACGTATCTCAACGGCCAGCTGGTCGGCCGCGCCCCGGTCGCCGCCGGTGACATCGTCGGCATCGGTCACTCCGAGTTCTCTCTGGTCGGCGACGTGCTGCAGGAGTTCGTCGACACCGGTGAGGTCTCGCTCGATGTGCAGGACCTGGCGGTCACCGTGGACCGGGGCCGCAAGACCCTGCTCGACCATGTCTCCTTCCCGGTGGGCGAGAAGTGTCTGCTCGGCGTGGTGGGTCCGAGCGGCTCCGGTAAGTCCACTCTGCTCAACGCACTGACCGGCCTCCGCCCGGCCGACGAGGGCAGCGTCCTCTACGACGGCCGCGACCTTTACCACGACTACGCCGAGCTGCGCCATCGCATCGGGCTGGTCCCGCAGGACGACATCCTGCACTCCCAGCTGACCGTGCGCCGCGCCCTCGGGTACGCCGCCGAGCTCCGCTTCCCGCACGACACCGCCCCGTCCGAACGCCGGGCCCGGGTCGCGGAAGTGATGCGTGAGCTGGCTCTGGAAAAGCGGGCGGAGCAGCCGATTCACAGCCTCTCCGGCGGCCAGCGCAAGCGCGTCAGCGTCGCGCTGGAGCTGCTGACGAAGCCGTCGCTGCTCTTCCTCGACGAGCCGACCTCGGGGCTCGACCCCGGCATGGACCGCTCGGTCATGCATATGCTCCGGGGGCTGGCCGACGACGGGCGTACGGTCATCGTTGTCACGCACAGTGTGCTCAGCCTCGATGTCTGCGACCGGCTGCTGGTCCTCGCCCCCGGCGGGAAGACCGCCTACTACGGGACGCCGGACGACGCGCTCACCTTCTTCGGGTTCGAGCAGTGGCCGGAGGCGTTCGAGGCGTTCGAGAACGACCGGGACCGGGAATGGTCGGCGGAGTACCGCGCATCCCCGTTCCACCGGCAGTACATCGCGAACTCCACCGCGCAGCCCCGGCTGCCGCACGCCGCGGTCTCCCCGGTCGCGCCGCCGCCGAAGACCCGGAGCGGGGGCGCTCAGCTGCGGACGCTCGTCCGCCGGTACGCCGCCGCGCTGAGCACCGACCGGACTTTCCTGGCCATCATGATCGCTCTGCCGTTCGTGATGGGCGCGATGACCCGAGCCCTGGCCGGCAGCCGGCTGACCCAGGACACGGCGATCAACGCGCTGCTGATCCTCTGTGTGGGCGGCGTGCTGACCGGCGCCGCCAATGCCGTACGGGAACTGGTCAAGGAGCGGGGAATCTACCAGCGGGAGCGGGCTGTCGGGCTGTCCAGATCGGCATATCTGATGTCCAAAGTGGTTGTCCTGGGCACCATTACGGTACTGCAGGCCGTGGTCCTGACCCTCGTCGGTCTGGTGGGAGTCGATCTGAATGCCCCGGGCGGCAAGGGCGTTCTCCTGCCACCGCTGGTCGAGATCACACTCGCCGTGGCCCTGTTGTCGTTCACGGCGATGATGCTCGGTCTGCTCGTCTCCGCGCTGGTACGCAAGGAGGAGGTCACCATGCCGCTGCTGGTGCTCCTCGCCATCGTCCAGGTCGTCTTCTGCGGTGCGCTGCTGAAGCTGCACGGGGTGCCCGGGCTGGAGCAACTGGCGTGGCTGGTCCCGTCCCGGTGGGCGCTCGGGGCACTGGCCGGGACCATCGGGCTCGCCAGGATCGTGCCGGGAAAGGTGACCTCGGATCCGCTGTTCGAGCACTCCGCAGCGGTGTGGCTGTTGAACATGGGGATGCTGGTGGTGCTGTCGGCCGTCTTCGGACTGGTGGTCGCGCGGCTGCTGCGCCGGCACGAACCCGCCATCATGCGGAAGTAGCGAAGGCAGGCGCCCATGGTGACTCCGGAGTTCCGCCCGACCCATGTCGTCCCCCAGGACGGGCTGCCCGCCTGGGAGGCGCCGGACGTGTCCCGCCCCACCGAACCGCTCGACCCGCTGCTTCCGGTACAGCTCATCGACCGGCGCGGGGACTGGGGGCAGATCCTGTGCGCCAACGGCTGGTCGGCCTGGGTCGACGGCCGCCTGCTCGTCTCCGTACCGCACGGACCGCCGCCTGCCGGGCAGCCGCTCGCCCGTACGGCGGACCCGCGCCCTCTGCTGGCCCGGGTCCAGGAGTCGCTGGCCCAGTACCGGCACGCCGCGAAGGAACTGGCCGATGAGCGTATCGACGGGGAGACCTTCCGCCGCCGTACGCAGGGACTGCGGGTGGGAATGGTCGTGGACGGCGAAGCGGTGTGGCTGTACGACGCCGAGCACGAGCGCTGGGTGTACTGCGACGGGACGCGGCTCAGCACCTACGCGGCCTCGGCCGGACCGGGCCGGCCGAGCGGGGCGCCGGCGGGGGCGGGGGCGGGGGCGGCCGAAGCGGATCCGACGCAGGTCGTCGCGCCCGAGCAGTTGGCCGACCCCCGAGCGCCGGACGAGGACGACGAGCAACTGACACAGATCGTCCGCCCGGAACAGATGGCCCGGGGCCGGCCGCCGGACGAGGACGACGAGGAGCTGACGCAGATCGTCCACCCGGAACAGATGGCCCGGGACCGGCCGCCGGACGAGGACGACGAGGAGCTGACGCAGATCGTCCGCCCGGTCGACGAATCCGGCCCTCCCGCCGCGCATCCGCCCACCCGGGCGGGTGACGGGTGATGGCCCACGAGCCCCGGTCCCCGGCCTCCGCGCACTCCTCGCGGGGCACCGAGTTGCCCGTCGGAAGGCCTTCCGACCTGCTCGGGAAGCAGATCGCGAGCTACGTGGTGGAGAGCGAGATCGGCCGCGGTGGCATGGCCGTGGTCTACCGGGCCAAGGATCTGCGGCTGGACCGCACGGTCGCTCTCAAGCTGCTGGCACCCGAACTCGCCCGCAACGACACCTTCCGTAAGCGCTTCACCCATGAGTCGCGGGTGGCGGCCGCGATCGACCATCCGCACATCGTGCCGGTCTTCGAGGCCGGTGAGACCGAGGGCATCCTCTACATCGCCATGCGCTATGTCGCGGGTCAGGACCTGCGCGCCCTCATCGACCGCGAGGGGCCGCTGCCGATCGGCACGGCGGTACGGATCGCCGCGCAGGTGGCGTCCGCACTCGATGCCGCCCACGATCACGACCTGGTGCACCGGGACGTCAAACCCGGCAACATCCTGATAGCGGCGGGCACGGACAGCGACCACCCCGAGCATGTGTATCTGACGGACTTCGGCCTGACGAAGAAGTCGCTGTCGCTGACCGGATTCACCTCGGTGGGCCAGTTCGTCGGAACGCTCGACTATGTGGCGCCCGAGCAGATCTCCGGCCGTCCGGTGGACGGCCGGTGCGATGTCTACAGCCTGGCGTGTGTCGTCCACGAGACCCTGGCCGGCGGACCGCCGTTCCGGCGCGACGACGACATGGCTCTGCTGTGGGCCCACCAGTTCGACCCGCCGCCGCCCCTGACCGGGCTGCGCCCCGATCTCCCGGCCGCCGTGGACGGCGTACTGGCGAAGGCCCTGGCCAAGAGCCCGGACGACCGGTACGACTCATGCCTGCAGTTCGTGGCCGCCCTGCGCTCGGCCGCCCGGGGCGGTGCGCGCGCGAACCATCCGCCGACCCAGGTGGACAAGCGGATCGTGGCACGGTCTCCGGGGTCCGAGCCACCGCCCGGGCCGCCGCGATGGGCGCTGCCGGTGTTCCCCGGGCTCCCGCGGTAGGCGTCGTGGTCAGCCGGCCACTTCGCCGCGCCGCAGGACCCTGGAGCCGAGCAGGCCGCCGAGGAACCCGGTGACCAGCCCCCAGAGTGCGGCCAGCGCGAGTGCGCTCCCTACGTGCGGGCGCAGAATGACCTGCCCGCCGAGGCCGCCGTCGACATCCCCGATGCCCAGCAGCGACAGTCCGTAGTGCGCGGAGACCGGGGCGGTCAGACAGATGGTCAGCACGGTGAGTACGAGCGCCACCGCCATGTGCACGGCGTGCTGCCAGGGCGGCATCCGGGCGGGCGAGCGAATCGCCATGAGGAACGCGGCGGACAGGGTCAGGACCGCGGCGACGACCACCAGCCACCAGGAGCGCGCGTCGGCATCGGCCAGCGTGGTGACATCGAGGGTGGAGATGTCGGGGGTACGGAGTACGGAGTCGAGCACATGCGGCATGGGCAGCCCGAAAGGGCCGTCCACCTTTCCCTCCCACGACGCCCCGAGCCCCAGGGTGAAGGCGAGCCACACGAGGTTCGGCAGCCCCAGGAGGATCACGGCGAACGTCTCGGCCGGGTGGCCGCGGGTCACCGCGACGACGAGCCCGGCGACCAGTCCCAGTACGACGTACGCGAGCAGCAGCGCCACCATGGCGTACGCGGCCGGGCGCACCGACTCGTGGAAGCGCACCAGGCGGGCGGGGAGCGGCGCCGCCCGTGATACGAGGAGCGCGAGGACGAGAACGCCCGCCAGCCAGATCAGGCCGAGGACGAGGGTGAGGAGGACATCGGCCCGGAATCCGACCTCGGGGGATGCGTCGAACACGTCGCTGATGACTGTGCCGGTCGGGCCCCCGACCGCGACGGCGAACGTCCGGCGGGCGAGCAGCGAGAGGCCGATGAGCACGAGCGCCCAGAGCGCTGCCACCCGGGCGGCCCAGCCCGCCAGTTCTCGGGTGCCCGCGACGGCCCGGTGACGCAGCGGACGCAGAAAGCCCGCAGCGATCATCAGCGCTCCGGCGAGGGTCACCGAGAGCGGCAGCACCGAGAGGTCCGCGTGGGTCCTCGCGAGGTCCCCGGCGTCCCCCGAGAGGTCGACCGTGCCGCCCGCCGCCAACACGACGACGGCCGCGACGACGCGCGGGAACGCACCGTCCGGCAGACCGGTCGCGCCTGCCGCCCACAGTCCGAGAGCGGCCGCGACGGCCATGGCCACCAGCCCGGCGAGCACCGTGACGAGGGCGTGGCCCCAGCCGTGCGCGGCGCTGCGTGCCGTGCCGCTCCGGTGCTCGTCTCCCTGTTCGCTCACGGGGCCACGCTAGGCATGGCACCGGGCACTGCGCCCCTTGGGAGAGCCGGTCGGCGTCCGCTTGCGGGCCTCACGACCACCGAGCACACAATGTGCACGTAAGGGAAGAATCGGGACCGATCTCTACCGCCCGGAAGAAGAACCCGTGAGTGACCGACCCCCGCCGTCCGGCCGCCCCACAGGACCCCCATCCGGCCCGCTCTCGGGCCCCACGCAACAGGGACCTGTACCGCCGCCACCGCCGCACCGTCCCTCCGGCCCTCCGACCGGACCGCCGGCCGGAGGCGGCTCCGGCAGCACGGGCGGACCCGGCGGACCCCGCCATGCGGCGCAGCCTTCCGGCTCCGGCGGCGGCCCCGGTCGTCCCTGGTGGCGGTCGGTGCCCCTGGTGGCGTCGATCACCGCTGTGATCGTGGCCGCGGTGGTGCTGACCATCGTCCTCACCCGCCCCGACGGCAGGTCGGTGGCGGGCGGCGAGGTCTTCCTGCAGGCGGCCGGCTCGACCGGCCCCGATCCGTACACCCCGTCGACGGCACGGAACAGTTCCGGAACGACGACACCGACTCCGCTGCCGAGCGCCTCCGGGACAGCGGCGAACGTCACGCAGGCGGTGCGGGGCTCGACGCCGGGCCTGTACGGAGGCACTCGTCACGTCTCCAGCTGCGATGTGGAGAAGCAGATCACCGCGCTCACAGCCGATCGCGGCAAGAACACTGCGTTCGCTTCGGTCCTGGGGATCGCCCCCTCCGGCGTTCCTGGATATCTGCGCTCGCTGACCCCGGTCCAGCTGCGGCTGGACACCAGGGTCACCAATCACGGGTACCGCAACGGTGCACCCACCAGCTTTCAGGCGGTGCTCCAGGCCGGCACGGCCGTCCTGGTCGACGACCACGGCGTGCCGCGGGTGCGCTGCGCCTGCGGAAACCCGCTGCTTCCGCCGGTCGCGGTGAAGGGCAGTGTGAAGCTGGTGGGCGCCGCGTGGCCCGGCTACCGCTCCTCGAATGTCGTGGTGGTGGAGCCCGCGCCGCAGGCGGTGAAGGCATTCATCATGTTCGACCCGAAGAGTGACGACTGGTTCAGGCGCGACGCGGGTGACACCGGCGGCCATGACAAGAAGACCGCGCCGCCCTCGAAGACGATCTTCTCGCCCTGCCCTTCGGAGCCCCCGGGCGCCTCCAGCGGGCCCTGCCCTTCGACGTCGACCTCAACCTCGACCTCGACCTCATCTTCGCCCTCGCCTTCGTCGAAATCCCCGTCCTCAGAACTGCCTTCAGCGCCGTCTTCGCCGTCTTCGGCCTCCTCTCCGCCCTCCACGTCCACGACCACCGAACCGCCGGCTCAGGTGCCCCCGTCCACCGGGGCGCCGGCCTCACCGCCTGCGTCGGACACGGGGTCGGCCCCCGAGTCCGTGGCGCCGCAGTCCGCGCCGGAATCCGTGGCGACGCCCGCCCCACCGGCCTCCGGTGACACCCCGTCGATCGGCGGGCCGGCGGCCGCCTAGGAGGGGGCGCGGAGCGGCGTGAGCCGTCGTTCTTCCGTGATCACGGCGGGGTTAACCCGTATGCCACTGAGCGGTGGCGACGCGCGCGGGGTGCGTCGACGCTTGTCCCTACCCGCCGATTCGCGAGGTGGGCGGAGCCTGATGGGGGTGAATCCGTGTCGGACGCCGGTGCACCGGACCCCGCGTCGGCTGCGGTCGACGGTATGGGGGCGGCGGTCCTCCACACCCTGTTCGCCCAGTCCGCGGTGGGCCTGCATGTTCTGGACACGCAGTTGCGGGTGGTGCGGGCGAACCCCCTTTCCGACAGCATCCCCGCCGAACGCCTCGTGGGGCGTTACTTCACCGAGGCGTACCACCTCGAACAACCGGACCAGGCGGAGCGGATGCTGCGCGGGGTGCTGGACAGTGGCGTGGCCTCACGCGACCGCGTGATCCGCGGCCGGCTCCTGGACGCCCCCGGCCCCAATCGCAGCCTGAAGGTGTCCGTCTACCGCCTGGAAGACGCGGAAGGTCGCACCCTCGGGCTGCTGGCCGCTGTCGTCGATGTCAATGACGAGGAGAAGGCGCGCACCCGTGCGGCGTGTCTCGCCGCGGTGCGCACGCACGTGGGCAGGTCGCTCGATGTGGCAGCCACCTGCGAGGGGCTCGTCGAGGCCGTCGTTCCGGTGTTCGCCGACTTCGCCGTGGTCGAGGTGGTGGATGAAGTGCTGCGCGGTTCGGATCCGCCGCCCGGCCCCCTGGAACGCGATGTCCCACTGCGCCGCGCGGCGGTGCGAGGTCTCGGTCCCGACGGTCACCGGGACGGCCTGGTCGGAGAGATGCGCAGGCTGCCCGCCCGTACGCCCCATGCTCTGGCCGCTTCGGATCTCCGGCCCCGTCTCGTCCAGATCGGTCCCCGGACGCAGTGGCTCGACGCGGACCCCGACAGCGCCCGGGTGATCGAGGCGACCCGGGCCCACTCCTTGATCGTGGTGCCGTTGAAGCTGCACGGCGCGGTTCTCGGTCTTGTGAGTGTGTACCGGTGCCGGGGGACGGAGCCCTATGAGGAGAACGATATTCCGCTCGCTCTGACGGCCGCTGCTCATGTCGCCCTGAGCGTCGACAACGCGCGGCGCTACGAGCGCGACCATGTGATCGCGTCGACGGTCCAGCGCCGGCTCCTCCCCCAGCGCGACGGTGACCGGATCGCCGTGGAAACGGCACACCTCCTGCTGCCCGGGCGCAACAGCGGGAGCTGGTTCGACACCATCAGCCTCCCCGGCGCGCGCACCGCCCTGATCGTCGGCAATGTAGACGGACCCGGCCTCCAGACAGCCATCACCATGGGGCAGTTGCGGACCGTCATCCAGGCGCTGGCCGGTCTCGACCTCGAGCCCGACGAAGTGCTGGCCCGGCTGACCGACACCGCCGGGCGCCTGGCCGTCGAGCGGGCATCGCTGCCGCCCTGCGACCGGCTGCACAGGGAATCGCTCAATGCGACCTGCCTGTACGCGGTCTACGACCCGTTCTCCCGTACCTGCACCATCGCACGGGCGGGGCACCCGGCGCCGGTCCTCGTCACGTCCGACGGCACCACGACCACCCTGGACGTACCCGAAGGGCCCTCGCTCTTCTCCACCGACAGTTCGCCGTTCGCCACCGCCGGCTTCGAGCTCGACGAAGGCAGCGTTCTGGCGTTCTTCACCGGCACCCTCCTGACCGACCACAGGTCCGCGAGCCGGGTAGTGGAAGCACTCGCGCAGCCCGGCCGGAATCTGCAGGACCTGTGCGACGACGTGGTCTACAGCCTTCCGGCCGAGGCTTGTCCCGAGGGCGCCGCCCTTCTCCTCGCCCGTACCGGCGTCGTCCCGGCCGACCGGGTCGCGACCTGGGAGCTGGCCCACGACCGGACGACCCCCTCCATCGCCCGTACGCTCGTGCGGGACCGGCTCGACGGCTGGAATCTCGACGAGGAGACGATCGACGCGACCGAACTCATCGTGAGCGAGCTGATCACCAACGCCGTCCGCTACGGCACCCCTCCGCTGCAACTGCGGCTGATCCTGGACCGCTCGCTCACCTGCGAGGTGCACGACAGCAGTCGGGTGTCGCCCCATCTGCGCCATGCGCGCACCGTCGACGAGGGCGGACGCGGACTCTTCATCGTCTCCCAGCTCGCCACCCACTGGGGCACCCGGTACAGCAGCGGCGGCAAGGCCCTGTGGACCGAGCAGGAGATCCCGTCCGTGGCAGATGAGTCCTGACCTCGGCGTGCGGCACCCGCTGCGCACGGCCGCCTTTCTCGTGGCGGCCGTGTGCACGCTGGTGATGGCCGTGACCGCGACGGCGCGCAGCACCGTGGTGTCCCCGTCGTTCTACCAGTCGGTCCTCGACCACGAAGAGGTCTACGACCGGCTCTACGACCAGGTGCTGGTAGATCCCCGGGCATCGGGTGTCACCAGGAATCTCCTCGCGCGGCTGCCGGTCCCGGAGGCCGTGGTGACCTCCAACATCAAGGTCGTGCTGGAGCCGGAGACCGTCCGGGAAATGACCCACCGGCAGATCGACAGCGTGGTCGGGTATCTCCGCGGCGACCAGAACACCCTGCGGCTGACGGTGGACATCACGCCGGTGGTGAACAACCTCACCGATCTCTCCCAGATCTACTTCGGTGACCTGGTGGCCTCGCTCCAGCAGAAGCCCGAGCCGGACTTCGCTCAGTTCTCGGCCGACCTGAACCAGGCGCTCGGCAGTCTGATCTCCGGGCAGGTCCCGAGCGGGCTGCCCGCCCTGCCCCTCTCCCCCGGCCAGGCGGCGCAGGCCACCGATGCGCTGCTGCAGGCTGTGCCCGCGAAGAGCCGGGCGGCGCTGCGCCCCGAGGTCTCGGTCGCGCTGGCGGAGGGCGATGTCGCCACCGCACTGGCGGCTGTGGCCCCGGCGGCGGTCTCGGACCGGACCCGTGCCGCCGCGGCCGGGTTGCGTACCACGGCCGGCGGCGGCACCTGGGACATCACCCAGGCGCTCGCCGCGTCGGGGAACCAGCTGGACGCCATCCACCGGGCCCGCACCTTCACGCACGAGGGACTCGCCCTGGTGGAGGCCATCGCCACCGTGCTGGGTGTCGCGGCCCTGGCCGTCCTGTGGTTCGCCGGCCCGGCGGGCTCCGGCCGCCGGCTGATGCTGACGGGCTGGGCACTGGCATCGGGCGCGGTCCTCACCGCATTGGCTGTGCTGGTGGCGCGCCTGGCCACCGGCGGAAGGGTGATCACTCCGCCGGGTTCCTGGCCGCCGAGCCTGACCCGGCTGGTCGACGACGTGCAGGACACCGCGCTCGACCGGATCGCGCTCACCGCGCTGACGACCGCTGTGGTCCCACTGGTCATCGGTGCACTCCTGGTAGGAACGGGCTGGGCCGTCGGGGTCCGGCCGCGGGCCGCGATCACGGCCCCTCGCGTCCGCGGGCTGGCTGCCGGAGCGAGCTGCGCCGCGCTGGCCGGCGTCCTGCTCGTACCGCTGGGCATCAATCAGACCGTGCCACGGATCTGCCAGGGCAGCCCGGAGCTGTGCGACCGCGGGTACGACGAAGTGGCGTACGTGACCTCGCACAACGCCATGTCGACCACCGCCGACCGGTTCATCGGACCGCTTCAGGACCCCGACATCACCGCGCAGCTCAACAGTGGAGCCAGAGCCCTGCAGATCGACACGTACCACTGGGAAACACCTGAGGAGATCGCGCAACGGCTGAACTCTCCCGAGTTCTCGCCCGAGCAGCGCCGGCTGATCACCTCCGCGATCAATCGGATCAATCCGCCGCGCAAGGGCCTGTGGCTGTGCCATGCCGTGTGCCGGGCGGGCGCGATCGAGCTGGTGCCGGCCCTGAAAGCGATCGGCGCATGGATGCGGGCGCATCCGACCGAGGTCGTCACACTGATCATTCAGGACGCCATCAGCGGCGAGGACACCGAGCGGGCCTTCCGGCAGGCGGGGTTGCTGGATCTGGTCCACACCCCGGACCCCGACCCCGCGAAGGCGTGGCCGACGCTGGGCGAGATGCTCGACAGCGGCCGGCGACTCGTGGTCTTCGCCGAGAAGGCCGACGGTCCCGCACCGTGGTACCGCAATTTCTACCGTTACGGGATGGAGACGCCGTTCGCCTTCCGGAGCCCGCAGGAGATGAGCTGTGTCCCGCACCGCGGCGGCACCGGCAAGCGGCTCTTCCTGCTCAACCACTTCATCACCGTCGCGGGCGGGAGCAGGATCGACGCGGGCAAGGTCAACGCCCGTGACTGGGTGCTGGACCGTGCGCACCGGTGCGAGCAGCAGCGGGGCGGCCCGGTGAATTTCGTGGCCGTCGACTACACGACGATCGGGGACGTCCGCGGGGCGGTCGACGCGCTCAATGCGGAGCTCCCTGCGCGGCGGTCCGACGATCACTGACAAGTGCGGCGCCCCGCGGCCGGGTCGGCCGCGGGGCGCCGCGATCAGGGTGTTGACGGCCGATCCGGGGACGGGGAGCGGTCGCCGGTCGGGTCAGCCGCGACCGTCGTGGTGGTTACGGCCGCCACGGTCGTCGCGGCCGTTACGGCCGTCATGGTCGCGGCCCCAGGACTTCGAGTCGGCCCTGTGACCACGCGCGTCCCGCAGAGTCGCCGTGTCGCTGGCGTCCCAGACGTACCTGCGGAGGTCCTGATAGACGTCGCGGGTGGTGTCGCGGCCGACTCCGGTGTGCACACGCACCGAGGAGCGGCCGGCCAGCCGCAGGTCGAACCGGTAGGTGCGGTGGCTCTCGTCGCTCAGGGTCCAGCCGCGGAGGTTGACCGAGTGACGGCCGGTGTTGGTGACGGTGACCCATTCACCGTTGAGGCTGCGGTTGGAGCCGTTGTCGCGCCCGGGGCTGTTGTACTGGATCGCGCCCAGGACCACGGACGAACGCGGGTCGGTCCGGGTGTGGCCGTGACCGCGGTCGCGACCGTTTCCGTGGTCGTGATCGTCTGCGATGGCCGGCAGTGCGGCGGCGGCCACCAGTGCGCCGGAAGCGAGAACGGTAGCGGTGAACCGCCGTGCGGAACGGGACATGAAGACCCCTCAGATGCGGGCCCGGGCCGTGCGGTCCGAGCGTTGTTCGGTCCCGGCCTGTTGCCGAGAACGCACACTGTGGCCCGAATGCCCGAGTCGCGAAAGACGCACCGATACATGTTACGAAGTACGGACATTTCCGTCACACGCGTCTGTAACCGGCACCCATCCCGGCCCTCCAAGTACCTGCCAACCCCTGCCTGCTGCACCCACCCGCGGGGCACTGCACCGACCCGGCCCGTGGCGGCATCCAGCACCCGGCGCGCACCCGCACACACTCTGCGCGACCGGTCCGGAAAATCCGTAACAGCCACCGCCCGCACGGCCTTGAACATCCGTTCCCTTACCCGCGGAAAAGAGAACGGCAGTTCTTCGGCGGGCCATTGCACCCCGGGAACAACAGTGGTTGAGTGACAGAGGAAGATATGAATCGGGGTTCAGAACATCATGGCCTACCGACCCACCGCCCGTACGGAGGCGACTCGGCTCGCTCACCGTGAACGGCTGCTGGACGCCGCACGGCAGCTGCTGGCCGAGGGCGGATACGCGGCGGCCAGCATCTCCGCACTCGCCGACCGGGCGGGTGTCGCCAACGGCAGCGTCTACAACCACTTCGCCTCCAAGCAGGAGCTGCTCGCCGCGGTCTTCCGCCATGTCGCAGGTCATGAGCTCGGCGCGGTGCAGGAGGCCGTACGGGCGCGGAGCGGGGCCGCCGAGCAGCTGCGCGCCCTGGTCGAGGTCTTCGCCTACCGTGCGCTGCGCTCCCCCCGTACGGCGTGGGCGCTGCTGGCCGAACCGGTCGATCCGCTCGTCGAGCAGGAGCGGCTGATCTACCGGCGCGGCTATCACGCCCTCGCCGAGTCGGCCATCGTCGCCGGTATCGCCGCAGGTGAGCTGCCCGCGCAGAACGCACAGCTGTCGGCCGCCGCCGTGATCGGGGCGGTCAGTGAGGCACTTCTCGGCCCGCTGTCGCCGGTCGGCGAGCGGACCGGCCCGGGACCGGTCGTGGAGGGCATCACCACGCTGTGCCTCAGAGCCGTCGGAGCCGACGGCACCTGAACGCGAGCCGCACACCGCCGCACCCGCTCCCCCGCCGCCCCGCCCATCGACCCAGGACAGGAACCCGCGATGACCGTCACCCCGCACCGGACCGGCCTTCGGCCCGAGGCCCCCGTGCCGCACCCCCCCCATGAGGTCACCAACCAGGCGCCGCCCCGGACCGGCCTCGACGAGTACGGCACCAATCTGCCGCTCGCACAGGCCGTCCGAACGTTCGGCGCTGCCTGGCACGAGCCGGAGCTGCACGACATCGGCACCCTGGTCGGTTCCGAGCGGTTCCAGATCAGTGCGGAGCTCGCCCACACCTGCCCGCCCGTCCTGCGCACCCATGACCGTTACGGCAACCGCGTCGACGAGATCGACTTCCACCCCGCGTACCACGAGGTCATCGGCGCGGCGGTGAGTCATGGCACGCACACGGCGGGCTGGGCCGATCCGAAGCCCGGAGCCGCGGTGGCACGGGCGGCTTCGTTCATGCTGTTCGCCCAGATCGAGCCCGGCCACGCCTGCCCGATGTCCATGTCGCATGCCGTGGTCCCGGTCCTGCAGCGCGATCCGGACGTGGGACGGGACTGGCTGCCGGGCCTGCTCAGCCGTTCGTACGACCCCCGCCTGATCGCCCCGGACCGCAAGTCCGGGCTGACCTTCGGCATGGGGATGACGGAGAAGCAGGGCGGCTCCGACGTCCGCGCCAACACCACGCGGGCCGTCCCGCTGGGCTCCGACCCCGACGGCCGGGCCCATCTGCTGACCGGCCACAAGTGGTTCTTCTCCGCCCCGCAGTCGGACGCCTTCCTGGTGCTGGCCCAGGCCGAGGCCGGACTCACCTGCTTCCTCGTGCCGCGGGTACTGGCCGACGGCACCCGCAACACCGTCCGTATCCAGCGGCTGAAGAACAAGCTCGGCAACAAGTCGAACGCCTCCTCCGAGGTGGAGTTCGACGGCACCTGGGCAGTACGGGTCGGCGAGCCCGGCCGCGGTGTCCCGACCATCATCGAGATGGTCAACCACACCCGGCTCGACTGTGTGCTCGGTACCACCGCGGGCATGCGCCAGTCGGTGTCGGAGGCGATCTGGCATGCCCGGCACCGCAGCGCCTTCGGTGCCCGGCTGGCCGACCAGCCGGCCATGACGGCGGTCCTCGCCGACCTGGCGCTGGAGACGGAGGCCGCGACCTGGACCTCGCTGCGCCTGGCCCACGCGTACGAGAGCGGCAGCGGCGAGTCCGAGGAGATGTTCCGCCGGCTGGCCACCGCGGTGTCCAAGTACTGGATCTGCAAGCGCGGCCCGCACCACGCCTACGAGGCGCTGGAGTGCCTGGGCGGCAACGGCTACACCGAGGACTGGCCGCTGGCCCGGCGTTACCGCGAGCAGCCGGTGATGGCGGTGTGGGAGGGCTCGGGCAACGTCATCGCGCTCGATGTGCTGCGGGGCATCGCCAGGACCCCGCAGTCGCTGGACGCCTTCTGGGCCGAGCTGGGGACCACGGCCGGTGCCAGTCCCGTACTGGACGCTCATGTGCGTCGCGTACGTCAGGAGCTGGCCGACGATCTGCGCGAGCCGCTCGCCGCGCAGACCCGCGCCCGGGCGACGGTCGAAGGCATGGCGCTGGCACTGCAGTCCTCGCTGATGCTGCGTCACGCTCCCGCGGCGACGGCCGAGGCGTTCGTCGCCGCCCGGCTCGGCGAGGCCCGTGGCCACCAGTACGGCATCCTGCCGCGTGGCACCGATGCCGCGGCGATCGTGGAACGGCACTTCGGCGGGGCCGGCTGAGGCAGTCAGGGCCGGCTGAACTCCCCCGGTGCGGCAGCGACGGGCGGGCAGAGGCCGAAGGGAGCCTCCGCCCGCCCGTCGTCGTACGGCGCATCCGCTGCCATGGGCGTTAGGTTGGCTCCCATGGAGTCGAGACCCCGCGCACTGTGGTTGCGCACCGAACCCCTCCACGCAGTGATCTACTTCGACGAGGAGTGCCGGGGCATCGGCCGGTCCGTCGGCCTCAAGGGCTTCTGGATGGGCTACTTCGCCACCCGTACGGCCCCCATGGGGCCGGTCCGCCCCGAGGCCGCGACCGCTGTCCTGGCCGTCTTCGCCCCGGGCATGGTGGCCCGGGCGCTGCCCGCCGCATGGCAGATCGTCACCCCCGAAAGACTCACGGACCTCCGCGCGCAGCTCGCCGCGCGGGCGCTGCGCAGGCTGATTCCCGGCATCGACACTCTTGCCGGACAGCTCGCCCCGCCGCTCGCGGCGATGGTGGAGGACGCATCGGCGCTCGCACGACCGCTGTTCGCCGCGAACCGGCCGCTGTGCGACCGCGCCGACCCGGTGGAACGCCTGTGGCAACTCACCACCGCACTGCGGGAGTTCCGGGGCGACGCGCACGCCGCCGCTCTGGCCGACCACGGTCTCGACGCCCCCGAGGCGCTCGTTCTCGCCGCCGCCACCGACCGTGCTCCGCGCGAGGGCATCCGGCTCGACCGGGGCTGGAGCGAAACGCGGAGTGGGCGGCCGCCGAGGAACGGCTGCGCTCCCGCGGGCTGATCGACACGGAGTCGGCTGTCACGCCGCGCGGTCGTGAGGAACGGGACCTGATCGAGGGCACCACCGACCGGCTGGCCGCCCGGCTGCTGCGCCCCCTCACCGACAGCATGGTGGACGCGCTGCTCGCCGCTCTGGAGCTGCCGACCCGGCAGGTGCTGGAGGCGGAGCTGCTGCCGTTCCCGAACCCGATCGGGCTGCCCCGGTCCGTCTAGGGTCTTTCGTTTGGATCAGGCCGGATCAGGGAGCGGGGTCCGGTGCTGTGGATCGCAAGGCGGAGGAGGGAGGCAGAGGGGGTCTCCCCTGCCCGAGCGCAGCCGAGAGCTTGGGGAAGGAGCCATGCCGACCGACGACAACACGGCGAGGCACAGTGCCAGGGCCCGCGGGCCCGGCATGATCCGAACGAGAGGCACTAGTAGGGCTTGGTCATGTGCGGTCCGAGATGGCGTGTCTTCTTGATCGGTCGTGTCGTTGATCGGGTGTGCTGGGTGAGGAGTTGGCTGCGGT